>CP133960.1:1577033-1892440 GCA_036251875.1 Orbaceae bacterium lpD02 | reverse complement strand
TGTAAAACAAGTTAAATCCTCTCGTTTAACTAGTGGTGATGCATATGGATTTAATTGGACACTAAAAATCACGCAAGAATTACAACACCCTTTTGAGCCAACCCATGAAAATATGGCATCTCTAAATTTACATAAAGAACAACCAGTTGAACAGCTTGCAGCAGATTTACGCAGAGCTTTTTCTGGTATTGTAGCAGGTAATGTTAAAGAATCGGGTATGAAACAGATAGAACTACATGGTCCTTATAAACTACAAGGCGACCCGCAAATAATGAAGCAACTTGATGAACTATTACGTAGTTTTGTCGTGCAACACCGCATGAAATTACCCGGCGGAACCGCTTATAAACCATGTTATGAAATTTGCTATTAATCTAAAAACTTTTTTTATGGCGCTCTGCCAGTACATATTGTACTGGCAGAAACTAAAAATAATCAATAATACCTATTATGATCGCGTTTTAATCTTCTTTATTCGGTGAACGATAAAATCCGTTATATAAGCTACTTACCGCTTCACCAATGCGTGGTCCCATGCCCAGAATGAGCGCTTGATCGATACTCACTATTCGATTATTTTTCCAAGCATTAGTGTGAATAATACCCGGAAATTGTGATAGATTTTTTTTACCGCCAATAGCATCAAGTGATTGGCTAGTAACTAATAGGATATCTGGATTCGCTGTAATAATCGCCTCAGTGCTGTAGTTTTTATAAAAATCATGAGTCGCAATATTTTCTCCACCCGCAAGCGTTATCACACTATCAGCAACGGTATTTTTTCCTGATACTTGTGTCGTACCTGAAATGCTAAATAAAAATAATACTTTTGGTTTTTTAGCTTGATTTTGGATAAGTTTTTCAACGGATTGTACTTGCGATGAAATCAGTGTAATAAGTTGTTCACCTTGGCTTTTTCGATTAATCGCATTAGCCACGCGTTTAATATTTGCCAATAGTAAAGGTAGGTTATTGGGAACCCGTTGTAAACGTAATGTAGCGACGTGAGCATTCTTGAGTTGCTCAAAAATAAGTTCTGGCTCTGAATCTTGCCAAGCAATAAATAGAGAGGGTTTAAGAGATAAAATACCTTCAATACTGAGTTGTTTCCAATAGCCAATTTGAGGTAGTGATTTAACTTCTTGAGGATAGGTACTCGTCATATCGACCCCTACTAATTCGTCGTTTGCGTCTAAAGCATAAATTATCTCTGTTATCGACCCACCAGCGGTAACAATTCGTTCTTTTGCATAGCTCAATGGGGCAATAGTCGTTAATATAACCGCAGTGAGAAAAAACCAGAAAAGATGGCAAGCGTTGGTTATTTTTATCATAGTTCCTCCTGATTAGAATTTGATGCTGGCAGCAATCACCGCATTAAATTTCGCTGCTGGAACTGTTTCATAAACAGTTGTGTATTTTTTATTTAAAATATTATTCAGATCTAAGCCAAGTTGATATTGTCGTTGAAGACCAAATGACACCACCATAGATAAGTTTAATGTAGACCAACCGCCATAATAGTAAGTTTCCGTATCACTTTTTTTGGTTGCATCCGTTGCAACTCGCATAAATAGGTCTGAATCAAGGTCAAGATGGTTAAAATAAGCGGTGTGTTTGACGCCAAATGAGCCACTAAAAGTGGGGTTACCACTATCAAATGTTTTATAAGTGTTTGTTTGTAGCTGACGTCGTAAAATATTACCTCTTAAGTAAGGTGTTATATCCCAACCTAAATAATCAATTGAAAATTCTAAACCGTAGGTTTTGGCTTTATTCGCATTATAATAATAAGTCCGCGTTGTACTGCCGTTATTACTGAGTCCATTACAAATTGCAGCCCCATTACACTCCATCTGGTCAATATAATTTTTTGCAGCAGCGTAATATAGTGCACTATCAACTAACCAATCGCTCTGGTTAAAGCGCATACCAATTTCAATGTTATTTGATTTTTCTGCTTTTAAATTAGGATTACCGTATATCTCTTGAGTATGGGCATTAGTTACTGCATATAGGTGAGTTAGCGTTGGATAAACGTAACCTTGCGCAAAAGAGGCTCGTAAAATAATATCATCAAAACCGCTATAGGTAGCCCCAGTTGAAGCAACTAAGGTATCATCACTATCTTTACTTGGTTTATCAATGGTACTTGATGGTGCGCAGGGCGCAGTTGATGGGCGATTAATACAAGATACATTTTGCTCGCCATTTTTTAATTCAGATCTAACCCAATATTGGCGTAAACCAATATTCCAATTCCAATTATCGGTAATTTTCCAATCATTTTGCGCAAATAATGAAAAATGTTTTTGCTGCCAGCTATTGCTTCCTGCTGTCAATTTTGTATAGTCGAAGAGTGGTAGCGGTGATGCTACACTCGGTTTGTAATACATATCTAATTGTTTATTTGAGATTTGATCTACGGAATCAATTAAATATTGCGCACCCAGAATTAATTTTATTTGTTCAGTTGGAATGAGATCGACTTGTAGATTGATGCCAGTCGTTTTTTGTTTATCATTGGTTTGAGTATTGGTAAACATGTCAGGGCCAGACATATCGATTCTATTGATAAATGTTCTTTTAAGCGTTTGGTAGTAACCATCAATATGTAAATTTTTAATGAGTGAGCCATCTATCTCATAATCATAAAATAAACCAGCTTTTTCACGTTGTAATTTAGGAATGCTAACGAGGAAATCATTCATATCCTTTAGGTCTGCTTTAGACGCATATGACTCCGTATTGAGCTTATAACGATCTAAGGATAAGCCAATTTTATGTTTATCTAAATTGAGCCCAAACCACGAACTGATACTATCATTATCAAAATTGGTATGCTCTAAGCGACCTTCAGGGGTTTTCCTTGCCCCTTGCTCTGAATAGGTGCCGCTGATGCGATAATTGAAAATATTATCAACTGTCCCATAAAGCGAGCCCATTTCCGTGCGCCCATTGGTTGCACCATCATAGATGAATTTGACGTGACCATTAAATGGCAGATTATTATCACTACCTTTACGAGTAATAAAATTCACCACACCGCCTATCGCTTGTGAACCATATAATACAGAATAAGGTCCTTTAATTAACTCTACTCGCTCAACCGATTCCATATCAATTAAAATCCCTGCGCCAGAACCATGGCCAGAACGGTGGTATGAAACTTCTTGTCCATCTATAAGAATTAAAACTCGAGATGATGATTCCCCGCGTATTATAATCTGTTTTCGCCCTGCTAAAGAGTTGTCCGAAATTTCTACCCCGGGAATATCACGAAGAGTTTCAACAATTGAATCACCATTATTTTTTTGAATGTCTTCGCTATTTATTGCGGAGACAGAAACAGAGCTATCCCAAATTGATTGTTCGCTACGGGCAGCAGTTACAATAATAGTCTCTTGTTTATTTGGTTCTATTTTATTTGTGGTTGTACCTGCATAAGCGATATTAATTAAGGCAAATGTAAGTGATGATACGAGGCAGGTCTTAGTCAATTTTTTTCTCATAATTACACCATATTATTGTTATTTTTAATTCGAAATGATAATTATTATCATTTAATTTGTAAATCTATTTAGTTAATTTATTTTTTATTAAATTAAATCAAATGATTATATTTTATGAAAATTTAGCATTATTTATTGCTAAATGAGAATAATTATTGTTTAATAAATGATTATCATTCTCATTAAAATAATAAAGAGAGATTGTATGACGTTAGACATGACGCCATTTTATGCTCAAGCGGGTAATGTTCCCTTTAAAGATCGCTGGGCTGTTATGCCTTTTAGAGGCTCTACCCCTATTGACAAATCATTACTACAACAAACGTGGCAAGATTTACAGCAACAAGTGATGCCTAAATCGAAGCGTTTAATGTATATTCATATTCCTTTTTGTGCAACGCATTGTTTATTCTGTGGATTTTATCAAAATCCCTTGCATCAACATGATACAAAGCGCTATACCCAATATCTGATTGAAGAGCTATTAATGGATGCAAATAGCGCCTTATCACAGTCTGCACCCATTCATGCTGTTTACTTTGGTGGCGGTACACCGACAGCATTAAGTGCGGACGAATTACATCAAATTATTACCACAATTAGACGGAACTACCCTTTAGCACCGGATTGTGAAATTACGATTGAAGGGCGAATTTTAAATTTTGATGATGAAAAAATTGATGCATGTCTTGAGGCTGGAGCGAACCGTTTCTCTATCGGTATTCAAACCTTTAATACCAATATTCGTAAACGGTTAGGTCGCACTTCTGATAAGCAGCAAGCGATTAAATTTTTAACCGATCTTGCTATGAGGGATAAGGCCGCGGTAGTCTGCGATTTAATTTTTGGTTTACCAAAGCAAACACTACAAACATGGTCAAAAGATTTAGCTATTATCGGTGATTTGCCTCTAGATGGTGTCGATCTTTATGCGCTCAATTTACTACCGACAACACCTTTATTTAAAGGCGTAGAAAATGGACGGGTGGTCGTTGCTGATGCTCAGGAGAAAGCCGAGTTTTATCGAACCGGTGTTGAATATTTAGCGCAACTTGGTTGGAACCAATTAAGTAATAGTCATTTTGGTAAAACAACTCGTGAACGTAATTTATATAATTTGCTAATTAAACAAGGCGCAGATTATTTAGCTTTTGGTTCTTGTGCTGGTGGTAATTTAAATGGTCAATCATTTATGATTGACCGTAATTTAGAACGCTATTATCAACAGCTAAATAAGCAGCAAAAACCACTAATGATGATGTTACAACCAGGTTCTCAGCTAGGGTGGTTACATCGGCTACAAGGAGGCATCGAGGCAGGCCGAGTGGATTTAAATGCGTTAACAATACATGCTAATCAATTATTACCGTTGATCAAACAATGGCATCAAGTCGGTCTGCTAATGAGTGATCATCTTATTTTACGCTTGACCACATCGGGTCGTTTTTGGGCGAGCAATTTACTGTTTGCATTACAAAAATTATTGATGGTGCTTAATGAACCTGAACTAGCTAAAAGACAGATAGAAAGTATGGCAACTAAAAACCCAAATGGTGGTTCCAATAGTATTAAAAGACCAGAAAACTCAGCAGTAGAACATATAAAACTAAATAATATTGAAAAGTGATATTAAAACCAACATAACAACAAGGATAATACTTATGGCACAGCCGAATTTAACCGAATTAATGGCAACCGAGCCTGACGGAACATTAGAAAAAATTGCCCAAGAATACCAAGTTTCTCTGCTCGATGTAATTAATGCAATGCCTCAAAAACATATTCTTGCCAGCAGTTATTTTGACCAAGTATGGGATGAGGTTGTTAAATGGGGTTCTGTCACTTTATTAATTAATTCACCCGACATCATTTTTGAATACCAAGGTGAACTACCAAGTGGTTTTCATCGCCATGGATATTTCAATTTAAGAGAAAAATCAGGACTTAGTGGGCATATAAAAGCCGAAAATTGTCAGCATATTGCGTTGGTTGAGCGGAAATTCATGGGAATGGATACGGCGTCTATCATTTTTTTAAATACCACAGGCCAAGCTATGTTTAAAATTTTTGTTGGCCGAGATAGTCACCGTCAATTACAGGCAGAGCAACTTGACTCTTATCGAAAATTAGTTCAGCTCACTAAATAAGGAATTATATGAGAACGCTATTAATATTTGGTGCTAGTCGAGGAACGGGTTGGGAAGTCGCAAAGCAAGCACTTGCTCGCGGTGATAAATGTATTGCTGTTGTGCGTACTCAAGACAATTCTGACAAACTCAACACGTTGGGAATAAAAACATTAATTGGTGATGCAAATGATGCAATTTTAGTTGAACAAGCTTGCGTCATTGCAGGTAAAGACGCGACCATTATATCCACATTAGGTGGTGTTGGTGCTAATTATCAAGCGCAAATAAATATTATCAACCAAGCGGAAAAAGTAGGGATTAACCGATTAATTTTAGTTACATCGCTTGGCTGTGGTGATAGTTGGTTAACATTATCTGAACGCGCCAAAAAAGCCTTTGGTTTCGCAGTAAGAGAAAAAACTCTGGCTGAGGTTTGGTTAAAAACGAGTTCGATGCAATATATAATTTTGCGACCTGGTGGATTAGTTGATAGCGAGTCAACGCATAATGCTAAATTTTACCAAAAGCAAGAAGTGCATGGTTATGTTGCGCGCAGTGATTTGGCCAAAATAATAATAGAATTTAGTAATCAAACTGAATTAACTTGTGATGAGTATTCAATAATTGATCCTGATTTGGTAGTCGAACGTAGCAGCAAGCAAGGTTAGTTTCTTTTGATGAAAACTCAAAGCTTACTTAAAAAAAAGCAGTATATTATAATTGGCTTAGCGGTATTATTAATAAGTTCGGCGCTTATTTCTATTAACTTGGGGGCGTTATCGCTCTCATTTAAAACACTACTCGTATTACCTTTTGATGATCCTTTATGGGATATTTGGTTTAATATTCGCCTTCCAAGAGTATTATTAGCAGTTATTGTTGGTATAGCGTTAGCCACTTCTGGGGTTGTTATGCAAGGCGTTTTCCGTAACCCGCTTGCTGATGCAGGATTATTAGGTATCAGTAGCGGGGCCGCACTTTGCGTCGGCATTATCATTATGCTTCCAATCCCACTTCCTTCATTTTTATCGGTTTATAGCCAAATGGTTGCGGCATTTATTGGTGGGCTTGTAATATGTCTGATTATTTATAGTTTAAGTCATACAAGGCATGGTTCTGCAACACTGTTATTACTTGCTGGCGTTGCGATCAATGCATTAACGGCTTCATTAATTGGCTTGTTGAGCTATATTAGTGATGATCAGCAGTTAAGGCAGCTTTCATTATGGACAATGGGGCATTTAGGTAAAGGTCAATGGCAATCAGTCATTATTGCCTCAACATTGATCCTGCCAGCATCTATAGTGGTGGTTTTTATGAGCAAATCACTAAACCTTTTGCAACTTGGGGATGAAGATGCCCATTACTTGGGATTAAATGTACAAAAAACTAAGCGCAAGTTAATATTACTCAGCGCGTTACTTATTGGCACAGCGGTTGCGGTGAGTGGTATTATTGCTTTTGTTGGGCTGGCGGTGCCTCATATGTTACGGCTTAAAATTGGCGCAGACCACCGCTATTTGGTTCCCGCGACAGTTTTGGCTGGTGGCAGTTTATTATTAATTGCTGATACATTAGCAAGAACATTAGTTTCTCCGAATGAAATACCTGTTGGTTTATTTACAAGCTTAATTGGTGGCCCTTATTTTCTCTGGTTAATTTTACGTAAAAAAAGTGGCGCGATATGTTAGATGCTAAAAACTTAAGTTATCAAATTGGACCTCATCGATTAATTGATAATGTTTCATTAAATATTAATCAAGGTGAATTAGCAGTAGTGATTGGCCCTAATGGTGCAGGAAAATCAACGCTATTACGTTTACTTACTGGTTATTTAACGCCAAATCAGGGAGAATGTTATTTACTTGGTAGGCGATTGATTGATTGGCATAAACAAGCGTTAGCCAAAGTTCGAACTGTTATGCGACAAAGCTGTAATATCACGTTTCCATTTAGTGCCAAAGATGTTATTGCGATGGGCCGAGCCCCTTATGGTAAGCAATACTTTAATCAAGCGATAGACGACGTTATTAAAAAAACGCAGAGCCAAAGTATTTGTCATAAAGATTATCGTTTATTATCTGGTGGTGAGCAACAACGTATTCAACTTGCTCGGGTACTAGCGCAGTTGTGGCAGCCGAAACCAACGCCTCGATTACTTTTTTTAGATGAGCCGACGTCTGCACTTGATCTTTACCATCAACAGCAAATGTTACGTTTATTACATCAAATTACTCGTAACGAACCGTTTAGCGTCTGTTGCATTTTGCATGATCTCAATTTAGCGGCGCTTTATGCAGATCGTATTTTTTTAGTACATAAAGGTAAATTAGTCGAACAAGGTAAACCTGATGAGGTATTAACTAAAAGTTCATTAGCTAAATGGTATAAAGCTGATCTTACCATTCAAAATCATCCCACTCATGATTTGCCCCAAATTTGCTTAATGCGGTAGCCACGGATAAATTAATTTTAGAAATAATTAATATAAATCAGAAAAATAAATTTTTAATAGCTTGAATGATATGTTCCAAAAATAGATATGGACTATAAAAATAATAGATTGAGATAACCGACAAAGTGGGTATACTTAAAAGATTAAACTAGAATTTACTATTATTTTCTATAATGATTAAAAGGAGCACTACTATGGCTTACTCTCTCCCCCCTTTACCTTATGCATATGATGCTTTAGAGCCTTACATTGATTCAGAAACTATGCATTTGCATCACGATAAACACCACCAAACTTATGTAAATAATGCTAATGCTGCGGTTGAATCTTTGGCGGCAGATCTGCAAGCGTTATCAGCAGAAGATTTACTAAAACACTTAGACAAAGTTCCTACAGAAAAATTAGCTGCAATTAAAAACAATGCAGGTGGTCATGTTAATCACACTTTATTTTGGGAACTGTTGAAAGTAGGTACGGAATTAAAAGGTGATTTAAAAGTTGCAATCGAAAAAGATTTTGGCTCTATAGATGCATTTAAAGAAAAATTTGCAGCCGCGGCTACAACTCGATTTGGTTCTGGTTGGGCATGGCTAGTTGTTCAAAATGGTAAATTAGCCGTTGTTTCAACGCCAAACCAAGATACCCCAATTATGGGTGAAAAATTTGCAGGTGTTTGTGGTACCCCAATTTTAACGCTTGATGTTTGGGAGCATGCTTATTACTTAAAATACCAAAATCGCCGTGTCGATTATATCAGTGCATTTTGGAATATCGTTAACTGGGATAAAGTCGCTCAGTTATATGCTGCAGCAAAATAATTAGGTTTAACCAATGATTGAAAGGCGCTATTTTGATTGATAGCGCCTTTTTTATTTTAATTTTTATAGTACTATCTACGTTACTATTATTGAGTTTTTCATATTGGTTTTCTGTTTACCACATACTCATCTAGCAGACCATCTTAATCATATTTTCAAATAGCCATATTTTATTTGGACGGCATTCTTTTGTAAAAAAATTGCTTATCATTTATATGGTTTATGTAATTTCTGGGTACTGAAATTGACGATTAAAAATAAAAGTGATAAATAATGGACGCTTATTTTTTATCAATATAAATGAGTCATATTATTCTCATTTATTTTTTTAAGATAAAAAATAAAATTAAGTATTATTTTAAATCGTTAAAGGATTGTTATGTATTCTCTAAAAATAAGATGCTTAGCTGAAACATTTGGCACGTTTTGGTTAGTTTTGGGTGGGTGTGGAAGTGCAGTATTGGCTGGATCTGAAATTGGTTTTGCGGGTGTAGCTTTGGCATTTGGCTTAACCGTATTAACGATGGCTTACGCGATTGGTCATATTTCGGGCTGTCATCTTAATCCTGCCGTGACGATAGGTTTATCTGTGGGACGGCGTTTTCCACTAAAAGATGTTATGCCTTATATTATTGCTCAAGTTATTGGCGGTATTATCGCAGCTACAGTGCTATATTTTATCGCAAGTGGCAAAGTAGGTTTTTCATTGTCCGATGGTTTTGCCGCGAATGGGGTCGGAGCACATTCTCCTGCTAAGTATAGTTTTATTGCGGGTTTTATTTGTGAAATCGTAATGACATTTGCTTTTTTAATGATCATCATGGGTTCTACACATGGTAAAGCACCTGTTGGTTTTGCGCCAATAGCGATAGGCTTAGGTTTGACGCTTATTCATTTAATTAGCATTCCCGTAACAAATACTTCGGTAAATCCTGCCAGAGCGACCAGCCAAGCAGTCTTTGTTCAAGGCTGGGCATTAGATCAGCTATGGATTTTCTGGATTGGCCCTATTATTGGTGCAATATTAGCTGGAATTATTTATCCTTTGCTATGTAAAAATAAATAGTATTCATTTTGATATATTCATCGTGATAAAAAGGGCTCTAAATTGAGCCCTTTTTTAGTCCTCTTTCAGATTATTAGAATCATTCTTACGAACAGGTTTAAATCGTATCGATAATAAAATCCTGCTTATACGCATGATTATGAGGCAATGATATAACGATTTTTGTTAGTAGCTCTATATTCTATGCTTTAAATCCGCTAAAATAGTTAATTATTACCAAAATTTTATATTTTTCACTTGGGTTCGCCTACAGTATATAAAATCAATTATGACTAAAAATGAAAGGTAACGATAACATTTATGTTTGAAATTAATCCTACTAAAAATAAAATTATTGAAATTAATGAGCGTACTTCGATTATTCGGGGGTACCTTTGACTATGAGGCGAAGAAAGAGCGTCTTGAGGAAGTTAACGGTGAACTCGAGCAGGCGGACGTATGGTCTAATCCAGAAAAAGCTCAATCACTCGGAAAAGAACGCGTAGCACTAGAAGAAATTATTGATACTATCAATTCACTTGTTCAAGGCATGGACGATGTTGAAGGTTTATTCGAACTCGCGATTGAAGCTGAAGATCAAGATACCTTTGATGAAACTAACTTTGAATTAGCTCAGCTAGAAAAAAAATTGGATAAGCTTGAATTTCGTCGTATGTTTTCTGGTGAATACGATAGTGCAGATTGTTATTTGGATATTCAATCGGGTTCTGGAGGAACAGAAGCCCAAGACTGGGCTGAAATGCTATTGCGAATGTATCTGCGCTGGGCTGAATCAAAAGGATTCGCTACAGAGGTAATGGAAGTCTCCGATGGTGATGTTGCTGGTATCAAATCTGCCACTATTAAAATCGCAGGTGATTATGCATTTGGCTGGCTAAGAACCGAAACGGGAGTCCATCGTCTAGTCCGTAAAAGTCCTTTTGATTCAGGAAATCGTAGGCATACTTCTTTTGCTTCTGTATTTATCTATCCAGAAGTTGATGATGATATTGATATTGAGATTAATCCTGCCGATTTACGCATTGATGTATATCGAGCGTCTGGAGCGGGAGGGCAGCACGTTAATAAAACCGAATCGGCAGTACGTATTACTCATGTCCCAACGGGGATTGTTACTCAGTGCCAAAATAATCGTTCTCAGCATAGCAATAAAGATCAGGCAATGAAGCAGTTAAAAGCTAAATTATATGAACTAGAGATGCATAAAAAAAATGCAGAAAAGCAGCAAATGGAAGAGAATAAATCAGATATTGGTTGGGGTAGCCAGATCCGATCTTATGTTTTAGATGATTCACGCATAAAAGATCTACGTACTGGCGTTGAAACGCGTAATACACAAGCCGTCCTTGATGGTGATTTAGATCAATTTATTGAAGAGAGCCTAAAAGCAGGCTTATAACGAGTTATAAGGTAAAACCATGTCAACACAGCAACCAGAATCAATTAATACTAGCTTAGAAGAGCTAAATAACGAGCTAAAAAATCGTCGTGAAAAATTGGCCCATATTAGAGAGCAAGGTATTGCTTTTCCAAACGATTTCCGCCGCGATGCGATTTCGAGTGATTTGCATGCGCAGTATGGTGAGAAGACAAATGAAGAACTAGCTGAAGCGAAAATTTATGTTGCGGTTGCTGGCCGAATGATGATGCGTCGAATTATGGGAAAAGCTTCCTTTGTTTCCTTGCAAGATGTCGGTGGACAAATACAGCTCTATGTCACGCGTGATGAGCTAGCTGAAGGGGTCTACAATGAACAGTTTAAAAAATGGGATTTAGGCGATATTATTGCAGCTAAAGGGTATTTGTTTAAAACTAAAACCGGTGAACTTTCTATTCATTGTGAGGAAATTCGCTTACTCACCAAGGCATTAAGGCCCCTGCCTGATAAATTTCACGGTCTTGCTGATCAGGAAACACGTTATCGTCAACGTTATTTAGATTTGATCACAAATGATGGCTCACGTAACACTTTTAGAGTGCGTTCACAAATTGTAGCTGAAATCCGCCAGTTCATGGCAGAAAAACACTTTATGGAAGTTGAAACGCCAATGATGCAAGTCATTCCTGGTGGTGCAGCAGCTAAACCATTCATCACACATCATAATGCGCTCGATTTAGATATGTATTTGCGTATTGCGCCGGAGCTCTATCTAAAACGGCTGGTTGTTGGCGGTTTTGAAAGAGTGTATGAGATTAATCGTAATTTTCGCAATGAAGGTGTTTCACCGCGGCATAATCCAGAGTTTACGATGATGGAACTCTATATGGCTTATGCTGATTATAAGGACCTAATTTTACTTACAGAATCATTATTTCGCCGCTTAGCCATTATTACTACTGGCTCTGCTGTGGTGCAGTATGGCGAACATACGTTTGATTTTGGTAAGCCATTTATTAAAATGACCATGCGTGAATCAATTTGCCACTACCGACCGCAAACTAATATTGCTGATTTAGATGATTTTAATAAAGCATGCGCTATTGCCGCTGCAATTGGTATTGAAATTGAAAAAGGGTGGGGATTAGGGCGAGTTGTTACCGAAATTTTTGAAGAAGTTGTTGAAGTTAATCTAATTCAACCAACATTTATTACTGAGTATCCAGCGGAAGTTTCACCACTTGCAAGGCGCAATGATGAAAATCCATTTGTGACCGATCGCTTTGAATTTTTCATCGGTGGACGTGAGATCGGTAACGGTTTCTCTGAATTAAATGATGCAGAGGATCAAGCAGAGCGTTTTGCTGATCAAGTTAAGCAAAAAGATTCTGGCGATGATGAAGCCATGTTTTATGATGAAGATTATGTTACGGCACTCGAACATGGTTTACCACCGACCGCTGGCCTTGGTATTGGTATCGACCGTACAGTTATGCTATTTACTAATAGTCATACTATTCGTGATGTTATCTTATTCCCAGCGATGCGACCAACCAAATAATTACCAATAATATAGAGGCGGTCAAAAACCGCCTTTTACTCTATTTGATTATTTTTGTAACGTATCTCGGTGATGTAAATTTAAAAACTTACTGCACCTTTTTCTGCGGACGTTAAATTTTCACGAATAACAGAAAATAGCTCTCGACCAAAACCATGATAAGAAGCGGTTAGATCTAATTCAATAGGGATCCGGGCTGCTAGTACTTTTTCGTCCACTAATAATGTCATTTCACCCGTTTGCCCATTCATACGAATCATATCACCGTTTTGCACTTTATTAAGTAGCCCCCCAGTATACGCTTCAGGTGTTACATGAATAGCTGCTGGAACCTTACCTGATGCGCCTGATAATCGCCCGTCGGTTAACAATGCGACTTGATAACCACGATCTTGTAATACACCTAGTGGTGTAATTAATTTATGTAACTCTGGCATTCCAATTGCTTTTGGTCCTTGATAACGAACGACGACAACACAATTTTTATCTAACTTACCTGCTTTAAAGTCAGCATCAAGATCATACTGGTTATTAAACACAACTGCTGGCGCCTCAATAATTTGATGAGCAGATTCGATCGCTGACGTTTTCATTACTGCACGACCTAAGTTACCAGACATCACTTTTAAGCCACCATGAGAATTAAATGGTTTATCAAATGATGCAATCACCTTATCATCTAATGATTTGAGTGGCCCTTCTCTATAAATCAATTTGCCATTCTCTAGAATCGGCTCTTGAGTATAACGTCTCAACCCTCGGCCAATCACAGTTTCAACATCTTCATGTAATAAGCCGCCCGCTAGCAGTTCTCTAACTAAAACCGATGTACCACCAGCCGCTTGAAAGTAATTTATATCTGCAGGGCCATTAGGGTAAATTTTACACAGCAATGGAACGACTTCAGACAATTCAGAAATGTCGCTCCAATTAATAATAATTCCCCCTGCTTTTGCCATTGCAACTAAATGCATCGTTAAATTTGTTGAGCCTCCTGTTGCAAGTAATGCCACTAAGCCGTTAACAATGACGCATTCGTCAACCATTTTACCGATCGGCATATAATTACCCGATTGCTCAGTTAAACGAGTAATTTGCCTTGCTGCTGCATTAGTTAATTCAAATCTTAGGGTCGTTTCTGGGTGAACAAATGCCGCGCCAGGTAAATGTAATCCCATTAATTCAATCACCATTTGATTACTGTTAGCAGTGCCATAAAAAGTACACGTTCCACTCGTGTGATATGATGCGGATTCTGATTCTAATAGATCCTCGCGAGTCGCTTTGCCTTCAGAGTAAAGTTGGCGAATTTTAACTTTTTCTTTATTTGGTAACCCTGACGGCATCGGGCCTGCGGGAATAAAAATCGCGGGTAAATGACCAAAAGCCATCGCACCGATAAATAAGCCTGGTACGATTTTATCGCAAATGCCTAAATATAGTGCACCATCAAACATATTATGTGAAAGAGCGATGGCAACTGACATTGAAATAATATCTCGGCTCATGAGTGATATTTCCATACCTGGCTCGCCCTGAGTGACGCCATCACACATTGCAGGCACCCCCCCAGCCATTTGCCCCACGGCACCAACATCACGCAACTCTTTTTTAATTTGCTCAGGATAGAATTCATAAGGGCGGTGAGCGGATAACATATCATTATATGAGCTGATAATACCGATGTTACTTTTTAAAATATTTTTAAGATCATCTTTGTCCAAATTACAGCAAGCAGCAAAACCATGCGCCAAGTTACTGCAAGGTAAACTAGCGCGGGCAACTTTTTTTGACATCGCTCGCTCGATTTTCTCTAAGTATGCTTTTCTTGTTACGTTGGAACGCTCGATAATTCTTTGGGTTACCAATTGTATAGTAGGATTCATGTATGACCTCTCAATTTATACAAACATAATCAATAATCGATTTAGTTTCTTTGAGTACTTTGGCTAATGGTTGATCAATATTCACAATAAAAATATTTTTTTCGTCCATTGTGGGTTCTTCCAGTACATCAAATTGTGATTGCAGCATGCTCACTTTTTGGTAATGTCCTTGACGCTGTTTTAATCTTAGTTCGATGGTGTCAAATTGGCCTTTTAGATAAATAAAGTAAACATTATCGTTATCACCACGGATCATATTGCGATATTTCTGTTTCAAAGCAGAGCAAACAATAAGAGAAGTCGAATTTATATTACTCATTGCGAAAATCGCATCGCTAATACGGTTTAGCCAAGGCTCGCGATCTGCATCATTAAGAGGAGTGCCAGTACGCATTTTTAGAATATTTGCTTTTGGGTGTAAAAAGTCACCATCTAAATAGGTAATATCGAAATCGTAAGCGAGTTGCTTTGCGATAGTTGATTTTCCAGATCCAGAAACCCCCATTAAGACAAATACGTATTTGTTATTATCTTTCATTAATAGGTCCTTGATATATTGAACTGTTACGGGTAACAGTTTGCATGTTATTACATCAAATTCAACTTAGAAAAATGAAATTTGTGATCTTTATCATATTTTAATTTTATAGGGAGGAGAATGAAAAGAGTTAATATTCTTATTAAATAATGAATTAAAGGCTTTCGCCATCTAGATATTTTACTGGGAGATCTATTACTTTATTCGCGACTTCCTTACCATCTATGCGGGCTAATAATAGTTCCGCGGCCGTTTTGCCCATTTCTATTCTAGGAGTTTGTATTGAGGCAAGCTTTGGTGAAATAGCTTGGCCAATTGCATGTCCATGAAAACCGACTATGGCGATCTGTTTTGGTACTTCAATAGCTAAGCGTTGGCATTCAAATAAAACACCCAATGCTAAATCATCATTGGTACTAAAAACACCATCAATGTTCGGGTGCTCATTTAGCGCATTATGTAATAATTTAGCACCTAGAGTGTAAGATGACGCCTCTTTGGTTGCTAGAGTATGAGGGTATAAATTAGCCTCTAGCATCGCTTCTTCATAGGCTTTTTGGCGAATAATACTTCGATAATCTTGTCTAGCACTAAAATAAAAAATATGCTTACGACCTTTTGCAATCATACGTTTAATCATGTTTTTTGTCGCAGCAAAATTATTAAAGCCGACTGCCATATCAATGCAAGGCGAAATGCTATCCATAATCTCAACAACTGGAATTCCTGCAATTGCCAGCATTTTTAATGTCGCGGAATTATGGGAGCGCTCAGTCAAAATGACACCATCAACATTATAAGAAAGTAATGAACGTAAACGCATCTCTTCTTTATCCGCATTATAGCCCGTATGAGTTATCATTGTTTGGTAACCTCGAGCATCAGTTATCATTTCAATACCTTTTAATACATCAGCAAAAACCTGATTTGTCAAAGATGGTAAAACGACACCAATTGCATGGCTTTTTGCATTAGACAGCATATCTGGGGCTTTATTTGGAATATAGCCTAGATCGTCAATCACTGCCGCTATCTTTTCTTGCAAAGATTTAGATACTAACTTGCTATCTCGTAAAAATCGACTTACTGTCATTTTGCTTACACCAGCAAGATTTGCTATTTCAATCAACCCAGGGCGATGTTTTTTATTCATTTTATTGCCTTATGGTAACCTTGGTTGCCAATCAATTGGTGTTTTACCTTGTTGCTTTATTAATTCATTAGCTTGGGAAAAATGTTTACAACCCAAAAAACCTCGATGAGCTGATAGCGGCGAAGGGTGCACGGCAGTTAAAACATGGTGCTTTTGTCGATCAATAAACTGTCCCTTTTTTTGTGCTGGTGATCCCCATAGTAAAAATACAACCCCGGTTAAGTTTTGATTAATTACGTCAATAACGTGATCTGTGAATTTTTCCCAACCAATTTTAGCATGTGAATGAGCCAGCCCGTCTTGTACCGTCAGCACATTATTTAATAGCAGCACACCTTGTTTAGCCCAAGATGCTAAGTAACCATGTTTGGGGATCTCAAAACCCACAATATCCGTAGCCAGTTCTTTATACATATTTTTTAAAGAAGGCGGGGGATTAATACCAGGTAAAACAGAGAAAGAAAGACCATGAGCCTGGTTTGGTCCATGGTAGGGATCTTGCCCTAAGATAACGACTTTAATATCTGCAAAAGCAGTAAATCGAAATGCATTAAATACATCTTGTTGCGGGGGATAAATAGTTTTACCACTATTACGTTCATTGGCTACATACTGCAAAATTTGTTTAAAATAGTCTTTTTCTTTTTCGATGCCAATAACATCATGCCAAGTTAATTGTTCAACCATAAGCTGCCTACATTTTGTTGTAATGATAATTTATGCGATGCGTCTTACTCTTAATTATACCTAAAAACAATAATAAACATAGCCGTTATCATGGAGGACTAATAATATTAAGAATTAATTAAAATAAAAGCGAGAGCAAAAGATAATAATTATTAGATTAATAGGTTTTTTTGATTTAAATCAAATTTAAGAAGTGGTATATTAACCATAACAAATTTAGGGCATTTAGCTCATTAGGAGGATTTAAAATGATTACAGGTATTCAAATTACTAAAGCAGATAATAGCGCTCTTCTAAATTCTTTTTGGTTATTGGATGATAGTACCAACGAAGCTCGTTGCGTAGCGGCTAAATCAGTATATGAAGAAGATCAAGTTGTATCAACAAAAGAGCTTGGCCAGTTCGAGTATCGTGAAATCCCACTAGATGTAGCGCCAACAGTAAAAGTTGAAGGTGGTCAGCATTTAAATGTTAATGTGCTACGTCGTGAAACATTAGAAGATGCGGTTAAACATCCAGAAAATTACCCACAATTGACTATTCGAGTGTCTGGCTATGCTGTTCGTTTTAACTCATTAACAGCTGAACAACAACGTGATGTGATTGCGCGTACATTCACAACAAACATGTAATTTACATTATAATTTATCGTTGCAAATAGCCCAGTTAATCTGGGTTATTTTTTGCCTATTTTTCGTCTCCTAAACTATTAATTTTTCATTTCTTTCTCCTTTACCATATTAAAACTATCTTCACTAAAATAAGGTCAGATCATTTTTGCTTGACGTTAATATTTGCATTTAACTCTTAAATTTAAGTGATTAAATATTAGTAAAATGCCAAATCAAGCAGATTTGCGCTTGAAAAATAATATATTTTTTTTAATGTGCTTTTTATTGTTTTTATCTGCAAAAATCGTCATTGATTTAGGTCAAAATTAACTATACCATGTATAAAATCAGCGCTTATTGCTGATAATAATAAAATCAATACTCATAATAATTTTATTTTAAGAAGGTACATACAAGTGCACATTTCCTCACATTTAAAACAATCATTAACCAGTCGTTTATTATTAGCTACAATAACATCAATTAGTGCGTTTGCTGCGCAAGGCGAAGCGCTTTATATCAACGATAAACAACCGGGTCATCTATTTGATAACTATAATCTTAACGATATTCGGGTTGAAACAAACGGGACAGAAGCAACCATTACAAATAGTTCGATTGACGGTTCGCTTTTTGTTCTTTTTGGCGCGAAAGTGACGGCAGAAAATACGACTATTCGTTGTACTACCGCCAATTGCAAAGGCATTGATATACAGGGGAGCGGGCACGATTCAACGGCAACGGGAGAGCGGTCCAATTTTATCGGTAGCGATTTAACCATTACTTCAAATAGTGATGGCTTATCGAGCACCGGATCTACTTTGGTTGATTTAGCGGGCATTAAAACGGTTATTAAAATTAATTCAGGTCGTGATGGTGTAAGTTTAAACGGTAGTGTCTCAAAAAATAATGTGATCAACACCGCCTATATTGATAACTTTGATATTACTGCTGGCAGGTATGGTGTTTCAGCTATCATGGGAGCGCAGCTTAAGCTGTCTAATGGAACAGTTTTTACTTCCAGCAATAATGGACACGGCGTTGAGCTTGGTGGTGCTAACTATAACGGTTCAGCTCCTATTCAAACTAAGGCGTACATTAACAATGTAACCGTACATACTGCGGGAGATCAGGCTTATGGGATTTATAGCGAACAGCTGACTGCAACCGGTTCTGGTGGTAATCGTGGTGCGATCTCTGATTGGAATAACTCGCATATTATTACCGATGGAGCACAGAGTATAGGCATTGTAGCTAACTATAGCTCTAATGAGGTCAACTTTCAAAATGGAACCATTAATACTTATGGTGATAAGGCTTATGGTATATGGTCACGTGGCAGCGCGGATGTTTATCTAAATACCAGTAAAGTAGCCACTAAAGGTATTAATGCTATTGGGGTTTGTAGTTATCTTTACGGTAATACGGGCTTATTTAATGCAACAAGTGTCGAAACACAAGGTGAAGGCGCGCACGGAGCGGTTGTTCAATATGCAGGGAATATATCATTAAATGATGGTTCTATCCGCAGCAAAGGTTTAGATGCTGGGGGCATTTATATGCTAATGGGCACGGCGGAAAATAATAATATTCGTAGTGGTTCAACAGTTGACCTGCAAAAATCAAGCATCATATCCGAACAAGGTTATGGGATTGCAGCAGCGGGCGGTGAGTTAGACGTTAAATTAAGTAATAATAGTTTGCTGCAAGGCAAACAGGGCTTAATGAATGTTCAAGATTATACGGGAACCGTTGCTCCAAAGTGGGATCAAGGTGTCACTACGGTAAACGTATTGGTTGATAGTGGCTCAACGGTTATTGGTAAAGTACACACTGCTAGTTCCGCAATTGCCAATATGGCGTTAAGTGATAATTCGATTTGGCAATTTGATCAGAGTTCAAATTTAACTAATTTGAGCAATGATCATTCTACGGTTCAATTTATTTCTAATTCAGTGAGCCCACATACCTTAACAGTTAATGGTAACTATACTGGTAATGATGGGCTTATTATTATGAATGGCCAGCTTGGCAGTGATAATTCCCCTATTGATAAGTTAATTATTAATGGTGATTCGTCAGGTAATACTTATGTGCAAGTCAATAATTTGGGAGGACTAGGAGCTAAAACCATTAATGGTATTGAAATTATTAATGTTAACGGCAATTCAGATGGTAACTTTGTACAAGCTGGTCGCATTGTTTCAGGCGCTTATGATTATTCCTTAGTTCGAGGCGCTGATGCTGCGACAGTAAATAATTGGTATTTAACGTCTAGCGCCACGAAAGAGGTATTACGGCCAGAAGCAGGTTCTTACTTAGCTAACCTTGTTGCTGCTAATAGCATGTTTAATCTTCGCTTGCCTGATCGCCAAGGCGAAACATCTTATATTGATTTTGCAACCGGAGAGTGTAAAACAACCAGCATGTGGTTACGTTATCAATATCGACATAATAAATTTGGTGCGGGTAACCAACTTAATGTTAAGAACGACTGGACGGTTACTCAATTAGGCGGTGATATCGCGGTGTGGTCATCAAATGGTAAGAACCGCTTCCATTTAGGCGTGATGGGCGGATATGGGCGTAGTACCAATGATGTAGATGCAAACCTTAAAGGAAATCGTTCATCCGGTAAAATCGATGGTTATAGTATCGGTCTTTATGGTACATGGTACCAAAATGATGTAACTAAAACGGGGACATACGTTGATAGCTGGATTATGTGGAATGATTTAGACGGATCGGTTAATGGTCAAAGTCTAAATACTGAAAAGTATGATTTAAGTGGCATCAATGCATCACTTGAAAGTGGTTATACTTTTTTAGCAAAAGCGACTGACTATTATAACTTATGGTTGCAACCTCAAGGGCAAATGATGTGGATGGGCATTGATGCTGACGAGCATACCGAATCTAATGGCTCCAAAGTAACGGGTGATGGTGATAATTTACAAACCCGGCTTGGATTACGTGCGATTCTTGATTCGAATAAAACTACAGCTGATTTTGGTGGTCAGATCTTTGTGGAAACGAACTGGTTATATAACAGTAAACCGTTTTCTATCAAAATGGATAGCGACCGCGTGTACCAATCTGGCTCACGTAATATTGCTGAAATCAAAGCGGGCATTGAAAGCATGTTATATAGAGATGCCAATATTTGGGTAAATGTAGGTCACCAAAGGGGCGACCATCATTATCGCAATCTTGCCTTAATGTTCGGTGCTCAATTGCGTTTCTAACTCTAGCTATCTTGGCGATGATAAAACTGGTAGTCATTTGTTATAAAAGATTATCAGTTTTACACCTATTCGAATATTATTCAGATTATTGGCTAATCTTTTAGGTTGTCGCATGACCTCAATAGTCTTACTCTCGACTTTTATAAATTAAATAGTAATACTTAATCTGTGTGATTAATTTGCTCAATAATTTGCCAATATAATAAATCGGTAAAGCTATTCCAACGAGTTTTTTCATGTAATTGTTCATTACTTAAAACAATAGGTTTATCTAATTTTAAATCGAAAGTAGCGCGATCGGCCCATGGTCTAAATTCTTTTGATTGAACAATATAAGCGCCTTCACTATTGATATATACATTCGGATTATAGCCAACATTACACCACGTCATTTCTAGATCTTGTTTTAATAAATCACAGCCCGTTCGATAATAGTTTGTTTCAGAAAGAGACAGTTGGTACAACGTAGGTAAAATATCTTTATGGCTGCCTACTCGATTTTTATCATAAAAGCTAGTTTTCCCGTATTCATTAGGGACATAAAGATAAAATGGTACCGCATGACTTAGCGCGGTATCCCTAGGATCGGAATAGTTAAGGCCTCGAAGATTGTGATCACCAGTAAAACTGATAATAGTATGAGAAGAAGCATTACTGTTTTTCACATTTGTTATAAATTGGCCTAGCTGATCATTTGAATAACGAAATGTATTGAGCATGGTTATCACGTCTTGCTCGGAACCAAAATTTTTTAAGGGCATTTTTTCTTGATCAGAAAGAATATAATCTTGATATATACTCGAATCAGGTATTTTATAGGGAGGGTGATTAGTAATAGACAGCATCATAATCATCACATGTTCATTATCTTTTTCCGCTTTTTCTAAACGTTGAAGAGCATATTTAAACATATATTCATCAGGAACGCCCCAAGTACCTATTTTAGCATCAGGGTACATATTTTTTAATGTGGCTTGTTCTACAAACTCAGTTACACCTAAATGTGGTAAAAATTGGTTTAAATTACGCCATGCCCCATTTCCTGCGGTAATAAATACTATTTTATAGCCATTGTCTAAAAATGGTTGGAACATATTACTTTTGAAAGTACTAAATTGCGCGGATGATTGGGTTATTTTGCTTATAGGACTTCGAACAAAAAAACGGCTTAGTGAGTCAAGCGTCCCATCACCTTCAGAAATAAAATTCCAGAAAACAAAATCTTGCTGTAAATGAGGTCTGAGTGCTCCTAATAAATCCCTATCTTTATTGTCGAATTTAAATAAGTGGGTTCCCATGCTCTCCATAACAGCCAATACAACGTTAGGGTGCTTTTGTTCAACAATATTATTCGGTAACGTTTTTTCTACAAAAATATCTACTGAATTATCCTTTTCATTACCAAAAAAATTTAATAAAGCTCGTTTATTGATTTTAGGCGAAATAGGAGTGGAACGACTTTCTATTTTATAATCAGAATAGGCCCAACTTAACGCCATCAAGCCATTTGGTACAAACATATTGATAGTATTATTACTTGAGACTTGTGCGTCTGACTTTCTTAACGGAAATGTATCTAGAGAACCACGGCTCCCGATAAAAGTTATTAATAACACAATAAATAAGGTTGGGATTTCAAACCAAACGCTAACTTTTTTGGTTACTTTTCTTAAAACAAAAGATAGCCAACGTTTATTAAAATAGAAAAATATCAAATATACGATAAGTAATAAAACGGCTCCAGTAATGACCGGATAATCTTGCCAAATTGTTTGCAAAATAGCGATAGTATCATCATCAATTAATCCGAAGATAAATACATCGATATGTCGGCCATAAGTTTTAAAATAACTAATATTAACCAACGTAACAGTGGATATAATTAAGACGAGTACTGTTGAGAAAATAACTAAATATTTTAACCAAAAAGCAAACAGTTTCTGTGAAAATGCGATAAATAAAGAAAACAGTAATAACGTGCCAAAAGCGATACTAGCAACACGAATATCATACTTTAAACCCATTAAAAATAGATTAGCAATATCCTGCTTTGCTACATTAGCTATTTGCTCATGAGCGAAAATAAATAAAAGAAACGCACGACCTAATAACTGAATTATAATAGACGCAAACCAAGCAAGTAACAAAAAACAGACGGTCTGCTTAAATCTTAAAAACCACATATTACTTTTAAATAACTCCTTGCCGGTAAAGGTTGTCAACACAGTTGGTACTAGAACCTAGCTATACTCATAAAGGTTCTACCAATCACCCGTACATGGAAGGAATTAGTTTATGACCTACTTTGCTAATTAAGTAACATATTCTTTATAAAAAAGAATGTGTTATAGGTTCGCTATGATATTATAAGATTTTAACTATATCTAGCTAATCTTTTATCAAGATGCCAATTAACAAATTGTTTTCAAGATTTAGTGGCTTTATTTACGATTTAGAGCATGTTATTAATGCTGACCACTGCCTAAATTATTTTTAAATCTCTCTGCTATTTATTGACACTAATTGATGGTGGGTGCGCTGACACCACTATCGTCGGTAATGAACCATTAACTAATGGTAAGTTACTATGTCTAGTATGTCGCTAGATTGGCTGTCGCTTATTTTTTGCGTATAAAAAATAGGGGACTACTGCGTCCCCGTTTAATCGCTATAATCAAAGTAATGTTATTCGGTTACACCATTCTTAAAAATAGCTAGTTCTTTAAACTCATTTCTTTCATTACAACTCGGTTTGCCATTGGCAATATCGACAATAAGATCGATAAATTGCTTTAATAGCTCGTGCATACAAACACCATTTACTAATTGCCCAGCATTAAAATCGATCCAAGTTGGCTTTTTCTGGGCGAGTGTCGTATTGGTTGCGAGTTTTACCGTAGGTACAAAGCCACCATAAGGTGTACCTCGTCCCGTTGAGAATAAAACCATATGGCAACCAGCGGCAATTAAGGCACTCGTCGCAACGGCATCATTGCCTGGAGCTGACAGTAAATTGAGCCCTGGTTTGGTTAAACGCTGACCGTATGCCAGCACATCAACAACTTGGCTATTTCCCGCTTTTTGTGTGCAGCCAAGCGATTTATCCTCCAGAGTTGTAATTCCGCCCGCTTTATTACCTGGCGATGGGTTTTCATAAATAGGTTGATTATGTTCCATAAAATAACGCTTAAATTCATTAACCATCGTAACGGTTTTATCGAAGGTCGACTTATCAATACAATGAGACATTAAAATCGTCTCTGCACCGAACATTTCGGGCACTTCGGTTAATACGCTAGTGCCACCATGGCTAATGACATAATCGGAAAATTGCCCTAATAGTGGGTTAGCCGTAATGCCAGAGAGCCCATCCGAGCCACCACACTCTAAACCAAATTTTAGTTCACTAAGTTTACCAGGTACGCGTAGGTCGTTTTTCATTTGTTGATAGAGCTGATTAAGATGAATTAAGCCTGTATTAATCTCATCAGTTTCATCTTGTAACGTCATAAAACTAACGCGGTCATGATTATAATCACCGAGTGTGTCACGAAATGCATTAAGCTGATTATTTTCGCAGCCAAGCCCGATAACTAGAACGCCACCTGCATTAGGATGTTTCACCATATCTTGTAAAATGGTGCGGGTATTTTGATGGTCTTGGCCTAATTGGGAGCAACCATAAGGATGAGTCAGCACATAAATGTTGTCAAAATCATCGCCTTGTTTTGCTAATTGGCTGATAAATTTTTTACTTATTTGCTGGGCGATACCGTTCACGCAGCCGACAGTAGGTACGATCCATAGTTCATTGCGAATGCCAACATCGCCATTTTCTCTACGATATATCTGAATACCGCGGTCTAAAAACTGGCTATCCACTCTAATCGACGTCGGCTGATATTGATACTCGCTCAGTTCGCCTAAATTAGTTTTTACGTTATGGATATGTACATGCTGACCTATCTGTATTGCTGCGGTGGCATGACCGATAGGAAAACCATATTTAATGATATCTTGATTTTGCTCGATTGGTTTAATCGCAATCTTGTGCCCAGAAGGAATATCCTCGGTAACATTGATGTTGATATTACCAATTACTAAAGTATCACCTTTGTTAATATTTTCGAGTGCGATAATGACATTATCGTTTTCGTTTATTTTGATGATATTTTTCATGCGTTATTGCCCCAATTTTTATCATTAAAGGCAACGGTGTAAGCTGTTGCCTCTATGCATTGATTAACCAATTTTAATAACTGATTTTAATCGACTCGCGGGATCGGTTGCCATCTCTTTAAATGCTTTTTCAGCATCATTTAATTGATAAACATCGGTAATGATACTTTTAACATCACATTTACCGGTTTTTACTAAATCAATTAGCTCAATGAAATCTGCTTTGAGCGCATTACGGGAGCCAAAAATATCGAGCTCTTTGGTTTGAATTTGAGTAAAGGCAAAATCAAGCTTTTGCTTGCCCACCCCCACTAATCCAATACGGCCTCTAAATGCTGCTGCATCAATACAGTTTTGGAAGGTTTGTGGTAAACCAACACATTCAATACAGACATCAAAACCATCACCATTGGTAATGTCTTTTACGCGCTGAGCGAAGTCTTCTTTATCTGTTCGAATTACACCCGACGCACCAATTTCTAATGCTTTATCTAAGCGGTTGTGCATCATATCGCTCACATAAACTTCTGCACCTTTTAGCTTAGCTGCCATTACGGCAAATAAGCCAATAGGGCCAGCCCCGACGACTAACACTTTATCACCTGCTTTGACGCTTGTACGTTGCACGGAATGGTAGCTGATGCAAAATGGCTCTATCATAGAAAGCGTTAATGCATCTAACCCTTTACCATCATAAATACGCTCAACGGGCATGCTGTAATATTGGCGAAAAATACCATCGCGTTGCGCACCAAGTGTTTGGTTGCTGGTACAGCAGTTAACAAAGCCGCGACGGCATGAATAACACTTGCCACAATTGAAATAAGGATTGGCGGTGACCACCATACCTTTTTTGATGCCGAGCTCATTTTCGCCGACTTCGACTACTTCTGCAGAAAATTCATGACCCGGAATTCGTGGATAGCTAGCATAAAGGAAGGTCCCTTTATAAGTCCCCATATCTGAACCACAAATACCACCGTATAGCACTTTTAAAATCGCTTCGCCTTTTTGTAACAGCGGTTTTTCCATCTCTTTGATTTCAACTTTTCCTGGTTCAGGGATCACAACATACTTCATATTAGACATAATTTTTTGCTCCTAAATAATTAATCCTGTGGAATAACGCTTTCGATATCATTAGCTAAAATCGCTTGAAGATTTTTAGTAACGAGATCGGTAAGTTCTGGAATGGCATTCAGATCTTGTTCCCAGTGATCTGCCATTCCTAATACATTTGAGACGAGTTGTTTAACATCACGTTTATACAAGTATTGCCATGCTTCAAAACGATCTAATAGATGTTTATCATCCGTTAAAGGAATTTTATTACCTTGATATTCACCATGGTAAAAAGCAATTAAAGCTGATAATGCGAAAGCAATGTATTTGGGTGGTTGATTAAATTTTTGACTATATGTCACTAATTGAGGCAGCAAACGTGTTTTAAACTTAGTTAATGAATTCAATGAGATTGCGATTAATTCGTGTTTAATAAACGGATTTTTGAAGCGATTTAATACGTCGCTAGCAAATTGATTTAGCTCATCTTTATCTAATGATAATGTTGGGATCACTTCTTTATTTAATAAATTTTTGATAAAGTTTTCAACTTTAGCGTTTGCCATCGCTTCGCCTACAGTGCGAATTCCGGCAAGATAGGCAACGGGCACCATCGCGGTATGCGCGCCATTTAAGATACCCACTTTACGTTCTTTATAAGGCTTAATATCATCAGCGACCAAGATATTCATATTTACTTCATTGAGTTTAAGTTTATCTTTAATCCAATTTGGTCCTTGAATAACAAACAAGTAAAAATATTCTGCTGTATCGAGGAATTTATCTTGATAGCCAAGTTCTTGTTCAAGTTTAGCCGCTTCATCTTTTGGGTAGCCGGTAACAATACGGTCAACAAGTGTTGAACAGAATGTATTGGCATCATTTAACCAACTTACAAAATCTGCATCTAAACGCCATAATTCGGCATATTTAATGACATACTCTTTTAATTTTTCGCCGTTATAATCGATTAATTCACAAGGAATAATAATCAAGCCTTTTTCTTTTTGGCCATTAAAGTGTTTAAAACGGTGGTAAAGCAAGACTGTTAATTTTGCTGGGAATGTGGCGGGTGGGGTAGCAGATAGTTTATCTTGATCACTAAAGGTAATGCCAGCTTCAGTGGTATTTGAAAAGATAAACTCGAGATCTGGGTTTTCTGCACACTTTAAATACTCGTTAAATTCTTGATAGACAGAAATCTCACGATTAACAGAATAAATGATTTTAGGCTCAGCAACCGCGACACCTTGTTCATTAATGCCGCGAATTACCGTGGTATATAAACCATCTTGCCCATTTAATGTTGGTTGATGAGTATCAATAGGACGAATAATGGTGATTCCGCTATTGAAGTCGGTTTTTTCATTAAGGTTATCAATAATCCAATCAATAAAGGCTCTTAAGAAATTACCCTCACCGAATTGTAGTACTTTCTCAGGATAAGCCGGACCAGGAAAATTTTGACGATTAAGTAGTTTATTCATGATACGTTTTCTCTTTTTTTTGTAAGTTAAGCATGTAAAGAGCACTATATCTGAGTCAATTTAGCGATTTTGAATTACTTGTTTATTTCGTGTTGGATATTTAACTTTTCTGTTTTTTATCTGTTTTTTATCATTAACGCTCGACTAATTGATTCATGCATCGATGTTTTGGCTGTATTCAGGTGCTTACATAATGCCGCAATGGCTTTAGTTTCATTTTTTTGCAAAATTGCGGCAAGTACGGCAATGTGTTCACTCACTGCGACACTATTACGCTCTTTCAGGTCACTATTATCCCACTGATAATGAAAATGAAAAATAACCGAAATTAAGTCAAAAGATTGTACAAAAAATGGATTATCGCGAGAAGAAAGGATCAGTTGATGAAATTCACGATCAAGGCTTGAAAATAAAGTATAATCATTATTGATATTTTGTTGTAGGCTTTTATGGCTTTGGAGTAATTCTTTAGCTTTGGTCCAATTGATATGATGGTCTGGTTGTGCCATAAATGAACGTAGCGCAAATATCTCCAAAATACTACGAAATTCATAGAGTTTTTCAGCATAATCTTGATCGAAAACGATTAGTTGCCACTTTCCTTTTTGGTAATTATTGATTAAACCGTAATGTAAGAAACGTAATAAAAACTCCCTAACCACAATTGGACTAACATTTGCTTTTTTAGCTAATTCGATTTCACTAAATTGATCACCAGGTAATAGTTTATGGCTATTAATTAAGCTATAAAAGTACTGTTCAAATTTTTCATCTTGTACCACTCGCTTTTCAAAAATAACGTTAATTTTATCTTTTTCAGTTGGTTTGCGAATTAATTGGTACTGATTGTCTTGATTTGCTAATACACCAATTTCTAACAAATAGTTTAAGATAGCTCGAATAGTCGTCCTGCTGACATTAAACATATCCGCTAGAATAGAGATTGAAGGGAGTGGAAATGCAATAATATGGTTATTTATACAATCAATAAATTGATTAATGGTATTGTGGCGTAATGTTTGGCTACGACTCATAAATTAATTTCCGATATAAAATTTAGCGAGATGTCTTATGTGTTACCTATTAGAACATAATAGTTGATATTATAAAAAATGAACCGTGCTTTAATCACACGGCTCATCGGGCTAAATTACACGTTTTTTATTATTTCAATTTGGTGTAATTGGTTTAATATCTTTTAACATAAATAGGTAAACTAATGCGCCGATCAAACATGCCGAGCCTGATACCATCAACGCATACATAAAGGAATGTGTTGCCCCGACAATATAGCCCGTTACAATTGGCCCTAATATTCCACCACAGTTTGCAACAGAATTTTGAATACCGCCAAGCACTGATGTCATATTCCTTGGTGCGATATCACCAGGTAAACACCAAATAGCCGAGCCTGCAAAAGCTAACCCTACGTAAGAGGCACATAGTAACACCATCATCACTGACAATGAATCAACCAATCCAGCAAATGTAATGAGTGTCGCTACAAGCATTCCTCCGACAAGGTTAATTTTTCGAGCAATATTAAGATTATTGGTTTTAATATATACAAAATCGAGTAACCAGCCGCCAATCCATTGCCCGATCACACCACATAACGGTGGAAGCATGGCAACAAAGCCCATTTCCGTCAAACTAAGCCCTCGTTCTTTCATTAAGTAGGTTGGGAACCAAGTAATAAAGAAATAGACGGCATAATTAAGCATAAAAAAACCAATACACATTGCGATAACATTACGGTATTTGAGTAATTCATACCATTTCATCGGTTGAATATTATCAATTCCCTCTTTTTTAACTTGCCCATCACGAATATATTTAAGTTCAGCAGCGCTAATATTAGGATGTTTTTCCGGGTCATGATAAACAATCAACCACCACAACACCCAAAGTAGTCCTAATCCACCACAGATAAAGAATGCGGCATGCCATCCCCATTGAGAAATAATACATACTACTAATGGCATCGCAAATGCAGTCCCAAAGCGCGAACCACTATCGAATAATGCAGTAACTCGCCCTCTTTCACGATCAGGAAACCATTTTGCCGTAACTCCACCATTGCATGGATAAGCTGCTGCTTCGCCAACCCCCATAAAAATACGCGCGAAGATAAAACCAGCAGGAGATGTTGCGAGTGCGGTCGCTGCAGTAGCAAGTGACCACCAAGTAACAGAGCCTGCTAATGTTTTACGTTGACCAAATTTATCGGCAAGAAAACCTGCTGGGATTTGACAGCAGGCGTAACTTAGAAAAAATGCGGACATAATCCATCCCATCGCTTCGGGCGAAATATGTAAATCCTTTTCAATCATCGGTGCTGCGGCTGACATTACGGTTCTATCTAGATAATTAATTACCGTGGCGAATAGCATTAGTATTGCTACATGAAAACGAATATAACTTTTTTGTTTAGGCATAAAAACCTCTTATAATTAAAAAACTTTTCTATAAAACAAATAGTTGTAACATTATTGACATAATGCTACGTGCATTCTAATAGATACCGTTAGGGAACTGAGAAATAGTTATATTGATTGTGGGACGCTTAATACTTTTCTGTTTTTAATTTGTTTTTAATACCATCTCTTTTTCTTGTTAGAAATTATAATCAGAAGCTGTCTTTTTTATTTTTGTACTTACTATTTGAATTTAAATAAGATAAAAATTACTAGTTATTCAAGCTCAGTTTGTTATGTTTCTTTTTGCCGTGTAACCCTGCTAGTACATAATTAATCGCTCGACAAATTATTTAAAAAAAAGTATATTTAGATTTCTAGACGTCTAAACGTATAAGTGGATAAAGTGATTATCTTAGGAGTTTATTATGCCTATTTGTATTCCTGACACATTGCCTGCTGTTGATGTATTACGTAATGAAAATGTATTCATAATGTCCTCTAGCCGAGCTAATAGTCAGGAAATTCGACCTCTAAAAGTGTTGTTTTTAAACCTAATGCCGAAAAAAATAGAAACTGAAAATCAGTTTCTAAGATTATTATCTAACTCCGCACTTCAAGTCGACATTCAGTTATTACGTATCGATCAACGAGAATCAAAAAATACGCCAATAGAGCACCTAGATAGTTTCTATTGTGATTTTGAAAATATCAAAGCACAAAATTTTGATGGGCTAATCATTACTGGCGCCCCTCTAGGTAAAATTCAATTTGATGATGTGGTATATTGGTCGCAGTTAGTTGAAATTATCCAATGGGCAAAAGAGCATGTTACATCGACATTATTTGTCTGTTGGGCAGTGCAAGCTGCGTTAAAGATTTTGTATGATTTACCAAAACTGACGCGTAATCAAAAATTATCTGGTGTTTATCAGCACTGCATTACTGACCCTAAGGCAATTTTGACGCGCGGATTTGATGACTCTTTTTTAGCGCCTCATTCGCGTTATGCCGACTTTCCAAGCGAGATTATTCGAGCCAAAACGGATCTTGTTATTTTAGCTGAGTCAAAAATTGCCGGAGCTTATTTAATGGCAACTAAAGATAAACGAATGGCTTTTGTGACCGGTCACCCAGAGTATGACTCATTTACACTTGCTAATGAGTATTTTCGTGACTTAAATGGAGGATTGGCTCCCGATATTCCACAAAATTATTTTCCTGATGATAATCCTTTACAGCCTACTCATGCCACATGGCGCAGTCATGCTTATTTATTATTTAGCAATTGGCTTAACTACTATGTTTATCAGTTAACACCGTATGATTTGAATACCCGTAATTTAACCGTCGATTAAGGGGTGATTTACATTTAATTGTATCCGCGTGTATTTATTTGAAGATGACAGGATATAATTTAATATCGAAAGTCATTGATAGAGGCGGATTGTGGTGGGATGTTGAAAAATTAATGAATAAATGCCACTTAATAGGGTAGCAATCGTTTATTTTTCTCACCACTGATTTCGCGTGCTAGCTTTGGTACCAAGTATCCCGAAACTTGTGTTGCAAGCTTTCTCATTATTGATTGAGCCGTTTTATCATCAACAAAAAAATGTGCGGCGCCTTGTACCTTATCTAAAACGTGTAAATAATACGGTAATATGCCCGCGGTAAATAATTTGTTACTCAAATTCGCAAGGGTATCGGCATTATCGTTAATTCCTTTTAATAGCACACTTTGGTTGAATAATGTAACATTCTTACTCTTAAGCTTGTGCATCGCCTTGATCACTGATTGATCAATTTCATTTTGATGGTTAATGTGAGTCACCAAAATGATATTTAAGCGACTTTGCTCAAACAGTTCACACAATCGGTCGGTCACTCTATTGGGGATCATAACAACTAAACGACTGTGAATACGTAATCGCTCAATGTGAGGAATACTTTCCAGCTTATTGATTAGCCATGCTAATTCGTGATCCTTTGCCATTAAAGGATCGCCTCCTGATAAAATAACTTCATTCAGCTCAGGGTGATCCCTAATATAATCTAACGCTTGGTTTAAATTTGTTTTATTGCCTTGGTTATCTGAATAGGGGAAATGGCGCCGAAAGCAGTAACGGCAATTAATTGCGCAGTTAGTTTTAGTGATTAATAAAACCCGATTATGGTATTTATGTAGCAAGCCAGGAAGGGGATTATTTTGTTCACCTAATGGATCTACGTTGTAGCCATCAACGATATCCATCTCTTTTTCATCACACAAGATCTGACGCAAAAGAGGGTCAGCTAAATTACCTTTTTCCATTCTGTCGATAAAGCTTTTAGGTACGCGTAGTGGAAATTGTTTTTTTGCTGCTAATGTCAGCGGTGAAGTGGCTGGGAGATCAAGAGACAAGTAACTAAATAAATCATTTAAGTTCGTTACCACTTGAGCAAGATCATAAATCCATTCTTCTTTATTTGGCTGCGAGTAATTTTGTTGTATAATACGGATCATTTTTTTATATTCAGAATTTTTTGGAGCTTGTATGGCATCTTATAGTACTAGTGAGTTTAAAGCCGGTCTTAAAATAATGCAAGATGGAGAGCCTTGCGTAATCGTTGAAAATGAATTTTATAAACCAGGCAAAGGCCAAGCGATTAACCGAGTGAAAATTAAAAAATTACTATCTGGTAAGACAATGGACAAAACCTTTAAATCAGGTGAAAGTGTCGATGCTGCCGATGTAATGGATATGAATTTAACTTATTTATATACCGATGGTGAATTTTGGCATTTTATGAATAACTCTAGCTTCGAGCAGTTATCTGCGGATAGTAAAGCTGTTGGTGATAATGCTAAATGGCTAGTAGAACAAGCTGAATGTATTTTAACATTATGGAATGGTCAACCAATCGCAGTGACCCCACCCAATTTTGTTGAGTTAGAAGTCGTTGAAACCGATCCTGGTTTAAAAGGTGATACCGCTGGTACCGGTGGCAAACCCGCAACACTCTCAACCGGAGCAGTTGTTCGTGTACCATTATTTATTCAAATTGGTGAAGTCCTAAAAGTTGACACTCGCTCTGGTGAATACGTATCGCGCGTCAAGTAAGTCTGAATTTGAGTTTAAAAAACCGTAGCCGTGCGGTTTTTTATTTTTAAAGATTCGCGCCTTGATAATTGAGTTGCCGCCAAGACTCATAAATTGCGACGGCGACTGAATTAGATAAATTCATACTACGACTATTGGTGAGCATTGGAATGCGAATGCGTTGTTTTGGCGGTAGGGGATCAAGTATTTCAGCAGGTAGTCCTCTGGTTTCTGGGCCAAATAGTAAGTAGTCGTTTACTTGATAGTTAACCTCACTATGCGGCTTTGAACCTTTAGTTGTCATTGCGTATAGGCGGTCCGTTTGGGCTAATATCAGCTGATTATTGGCTAAAAATTCGCTAAAATTATGATAGCGTTTAGTTTTAACAAATTCGTGATAATCAAGACCTGCTCGTCTAAGTTTTTTGTCATCCCAAAAAAATCCCATTGGTTCAATAATGTGTAATTTAAATCCTGCATTAGCACATAATCGAATAATATTGCCAGTATTTGCTGGAATTTCTGGTTCAAAAAGTACAACGTTTAACACGCTAATTTCTCTTATTGCTTATTATAAAGTGGTAATTTTATCACAATTCTTAGTCCGCCAAGGTGGCTTTTTTCAGCATACACTTTACCGCTATGTTGTTTAATCGCATTTGCGACAATCGCTAGTCCTAAACCCGTTCCACCTGATTCGCGATCTCTCGCTTCACTCGTCCGATAAAAGGGTCTAAAAATCTGATTCAACTCATCTTCAGCCACCCCAAGCCCATCATCGTCAATGCTGATAATTAGTTGATTATTTATGATTTGAAAATTAACTTCGACAAGATAGCAACAGTAACGGAAAGCATTACGAATTACATTTTCTAGCGCGCTACAAAATGCTTGTGGATAACATAGAATCGATTGCTCCGGGAGTTTAGATATTAGTTTAAATGATTTATGTAATTGTTCTGCTTCAAACGTTGCATTATCAAGTAAATGTTTACATAGTTTATTAATTTGACACGGAATTTGGCTTTCATTGTTCGCTTGTTGCTGCCTGGCTAATAAAAGTAATTCGCCAATCATAATGTCGAGTTTTTGCCCTTCAAGTTCGATGCGCTCAGTTTCTTTGGTTTCGCCATATTTTCTTTTTGATAAAGCGACGGCAAGCTGTAAGCGAGTTAGCGGTGTTCTTAGCTCATGAGAGATATCTGATAATAAACGCTGTTGTATCTCTTGCATGCGTTTAAGCTCTCGTAACATATGATTAAAACTGGCTCCTGTTGCTTTAAACTCAGATGAGCCAAATTTTTCAAGCTCAGGCCATTGAGTAAAATTCCCTCTGGCGACTTGTTCAGCCGCTTTTTTTAAGCGTCTTGCTGGTTTTGCTAGGCTCCATGCTAGCCATAATAAAAATGGTGAGCTGGCTAACATCGTGACAGTTAATAATAAAAAGGGATAATCAAAGATAAGGTTTAAAAATGGCGATTGTGGATCGCTACAAATTCTCATGATATACAAGTAATAAGCTTCATTACTGTATTTAATCGGAAACGGTCCGATAACATCATAACTGCCATAGATTTTTTTCGCTGGATTATCTGCTTTATTTGTTAATTCGCTAAAGTTACGAATAAGATCTATATTATTGGTATCTGATGTAATTATTTGATCACTTGGTGTGACAATATAAAGAAACTGACCTTGAGGCTGTAAATTATCCATCACAACCATAAAGCGCATCCACCAGCGAAAGCTACTTTTAGGAACTTTGGCCAGATCGTGCTCAATTGATTTGGCTAACTCTACACCAGAACATTTTTCCTTTTCTGATAAGTAGGTTAAATTTCTGGCATCAAAATCAGGTATTGTTAGAATAACTGCCAGAAAAAAAGCTAAAGTGATAATGAATATTGCAAATATTCTTAAGGTTAATTTATCAAAGATCCACATTGTTCAGTCTCTACCTGATAACGGGTAGTCACGTTGACTCATTATCTATAACAAATAGATACCCTTTTGAGCGAAGTGTTTTAATCCAAGGTAATTTAGCATTACGTAAAGGTAATTTTTTGCGCAAATTAGAGACATGAACATCAATCGAGCGAGCAAAAGGTAAAAATTCTTTCCCTAGTACGGATTCACTCAATGTATCACGAGAGATTATTGTACCTGGTTTTTCTAGTAGCTTTAGTAAAATTTGAAATTCTGTACCAGTGAGATCTATATATCTATGCTCAAAATAGGCTGACTGTTGACGTACATTTACTTTTAAACCATCAATGCTATATTCCGTTGGCGTTTTGCCATCTTCTTGTGTTGGTGATATATCCCAGTATTTTCGCCTTAACGTTGCTCTAATCCTGGCGATGAGCTCTCTATCATTAAACGGTTTAATAATATAATCATCAGCACCTAACTCAAGGCCAATAATTTTATCTAATTCGTTATCTTTTGCTGTAAGTAAAATTATAGGTACGGTATATTTGGTTCTAAGCTGAGTGAGAACGGTTAGTCCGTTAATATCTGGCATCATAATGTCAAGCAATATTAGATCGAAGGTATTATTAAACTTTGCCAGTGCATCGGCACCATTGTGGGCTAATTCAACAGTAAAGCATTCTAATTCTAAAAGTTCCTTTAGTAATGCCGTTATTTCAAGATCATCATCAACTAATAGTAATTTTTTATTCATCCTTGTCCCTTGCTAGATAATTTTTTATTTTTATTAATTTCTGCTATCGGTATTATATATACAAAGCATTGCGTTAGAAAATAAAATTATATATTACTCAATAAAATAAATGAATTATGTTAATATCAACGCTGTGTTTTTTATCATGTTAAGCGAGAAAATATGAGCTATTCTTATGAAAAACTAGTTAAGAAAGCGACCTATTTAGCTGTTATTTTCGCCTTAATCTTAATTACAATCAAGTTATTTGCTTGGTGGATGACCGGTTCGATAAGCTTATTAGCATCATTATTTGATTCTTCTATGGATTTACTCGCCTCCGGTATCAATTTTATTTTAATCCGCTATTCATTAAGGCCTGCGGATGATAATCATCGTTTTGGGCATGGTAAAGCCGAATCATTAGCTGCTTTAGCGCAAAGTGCCTTTATTATTGGGTCGGTCGCTTTTTTATTATTAAATAGTGTGAAATTATTAAGTCGGCCGGCTCAAATTGATTATCCTTTATTGGGAATTATTATTTCGTCAGTATCCGTTTTTTTGACACTGGGTCTTGTGCTATATCAACGACATGTTATTAAACTTACCGATAGTCAAGCTGTGAAAGCTGACATGTTACATTATTCATCCGATCTGTTAATGAATGGTGCGGTTGTTATCGCTTTAATCTTAAGCTGGTGTGGTGTTATTTATGCTGATGCTATTTTTGCTTTGCTAATTAGCTGTTATATTCTATTTAGCGCCGTAAAAATTGCTTTTAGTGCGGTTCAAGATTTATTAGATAAGGCGCTACCTGAGGTAGATAATGCAAATATTTTAGATATTGCCTCGTCTTTTTCTGAGGTTCATGGAATACATGATCTAAAAACTCGCCGATCAGGGCCAATGACATTTGTACAATTGCATGTAGAGCTTGATGATAATATGCCTTTGTTCGAAGCTCATGCAATCGCTGATAAAATTGAGAAACTTATTTCACAGAAATATCATCCTGCAGAAGTCATTATTCATCAAGATCCTATCTCAGTTGTGGCAAAAGAAAAATCTAAATTGAGAGAACGGTTTTAAGTGATTGGCATTTTTCGCCTATTGAGGACAAGAAGTTAAGTCTCTATAATAGTAAAAAATCTAATAATTGAGGTTATTTTGTATGATAAAAAAAATCGGTGTCTTAACGAGTGGCGGGGATGCGCCAGGTATGAATGCTGCTATTCGTGGTGTAGTGAGGACAGCATTGACCGAAGGTCTCGAAATATATGGTATCGCAGATGGTTATTTAGGCCTATATGAGAACCGAATTGATCAACTTCACCGTTATAGTGTATCTGACATTATTACTCGAGGTGGTACATTTTTAGGCTCAGCCCGTTTTCCTGCTTTTAAAGAAAAAGAGACCCGTGCAAAAGCAATTGAAAATTTGAAAGCCAATGGTATTGATGCCTTAGTCGTTATTGGGGGAGATGGTTCTTATATGGGCGCGATGCGTTTAAGTGAGGAAGGATTCCCTTGTATCGGTCTACCTGGCACGATTGATAACGATATTCGAGGTACTGATTATACGATTGGCTATTTTACGGCATTACAAACCGCTGTTGAAGCCATTGACCGTTTACGAGATACTTGTTCTTCGCATCACCGTATTTCTGTCATCGAAATTATGGGGCGAGGTTGTGGCGATTTAACCCTTAATGCTGCCGTTGCGGGTGGATGTGAGTTCATGATTATTCCAGAGGTTCCTTATACTAAGGAAGACTTAATTCAAGAAATTAAACAAGGTTTTGCTAAAGGGAAAAAACACGCAATTGTTGCTGTAGCTGAGCATATGCTAGATGTTAATGCATTAGCGAAAGATATTGAGGCTGCCGTTCATCATGAAACAAGGGCTACAGTATTAGGCCATGTTCAACGTGGTGGCTCTCCTGTTCCTTACGATCGTATATTAGGTTCAAGAATGGGGGCTTATGCCGTGGAATTGTTAATTCAAGGGCAAGGTGGTCGTAGTATTGGTATTCAAAATGGCAAATTGGTTCACCATGATATTATGGATGCACTGAATAATATGAAGCGCCCGTTTGATCTCGACCTTTATAATACAGCTAAGCGTTTATTTTAACAATTAACTAAGTAATGCCTGAACTTTAGTTAATTACAGGGAGGCTAGTATGCAATTTTTAGAAGATGAAAACCGCTTTTATGTTCCCAATCCTGATGGGGGGGAGGATATTGGTGAAATCACTTATACTCGAATTGGTAACGATAAAGCATCGATCGATCATACTTATGTTAACATTAATTATCGAGGTCAAGGGATTGCTGATCGCTTATTTGATTTAGTGATTGAACTCATGAAGGAGGAAGGACGTAAAGTCATTCCTGTATGTTCTTATGCCATAAAGCAGTTTGAACTTAAGCCACATTTGCAATCATTAAAAGCTGAATATTAATTCAATTATACCTTTTTTAAATAGGGGAATTGCGATATGCATTTCCCTATTTTGTTTATAGACTTTAATTGCTCAATATCTTTAGCATGCTAAAATAATCGGTATGATATTATGCTGTAGGAATCATTTTATGAAAATTAAAACTCGTTTTGCGCCAAGTCCAACCGGTTATTTACATGTTGGAGGAGCTCGCACTGCGCTTTACTCTTGGCTATATGCCCGTCATGTACAAGGAACGTTTGTTTTACGTATTGAAGATACTGATTTAGAGCGCTCTACTCCGGAAGCTATTGATGCCATCATGGCAGGGATGAACTGGTTAGATCTGTCTTGGGATGAAGGTCCGTATTATCAAACAAAACGTTTTGACCGCTATAATCAAGTGATAGATCAGATGCTGGTTAAAGGTACGGCTTACCGCTGTTACTGCTCTAAAGAACGGCTTGAAAAACTGCGAGAAGGGCAAATAGCTAACGGCGAAAAGGCTCGTTACGACGGTCATTGCCGATGTGATAATGTACAAAAATCGCGTACTGAAAATGAGCCACACGTTGTACGTTTTGCTAACCCGATTGATGGTGTTGTCATATTTAACGATTTGATTCGTGGTCAGATTGAGATTGCGAATAAAGAGCTAGATGATTTAATCATTCGCCGTACTGATGGCTCGCCGACCTATAATTTTTGTGTTGTAGTTGATGATTGGGATATGGAAATTACTCATGTTATTCGGGGAGAAGACCATATCAATAATACACCTCGTCAGATTAATATCTTAAAAGCGTTGGGAGCGCCTTTACCGCAATATGGTCACGTGTCGATGATCTTAGGTGATGATGGACAAAAATTATCTAAACGTCACGGTGCCGTAGGTGTTATGCAGTATCGTAACGATGGATATTTACCGGACGCTTTATTAAATTATTTAGTGCGCTTAGGCTGGTCTCATGGTGATCAGGAAATATTTTCCAGACCTGAAATGGTAGAGCTTTTTACGCTTGATGCGGTAAGTCGCTCGGCAAGTGCATTTAATACTGAAAAATTACTGTGGTTAAATCATCATTATATTAATCATTTAGATGCTGACTATGTTGCCCAGCATTTATCATGGCATATGAATAAACAAGGTTATGACCTCAGCAATGGCCCAGATTTAATAACGATTGTTAAATTATATGCGGAGCGTAGTAAGACATTAAAAGAAATGGCTGAATCTTGTGCCTACTGTTATCAAGATTTCGCTGAGTTTGATGCCGATGCAGCGAAAAAACATTTGCGTTTAGTTGCTAAAGAACCGCTAGAATTAGCGCTGCAAAAATTAAGTGCTCTTGCCGATTTTGATTGGCAAATAGATACTATTCATCAAGTAATTCAAGCGGTAGCCGATGAACTTGCTGTTGGTATGGGAAAAGTCGGCATGCCACTTCGCGTCGCAGTAACTGGAATAGGGCAATCTCCATCAGTTGATGCGACGATTCACGCGGTTGGGAAAACACGAGCGCTAGCTCGGATTGAGCAAGCACTTGACTATATAAAGACTAGAGTAGATCAATAGCAAGGCAAGCAGATCTCTTTTATGTGCGAACTGCATTAATTTGGTGCATTAATTAAAAAATCAGCGTTATCGCTGATTTTTTATAATTTATATCATACATATTATTAAAATAGACAATATCATTCCCGTAGAATATATTCCTTACGTTAATCGAACAGAAATGTGCATCAAAGGATCTTAAATTTTTTGTACTATATTTTTGGTATGCATTTTGCATAATCTAGATATTAGAAATATAACAGTGTTGCTTAAATAATATTTATTGGAGAAACTTCATGTGTTCGATCCTTGGTATTCTTGATATTAAATCAAACCCCGAACAACTAAGGGCCAAAGCGTTAGAACTATCAAGTTTAATGCGCCATCGTGGTCCTGATTGGTCTGGTATTTTTGCTTCTGATAAAGCAATTCTTGTGCATGAGCGTCTGTCTATTGTCGATGTTAATACGGGTGCACAGCCCCTTTATAATAAAGATAAAACATTAGTTTTAGCCGTGAATGGTGAGATCTATAACCACCAAGAAATTCGCAACCAATATAAAAATCGTTACGAATTTCAAACAGGATCTGACTGTGAAGTGATTTTGGCGCTCTATCAAGAAAAGGGTACGGATTGTTTAGATGAACTGCAAGGCATGTTCGCCTTTATTCTTTATGATATCAATAATAATAGCTATTTTATTGGCCGTGATCATATTGGTATTATTCCATTGTATAGCGGTCACGATGAGAATGGTACATTATATTTTGCCTCGGAAATGAAAGCGCTTGTTCCGGTTTGTAAAACGATAGAAGCCTTTCCGCCAGGAAGTTATTTATCTAGCACTGAAGATAAGATTAAAGCTTATTACCAACGAGGCTGGATGGAGTATGACAATGTTAAAGATAATTTAACTGATATAAATTTGCTACGCGAGGGGCTTGAGGAATCAGTTAAAAGCCATTTAATGTCAGATGTGCCTTATGGTGTTTTATTATCAGGAGGTCTTGATTCTTCAGTTATATCGGCAATTACCAAGAAATTTGCAGCTCGACGAGTTGAAGATCATGAGAAGTCCACAGCATGGTGGCCACAATTACATTCATTTGCAGTTGGCTTAAAAGACGCACCCGATCTGGCCGCTGCTCGTGCTGTAGCGGATCATTTAGGTACCGTTCATCATGAAATCAATTTTACTATTCAAGAGGGAATTGATGCGATTCGTGATGTTATCTACTTTATTGAAACTTATGATGTCACAACGATCCGTGCTTCGACACCGATGTACTTAATGGCGCGTAAAATTAAAGCGATGGGGATTAAAATGGTACTTTCAGGTGAAGGAGCTGATGAGATATTTGGCGGTTATCTCTATTTTCATAAAGCACCTAATGCTAAAGAGTTTCATGAAGAAACCGTACGTAAGCTTGCCGCGCTTCATCTGTATGATTGTGCCAGAGCAAACAAAGCGATGTCAGCTTGGGGAGTTGAAGCTCGAGTTCCATTCTTAGATAAAAAATTCTTAGATATTGCGATGCGTATTAATCCAAAAGATAAAATGTGTGGACTTAATGGTAAAATGGAAAAGCAGATTGTTCGCGAGGCTTTTGCAGCTTATCTTCCTGCTTCGGTTGTTTGGCGCCAAAAAGAACAATTCTCTGATGGTGTGGGTTACAGCTGGATCGATACCTTAAAACAAGTCGCAGATAACAAAGTCACTGACCCGCAATTACAAAATGCTAAATCCCGTTTCCCTTATAACACCCCTTCAACTAAGGAAGCGTACATGTATCGTGAAATGTTTGATGAGCTTTTCCCATTGGACACTGCTGCACAAAGCGTACCGGGAGGGCCATCCGTTGCTTGTTCAACCGCAAAAGCCATCGAATGGGATGAGTCATTTAAAAACTTAAATGATCCGTCAGGACGAGCCGCCGTTGGTGTTCATCATGATGCATATAATAAATAATATTGTAGGTATTCTCAAGGTCATTGCAAGACTGATTTTATACCATAATCACCGGGTAAAATACATTTTTAACGAAAAAAGGAAGACATTGGCCTTCCTTTTTATCTTATGAATAGTTTTATAATACCATTCTAACAATATCAATATCGCCTAGATCTCGATATAAGCTTTCAACTTGCTCTATGTGAGTTGCATTGATAGTAACCGAAACCGAATGATAATTTCCTTTGCTACTTGGCTTAATTGATGGCGTATAATCACCTGGAGCATGATGCTGAATGACGGTTATAATTTTATCAACTAATTCAGGTTTGGCTTCGCCCATTACTTTGTAAGTAAAAGAGCAAGGAAATTCCAATAGTTCATTTAGCTTAGTTGGTTGCATAATTTTCTCTTTAAATTTTCAAATATATATACTTGCTATATGGAGACAATAATTATTTTATCAAGCGAGTAAAAATCAGACGGAGTGAGAGCCGTCTGATTCAAGATATGGTTATTTTATGACTAGCCATTAAAACCATTGGTAAAATTTAAGTTTAATATAGTCCCAAATACTACCAAAGAAGCCCGTTTCCTCAACTTTTTGTAATGTAACTAGCGGTCTTTCTGCTATTATTTTATCATCTAGCACGAACTGCATTTTACCAACTTCAACACCTTTTGCTATTGGTGCGCTCAAGTAAACATCATTAAATTTATGTGCTATTTTTAGATTTGCAGCTTGCCCACGCGGTACAGTAATATTGATATCATCTAAAGCACCAAGCTGAATAGTATTATTATCGCCATACCAGATAGTTTGCGTAACAAGTGGTATATTGGCTTTTAATGGTGTTGCAGTTTCAAAGAATCTAAATCCCCAAGTTAGTAATTTTTTACTCTCTTCTTCCCTGCCTTTAAACGTTCGACCACCTAAAACGGCAGAAATTAGACGTGTATTCCCTTCAACTGCGGAGCCAACTAAGTTATAACCTGCCGCATTAGTATGACCGGTTTTTATACCATCAACGTTTAGAGATGTATCCCATAACAAGCCATTTCGATTATTTTGTTTGATATTATTAAACGTAAACTCTTTTTGCTTATAAATAGCATATTCTTCGGGTAAGTTTTTAATAAGTGCTCTACCCAAAAATGCCATATCTCTTGCCGTTGTGTATTGCCCTGGTGCATCTAGGCCATGTACAGTTTCAAAATGAGAATTAGTTAGTCCGAGTTGCTCTGTGTAGTTATTCATTAAACTTACAAACGACTCTTGGCTACCTGCAACATGTTCAGCCATTGCAATACAAGCATCATTACCAGATTGAATGATGATCCCTTTATTTAGCTCTGCGACTGATACTTTGTCGCCAGGTTTTAAAAACATCAGTGATGAGCCTTTTAAAACGGGATTACCCGTTGCCCAAGCTTCTTTACTCACAGTGACAATATCATTTTCAGTGATTCGGTTTGATTTTATAGCTTCACCGATCACATAGCTGGTCATCATTTTAGTTAAACTTGCTGGGTCTCGTCTTGTGTCTGCATTATGTTGTGCTAAAATTTCGCCCGAATTGGCATCAATTAAGATATACGCTTCAGCATCAAGCGTTGGCGCATCAGGTATAGGGAAATTAATATCGGCATTTGCTGCGCCTACCGATAACGCGAGTAAAATTAGTGAATATTTTAATTTTAAAGATAACTGTTTTTTCATTATAACAAACCTGATTATTTATAAATAAAGCAAACTATATGTTTTTAGATAACATATTGCGATGAGTGTGGATTGACATCATAATGCCAAAACCCGCCATAAGTACAACTAAGGAAGAGCCTCCATAGCTAATTAACGGTAATGGTACACCAACAACAGGCAAGATGCCACTAACCATACCGATATTAATAAAGACATAAATAAACAGTACTAATATTAGTCCACCAATTAGAACACGGCCAAAAGTACTTTGTGATTGAGAAGCAATGACGAGCCCTCTAGCAATAAGGCACAAAAATAGGACGAGTAATACAATCGCACCAACAAAGCCAAACTCTTCTGCAATCACTGAAAAAATAAAATCTGTATGACGCTCAGGAATAAACTCTAATTGAGATTGTGTTCCCTTAAGCCAACCTTTGCCCCATAGTCCGCCCGAACCGATAGCTGTTTTTGACTGTAAAATATGATAGCCTTTACCTAAAGGATCTCGCTCTGGATTAAATAATGTTAGCACTCGTTCGCGTTGATAGTCATGCATTAGAAAATACCACATAATTGGAATGAAAGCGCCAATTGATAAGGTTGCCGCTATAATAAATTTCCAACTAATACCCGCTAAAAAAATAATAAAAATACCTGACATTGCAACTAAAATAGCGGTACCTAAATCGGGCTGCATTGCGACGAGTAAGGTTGGAACCGCAATAATTGCTAATGTTTGTAAGGTTGTTTTAAGTGATGGAGGACACCCTTCTTGGTTAATAAATTTTGCTACCATAAGAGGAACGGCTATTTTAGCCAGTTCAGAGGGTTGAAAGCGCATAAATCCAAGGTTTAGCCAGCGCTGGGCTCCTTTACTTGAATCGCCGAAGGCATCAACAACAACCAAAAAGATAATACATATAATATAAAAATAAGGAGCCCATTTTTCATAAAGCCGAGGCGGAAATTGAGCAAGAATGAGCATTGTAGCAATCCCTAGCAGTATTTGGATCACTTTCCGTTCGGTCATCGCGATATCTTGTCCGCTAGCACTCCAAATAATACAGACGCTATAAACAAGTAACAATAACGTAAAAAACAAAAACAGAGGGTCAACGTGTAATCGTGTCCAAATTGACTTTTTTTTACTCTGCATCATCAGTCTCCCTGATTCATATCTAAAGTTGATTCTTCGATTTTTGTAGTTTCATCGCCTAGTAGATAGTAATCTAGAATATGTTTAGCCATTGCACCTCCATTGGAGCTCCCACTACCACCATTTTCTAATACAATTGCTAGGGCAATTGTTGGTTTATCATAAGGTGCAAAAGCAATGAATAAAGCGTGGTCACGTAGGTGTTCTGCAATATTGTTTGCATTATAGACTTCATCTGATTTTAACCCATATACTTGTGCGGTGCCTGATTTCCCTGCTGCTTTATAAGGCGAGCCAGCATAAATTTTTCTCGCGGTTCCTCTGCTGCCAAACATAACACGATACATCCCATCCTTAGCAATTTGCCAGTATTTACTGTCGACAAGTGTTTCTAAATTAGAGTCTTCAACGATATATTCAGGCGTTAAAGATAGTGGATCATTGTCAGGCATATTGCTTCGTTTTTGTTTTAATAAATGAGGCGTATAAATCCTGCCATTATTAACCATAATTGTTAATGCTTTTGCCATTTGTAGTGGCGTTACTGTCCAGTAACCTTGACCTATTCCGACGGGAATAGTATCGCCTGGTAACCAAGATTGCTTGTGACGGAGCTTCTTCCATTCCCGATTAGGCATTATCCCGCGACTTTCTTCATTTGTAGATATATCAATACCCGTTCGTTCACCGTAGCCAAATTTACTCATCCAAAAATAGAGTCGGTCAATCCCTAAATCATAAGCGACTTGATAGAAATAAGTATCGACAGACTCCTCAAGCGCTTTTGTGACATCAACTTTACCATGCCCCCATCGTAACCAATCACGAAAGCGCTTTTCTGTTCCTGGTAGTTGCCAATAGCCTGGGTCTTGGACTATTGTTTTTGGTGTAATAATGCCTTCACTTAGTGCTGATATTGCAATAAATGGCTTAACAGTTGATGCCGGTGGATAGGTTCCTAACATGGCTCGATTAAATAATGGTTTGTCCGAATCTTCGAGTAGTGCCTTGTATTTTGCCGATGAAATGCCACCAACAAACAAGTTTGGATCGTAACTTGGACTTGAAACTAATGCCAAAATCTCACCGTTATTTGGATCGATCGCAACTACAGCTGCTTTCCTACCATTAAGTAGTTTTTCTATATAAAGCTGTAAATTTAGATCAATAGTTAAGTAGATATCTTCACCAGCCAGCGGGGGGTTATGATTTAACTGACGAACTATTTTACCTCGGTTATTGACTTCAACTTCTTCATAGCCAGGTGTGCCATGTAACAGATCTTCATAAAATCGTTCGATACCTATTTTGCCAATATTGAGTGTTCCGACATAATCGCTGAGTCTATCTTCTTCTTCTAAGTGCACTTTATCTTGAGTGTTAATTTTCGAAACATAACCTAAAACATGAGTTAGAGCGCTACCATAAGGGTAATAACGATGTCGGTTACCCGTTATATTAATAAAAGGGAAAAGGTGTTGATTAACGACGAACTTTGCAATTTCATCCTCGGTTAGATTATCTTTTAACGGTACTGAGCGATGGGCTTTATAGTTACGTCGCTCTTTTTGGAAGTTTTCAATATCTTCATCAGTCAGATCAACCAGTATTTTTAGCTGGTTTAACTGTTCGTCAAGATTGCTAATTTTATCGGGAATGATATTTAACTGATAAATCGTATTATTTATTGCTAGTTGTGTTCCGTTACGATCATAGATAATCCCTCTATTAGGGGGAATAGAAATAATTTCGATACGGTTGTTATCCGATTTTGTATTGTAATAACCAAAACTGAATATTTGCAGGTGAGCAAGTGTAACGAGCAAAACTGCTACCATCGCGAAAACAATAGCAAAAGCTATCAATGTTCTACGTAAAAATAGATTAGTTTCCGCGCTGTGATCTCGAATTTTTGATCGATTTCGCCAATTTTGCTGTTGTATAACGTGTTACTCCTGAGATCCGTTTATGTCATTTAAGCGTTTTTCCGCTTTACGTTGTTGTTCGTCTTGTTCCCACTTGTCGTAAGCACTGACAATTTTTGCAACCACTGGATGTCTAACCACATCCTCGCTATAAAAAAAGTTGAAGCTGATATCTTCGACTTGGTTTAATACTTCGATAGCATGTTTAAGACCTGACTTTTGATGACGGGGTAAGTCAATTTGTGTAATATCTCCCGTAATAACGGTTTTAGAGTTAAAGCCTATGCGGGTTAAAAACATTTTCATCTGCTCTATTGTCGTATTTTGGCTCTCATCAAGAATAATAAAGGCATCGTTAAGTGTCCTCCCTCGCATATAAGCCAGCGGAGCAACTTCAATAACACTTTTTTCAATTAGTTTTTCAACTTTCTCAAATCCTAGCATTTCAAACAGTGCATCGTAAAGTGGTCTTAAGTATGGATCGACTTTTTGGCTTAAATCACCAGGTAAGAAACCTAATTTTTCGCCTGCTTCAACTGCCGGACGGGTGAGTAATATTCTTCTTACTTGTTGCTTTTCGAGTGCATCAACAGCGGCGGCAACAGCCAAATATGTTTTCCCCGTGCCAGCAGGACCAATTCCAAATGTAATATCATAATCCATTATATTTGCAATATAGCTTGCTTGATTTGGTGTACGAGGCTTAATAATTCCTCGTTTGGTTTTAATCATCACTAATTTACCACTTCCCAATAAAGCATGGGCAGGCAAATGTTCGACCATTTTTTCAAGCGCGCCACTCTCTTTGATCGCCAGATGAATCTGTTCTGGCTCAATTGTGATAATTTGTTGTTTGTATAGTGTTTGCTTGTAAAGAGACTGTAGTATGTTATCGCCAACTTGAACAGAAATTTTATCGCCCGTTAAGCTAAATTGGTTACCGCGATGATTTACATCAATGCCTAAGCGTTTTTCTAGCTGCTTAATATTATTATTGTATGGACCACAAAGGCTATTTAACCGTTGATTATCTGCGGGTTCTAACAGAATGCTTCTTGTAATAATATCCACTTCAACGTCCTTAATACGATCTTTTGGCTGAGAAAATACTTAAATTAAGATAATTAATCTTATCCTATCTAAATATATTATCCCATAAATCTTTTTATTACTTGTTTTACAACAATTTTAACTTAGTTCTAATGAGAAAATAAAAGCACCTTAAGCTATCGCATTTTATCACTTTGGGTGCTTTAGACTAATAAAATAGGCAACTTATAGCACCTAGGGAGTATAAATTTTCACCCCTAAGTCATCTTCTTTTTGTTTTTGAGCAATAATAAGCTCTGGAGATGAATTGATACGTAAATTCATATCATTTTCAGTGCGAATGACTATTCCTCGCAGTGAATTTGAATAAACGTCGGTGATCTCCACATCGACAAACGTTCCAATCATATCAAGGCTACCTTCAAAATTTACAATACGGTTATTTTCAGTGCGTCCAGTTAGTTCCATTAAATCTTTCTTTGATGGCCCTTCAACTAAAATACGTTGGACAGTACCGACCATTTTAAAGCTATATTCCATTGCTTGCTGGTTAATTCGTTGTTGTAGCAGGTAAAGACGTTGTTTTTTCTCATCTTCAGATACATTATCTTCCATATCCGCAGCTGGGGTTCCAGGCCTTGCTGAGTAGACGAAGCTATAACTTAAATCAAAATTTACATCAGCAATTAATTTCATGGTGTCGGCAAAGTCTTCAGTTGTTTCGCCAGGAAAACCAACGATAAAATCGGAACTAATCTGAATTTCGGGACGGACTTTGCGTAATTTACGAATAATCGATTTGTACTCTAATGCGGTATGAGTTCGTTTCATTAAATTTAATATACGATCAGAGCCACTTTGCACAGGTAAATGCAAGAAACTAACTAATTCTGGAGTATCACGATAAACATCTACAATGTCATCAGTAAATTCAATTGGATGACTTGTTGTAAAGCGGATCCGATCAATCCCATCAATGGTAGCAACTAAGCGTAATAGCTCGGCAAATGTACAAATACTACCATCAAATGTTGGACCGCGGTAAGCATTGACATTTTGCCCTAGTAAATTAACTTCTCTAACGCCTTGAGCTGCTAGTTGAGCAATTTCATAGATTACATCATCGCTAGGGCGACTAACTTCCTCACCCCGGGTGTAAGGTACAACACAATAGGTGCAATACTTGTTACAACCCTCCATGATTGAGACAAATGCGCTTGGTCCTTCGCTGCGAGGCTCAGGAAGACGATCGAATTTTTCGATTTCAGGAAAGCTAACATCGACAAGGTGGATATTTTCGTTGTCACTAACTTTAGTGATCATTTCGGGTAAACGGTGGAACGTTTGCGGTCCAAAAATGATATCGACAAATGGTGCACGTTTTCGGATCAATTCACCTTCTTGTGAGGCGACACAACCTCCTACACCAATAATGATATCAGGGTTATGTTTTTTTAGATTTTTCCAACGGCCTAACTGATGGAATACTTTTTCTTGTGCCTTTTCTCGAATAGAACACGTGTTAAGTAATAGAATGTCTGCTTCTTCAGGGTTTTCCGTTAAGGTCAAACCATGAGTTGAACTCAAGAGATCGGCCATTTTTGATGAGTCGTACTCATTCATTTGGCAACCCCAAGTTTTGATATATAGTTTTTTACTCATCAATAACTCAGCTATTTTTAATTGTTAAAATGAAAGCGGCTTTAAATCCGTGATTTTAGCGAGTCATATTGTAATGCTTTGTTGTTGTTGAATCCAGATAAAAAATAAGATCCTTACAAGTCAATAATTAAAATTATTGTAAGAAATGAGTAAATTAGTACCTAAATTTTTATTATATTATGGTTAGTTGCATAAAAAGGTATATTTGAATTTTTACTAATTAAGCATTTCACTACCTCTGCTATCAAGGGTTATTCATGAACAAATACTATTATCATCGTTAACATTTATGTATAATTGTCGCTTATCGGTTTAGCTTATTATTTTATGTTATGAATTAGGGATATGTAATGAAACGAATATGCTTATTTATCTCGATCTTATGTTTTGCTATTTTTACTAATCGCCTTTGTGCACAACCGCTAGCCTCAGATATTTCATCCACAGAAATTGTAATAAATAATCCTGCTATTTTGCTGCCATCTCTTCGTGCCGCGGCAGAAAATGGCGAAGTAGATGCTCAATATTCTTTAGCTAATATTTACCAACAAGGGTTGGGGGTTGATGTTAATTATATGCGAGCTGCTTTTTGGTATAAAAAAGCGGCTGATAAAGGAATGGCAAAAGCACAAAATAATCTAGCTAACCTTTATGTTGATGGCTTAGGTGTTGATATTGATTTAGTAAAAGCATTTCAATATTATACAAAAGCCGCTGAACAGAATCTTGCTTTGGGTCAATATAATTTAGCATTGGCTTATAAAAATGGCTCAGGAACAGATAAAAATATTCTGCGTTCTATCGATTTATTCGAGAAAGCAGGTGAGCAAGGTATTTCTGACGCGAATCTTAATGTAGGATTAATGTACTTTTTTGGTGATGGTATTAAAGAAAATAGATCAATTGCCGCTGATTGGTTTAGCAAGGCGGCAAAAGATAATAATAGTGAGGCGCAGTATTATTTAGGCGTAATGTCTGAGAAGGGCGATGGTCTTACTCAAGACAACTTAGCGGCTATTTATTTTTATACTGAGTCTGCTGATAATGGCTATGTACCCGCTATGTATAATTTAGGGATTATGTATGCTACAGGCACAGCAACTAAACCTAATAATGAAAAAGCCGCTTATTGGTTTGCTAAAGCCGCCGAAGAAGGCAATGCCGATGCCCAATATAATATTGGAGTTATGTATGATATTGGGGGCGGCGTCCCCCAAGACTCAACAAAAGCAGTTGAGTGGTATATAAAAGCGGCAGAGCAAGGAAGCGTTGATGCTCAATACAATTTAGCCGTTAAATATCTAGATGGCGTTGGAATTTCGAAGAATAAAGGGCGCGCGATTTATTGGTTTACCAAAGCTGCTGAGCAGGGTGATGACGACGCTAGGTTGAATCTGACTGAATTGCTGAAAGCTGACGAGTTTCTCGATGAAGAATAAAAATTGGCACCGAAATGCCAATTTTATAAAATTATTACCCAGAATTCCGCATTCCTGCTGCAATACCAGATATTGTTATCATGAGAGCTTGTTCTACCGTTGAATTTTCTTCATTATGTTTGCGTGATCGCTCGAGTAGCTCTATTTGCAATAAATTGAGCGGTTCTATATAACTGTTTCTTAGTGCGACAGACTCCGCTATCCAAGGTAAATCAGCCATTAAACTATCGTCATCAGTAATTTTTAGCACGGTCTCAATATCTTTTTTTAGTATTTGACATAATTCATCACCTAAATACCACATAGATTGATCCACTAAACGTTTTTGATAATGCAGGTATATGTTAGTATCGGCTTTTGCATAAACCATTTCTAACATACCTAGTCGAGTATTAAAAAATGGCCAATGGTGGTACATTTCTTTTAATAATGATTCTTTATTTTCACTGATAGCTTGCTGTAATGCTGAACCCGCCCCAAGCCAAGATGGCAACATTAAGCGGTTTTGTGTCCAAGCAAAAATCCATGGAATTGCACGTAAACTTTCAATTCCGCCTCCGTTTTTTCGCTTTTGAGGACGAGAGCCTAAAGGCAAACGGCTTAATTCTATTTCTGGCGTTACCGTTCGGAAATAAGAGACAAATTTGGGCTCAGCTCGGACATAGTGCCGATAACATTGGCAAGATATTTCGGACATCTCATCCATAAGCTCGCGCCAGGCTTGTTTAGGGTTAGGTGGCGGTAATAAATTGGCTTGCAATATTGCTGTTGCATAAAGCATTAAGCTACTGAGCGCAACTTCTGGTAAACCGAGTTTGAACCTAATCATTTCTCCTTGTTCAGTTACTCGCAGCCCTCCTTTTAATGAACCCGGCGGCTGAGACAATAAGGCTGCATGTGCTGGTGCCCCACCTCGGCCAATAGTTCCACCTCGGCCATGAAACAACGTGAGCTCAATATTATTATCGGCGAAAAGTTTAACGAGCTCTTCTTGTGAACGGTATTGTGCCCATGATGCTGCCAATGTTCCTGCATCTTTTGCTGAATCAGAATAGCCAATCATGACCATTTGTTTGCCTGCTATTTTTTCTTTATACCACGGAATATCGAGTAATTTTTGCATAACAGATTTAGCATTATTAAGGTCATCTAAAGTTTCAAAAAGAGGCACAACCGGAATATTTTTATCACAATCCGTTGATTTTAATAATAAGTATACTGCAAGAATATCAGATGGTTTTTTCGCCATAGAAATAACATAAGCCGCAATAGACTCTTCGCCTGCTTTGGCTATCACCTTGCAAGTATCAAAGACCTCTTTAACTGAGTCTTCTGGGTGCCATCGAGAAGGGAGTAGAGGACGATTGGAAGCAAGCTCTGACAATAAAAATTGTTGTTTCTCTTGTTCTGACCAAGCCGCATAGCTACCAATATTTAGTTCCTTAGTTAAGGCATCGAGCGCTTCAGTATGTAATGCGCTATCTTGTCGAATATCTAAGCGGGCGAGTTGCAGTCCAAAACTTTTTATACGGCGCAAGGTGTCTAAAAGCGGTCCATGGGCGATAGTTGACATTCCGCATGCTATTAAGGAGTTGTAGCAAGCATAGAGCGGTTGCCATAACTGCTCATTTTTTATTAAGATATTTGATGGAACAACCAATTCTTCTTCGTTCAATAATGAAACTAAGTATGCGTGAGTGCTCACCAACTTAGAGCGAAGCATCTTCACAATCATTCGGTATGGTTCAGCATGTTCTTTGTCAGCATCTAAGTATTGCAATACTTCGTCTGTACACTCCGACATTGATAATTCGCGAACCAATACTTGCATATCAGCCAAAAATAGTTCAGTCGCTTTAAGTCTCGCTTGTAACATAACTTTGGCGGTTACTTTTGCTGTAACGTTTGGATTACCATCACGGTCACCTCCCATCCATGAGGTAAACTTGATTGGGACGTGTTCTACTGATAGTTGCTCGTCAAAAGCGTCAACGAGTTGGTCGTTGAATTCTCTTAAAAATAACGGAACGCCTTGCCATAAACTATCTTCAATTACTGAAAATCCCCATTTTGCTTCATCAAGAGGGGTTGGGCGATTTTTACGGATTTCGTCTGTATACCAAGCTTGGCATACCAATTGGCGCAATCTACGCATGATACGGTCTTTTTCATAATCGGCTAAATCGTCATGGTCAAGTTGGGCTAAGCAAGAATTGATTGATGTGTAAGTATTAATTAAGGTTCTACGATTTATCTCAGTTGGATGAGCCGTTAAAACTAGCTCTATCGATAGTTCATTAATCGCACTATTGATAGCATCTTGATTGATGTTTTGTGATTTTAATGTATCAAATAGTTGTGTTAATTTTAATGGGCTACTCGCAGCCTCTCCGTGAGGCGATATCCCATAATACTCTGCCGCGGTATTTGCCAAATTTAAAAACTGATTAAAGGCTCTTGCTATTGGCAGCAGTTCTTCATTACTTAAACGTTGAACTAAATTGAGTAATTTATCATGGGCTATGTTGTCACCTTGCTGGCTAAGTTTAGCTAATTGCCTAATGTTTTCAACTCGCTCAAGTGTTTCTTGACCCGCAGCACGTTTTATTGCGTCACCTAGTAGTGTACCAAGCATATTGACGTTGTTTGTCATCAATGAGTAAGCAGTTTTCATAGCTATCCTTTTGATTTTTTAATCGAAAATAAAAATCTTACTATATTGTTTTGTCGATATAAAATTTATAGTTAATTTTTGTTAAAAATAAGTTAAAGAGACTTTTTATCTTGCCTAGTTAAGAGCAATAATTAAGGGTAAATTTTGCATAACCTTACATTACAACTTGTGATACTTTATAGTAATGCTATTGCAAAATTAAATTATAAAAATTTATATCGAGACATGGGTTACTATTTTTAGTTATGACAAGTCCACAATAATAACTAATTGAGGTTTATTACAATTCATTGATTGCTGTATACAGCCTAATAAATAAAAATAATAACATCTCTCATTCGTTCTTAAGCGCTTTTAATGATAAATTAACTAGACTTTTAGCTAAATAAGCATAAAAATAAGCCAGTGTATTTTATACCAACATATTAATTTTCAATATTTAATTGTTGGTAACGATGCTTATGTATGATTAAGTTTTATTTTTCATATTAGCGAATTTAAGTATAAGATTAATAATTTGGATAAGTAGATGGTTTCTGTTTTTTACACTGCTGCGATTATTGCTGTTTTAGCAAGTATTAAAGTAATTACAAGTACCCGGTCAATGAATGCACTTGTGTATTTTGTGATTTCTCTCTTAGCAACCGCCGTTGTTTTTTTTATCATGGATGCATACTTTTCTGCTGCTTTGATGTTAGTTCTTTTTGTCGGCGCTGTTTCATTAACATTTCTCTCGGTGCTCTTTTTAATTAATCTTCGTAAAGATGTCGTAGAGCAGGGTAAACGAGGGATTAGCCCTAAAATTTGGCTAGGTCCACTTATTTTAGTTTTTGTACTGTTTGTTACATTAATTCACGGCATTGTTAGTACCGATTATTCGGCTTTGGCTATTAATCATGCTGATAATATGAATATAACTGATATGTTATTTGGCCCTTATATTTTAGTTATTGAATTAGCTGTATTATTGTTACTTTGTACGTTGGTTATCACCTACCATTTTATTCATCGTCTGCATACTAATAATGATACAACTAATAAGTTATCATCAGAAAATGATCCTCACTGTGGAGAAGAAAATGATCCCACTAATGCATAGTTTAATTTTTGCTACAACTCTCTTTGTAATCGGCCTATTTGGTGCGCTGATCCGTCGAAATTTTCTTTTTTTACTACTCAGCTTGATGGTGATGATTAATGGTGCGGTCATTGCTCTTGTTGCCGCTGGTGCGTATTGGCAGCAAGCCGACGGACAAATTATATCCACTTTAGCGTTGGGCACAGCCTTGGCCGAATCTTGTATTGGACTTGGACTATTGATGAGAATATTTCATCGTAGAAAAATCGTTAATATTGATGAATTGAGTGAAATGAAAGGATGAACTTACTTTATTTAACAATCGTAGTTCCACTACTCTCTTTTTTAATTTTAGTATGCTTTGGTAGAAGTATACGTAAAGAAAGTATTGTTGTTATTGGTATTAGTACTATCGGACTGTTGTGTTTATTGATGCTATTCGTTTTGATCGATTATCATACGAATGTTATTCCTGATACATCGCTAATTTACTCTCGATTTTTGTGGGAATGGTTTAGCGTTGGTACTGCTAAAGTTTCTGTTTCCCTGCAATTAGATGGTCTATCTTTAGTATTCTTAATTGTGATATCTTTCTTTAGTTTGCTTATTTATTTTTTTGCGGCTTGTTATTTAAAATCATCTAATGATATCTATACGTTTTTTGCTTACAGTAACTTACTGATATCGAGTCTATTTTTATTAATATTAGCCGATAATTTATTTGTGCTCTATGTCGGTTGGCAAGGGGTTAGTATAAGTAGTTATTTATTAATTGGTATCTACTATCAAAAACGTAAAATTAGCTTACCCGCTATTAAAGCATTTATTGCTATGAGCGTTTCAGATGCTTTTTTATTATTAGGTATTTTATTAACTTATAACGAGTTAAATACATTGAATATTCAAGATATTTTGGCTCTGGCGAATAAAAACTTAGCCATAGATTCGGAAATAGTATTTTGGATCTCAATAATATTTTTTGTTAGCGTTATGGGCAAAGCTGGCTTATTTCCTTTTCATACGAGTTTTAGCGAGACGGTGCTGGCGCCTATGCCTGTTATCACTTTACTACAATCGCTTGCAATGGTTTTATCAAGTGGATATTTTGTCTTGCGATTAAGTCCGCTATTTACGATGTCTAGTGATATTTTTGCCATTATGGGAATCATATCTGCAATGGCGTTAATTTTCTCAAATTGTATTTCATTAGTACAAAATGATATTAAAAGTCTTGTTACTTACATCAATTTAGGTCAGATTAGCTATATTTTCTTTGTTTTTTCAATACATGATTGGGTTCTTTCCCTTAATTTTATGATCAGTTATAGCGTAACTAGTGCTTTATTACTCGTTTCTAGCTCGATTTTAATTAAAGTATGTAATGGCGAGCAAAATATTTATAAATTAGGGGGATTATATAGGTCTTACCCTGTTATTTATATTGCTTTTTTACTTTCTGCGGCATCATTATGTGCAATGCCATGGGTTATGTCTGCTTTTTATACTAAAGGCGATATTATCTGGAGCTTGATGATGAATAATAAAATGGGGTTAGGAACTATTGCATTAGTTGGAATATTATTATCAACGTTAAGCATATTAAGATTAATTTTTATCGTTTTTCATCATAAGCAAAAACTAACTCATTTCTCCTCTGTGTCTAAACTAAGTTATATTCCGTTAGCTGTTTTAGCTATTATGTCAACAGCTATATTTATATATATTCCCTTACCAATACAAGGCATCATTCCAGAATTAAATCTAGATACTGAAAATCAATTAATATTACAGTTACTATTAACCGCCGTAACAGTTTTAGGCATTTTGATTGCGTGCATTTTATTTTTCGATTCTAATTCTGAAATTAATGAAATCATAAATACACCGATAGGTAGAATGTTATTTAAGTTATGGCACAAAAAGTGGCGTTTCGATCAATTATTAAAGCTTTTGTTTGTCCGTCCTTATCGCTACTTAGCTGAGTTAGTTAAAAAAGATCCACTTTCTCGATGGAATCAGCTAGTAATATGGGGAATAAAAAAAATAAACTTCCAAATTGAGTTTTTAGAGAATGGACGATTACGCTGGTATATGATGTCAATGGTCGGTGGAAGCATAATCATACTATTGTTACTTATTTTAATTTAATCATATTGTTGGAAGGCTTATCTGTGTTATTTTTACTTGTTTTATTACCATTATTCGGTGGATTAGTTGGATGGCTATCTGATGCTTTTTTACAAGGGTCTTTTACGCGAATAGGGCAATGTCGAATAGGACATTACAAACGTTTTCGTTTCTTAAATAAATTAAGCGATGAGTTATGCGGTTATGGTTCTAGTTGGGTCGCATTACTAATAATGCTTATTACATTGGTTATTATTTTTATTTTGGGTTTTGATGCTCTAGCGAGTTTTTATCAAGGTCAAGATTGGGTTAAATCTATTGATTTAGCGTGGATCCCATTATTTGGGATTAGATTCCACCTAATGTTAGATGGCTTGTCCATTTTAATGAATTTATTAATTATTATTATTGTTATTATTGGTATTTTGTATTCTCGTAAAGAAGCGCCAAATAGTCCAGGGTTGTTTTATTTTTGCTTATTATTTATGACCTCAGCAGTGATGATGTCATTTATGGCAATGGATTTATTTTTATGGTTTTTCCTATGGGAAGCGGTGGTTATTCCTGTCTACTTTCTTATCACTCTGTGGGGAAGACGGGATTCCAGTGCACAGTTAACGATTAATGGTGCGAGTAAGTTTTTAATCTATACACAAATAAGTAGCTTGCTGATGTTACTTTCGATTGTTTCATTGGCATTAACTAACTGGCAGTTAACAAATCAATGGACATTCGATTACGATATTTTAACTAAAACGCCGATTTCAAGCTATGTTGAATTTTTATTAATGCTTGGTTTCCTTGCCGCTTTTATTGTTCGTATCCCGTTAGCGCCTTTTCATAGCTGGTTTATTGATGCCCATATCGAATCTTCAACAACGGGTTCTATTATGATCAGTGGGCTATTAGTGAATACCGCCATTTATGGATTATTAAGATTTGTTATACCTCTTTTCCCTAATGCATCATTAACAATTAGTCCATTGATGTGGGGATTAAGCTTATTAACACTCTTTTATTGTGCTTTTTTGTGCTTTAGTCAAAGTGATATTAAACGCTTAATTGCTTATGCTCATGTTGCTTTAATGAGTTTTATGACGGCTGTTGTTTATAGTGCCTCTTTGCTAGCTTATCAAGGTATTATTTTACAAATTATTTCTGTCAGCTTAGTCATTGTTGGATTGTTTATTATTAGTGGGTTGCTTGCGGAGCGATATTCGACTCGAAATATTAGCCAGCTTTTGGGCTTAAAAGCTCAGGTAAAATATTTATCAACATTGACTCTATTCTTTATATTTGCGGTATTAGGTGTACCTGGAACCGCTAATTTTGTTGGTAATTTTATGGCTATAGTTGGTAGCTATAGTAATGCATCTTATATTGCTATATTACTCATCGTTGGGCTAATTATGCTCTCTATTTCTATCATTATCCGTATACATCCTATTTTTTATGGTGTTGTCGATAATTCGTTACCTGCAAAAAAAGCAATTTCCATTAAAGATCTATGCTTGTTAATTACAATACTCGTTATATTATTTTTCATTGGTTTATATCCTCAATGGGTTCTTGATATGTCTTATCCTGTAGTCAGTAAAATACAACACATTTTTAGTAGTGCTCAAACTAATCTCATTGAAGGGGATGTTTAATTATCATGGTGGCGATTACGATATCTGAGTTTATCTATTTATTGCCAATCCTGATCTTAGGTTTGGCTATTATTGTTTCCTTATTTCTAATTTTTTTGTTTCGTGTTAGCACTCGATTTTCGGCGCTTTTTACTATCATATGTTTATCGGTAGCATTTATTTCATCATCATTTATTGGTTATAAAATTGTTTCTAACTCAGATGAGCAAAATGTTATACAAAGCACTATGCAAAATTCCGAGCCATCAAAAATGAAAAGTTCTGAGTTGCCAGTTTATCTGCAATCATCCTTATTGTTACAGCAACCAAACTTACTAACTAATAGTGAAAGTAGCACCAATGACGATATTGAACAGGATAAACCAAAGAGTTCATTTTGGAAAGCGAGCTATGTGACCGCTTTATTTACTAGCGATGGCTACAGTGCCTTATACACGAGCTTAGTGCTATTTTTATCAATTATGGTATCAACATTGTCATTTCGATGGTTTTATAATGATCAAAAGAAAAGCCATAGCTTATTTTATTTAATGTTGCTGTTTTCTGCGTTAGGAGCGACAACACTAATATATTCAAGCCACCTCATTTCACTGTTTATCGGTATAGAATTACTCTCTATTCCATTCGTTGGACTGATTGGTTACCAATATACACAGCAATATACCTTAGAGGCGGCTATCAAATACATGGTGCTATCAGTTATTGCAACGACATTTTTATTGCTAGGTATTGCATTTTATTATGCTGCAACAGGTGAATTAACTTTTAGCGGGCTAAGTTTTCAGCTCTCAACATTAGCTTCACCAAGTTTACTATTATTACTGGGTGTATGTTTAATGTTAGTCGGTATTGGCTTTAAGCTATCATTGGTACCATTTCAATTATGGTTACCTGATGTTTTTCAAGGCGCCCCTGCCGGTGTCGCTTTACTACTCACAACAGTTGGTAAGGTTGCTATTTTTTGTGCAGTGGCTAAATTATTCTTATTAGCTCCGATTGTAAATAATGAAAGTATTCGTACCATTCTTGTAATTATGGCTTTCTTTTCAATTATTTGGGGAAATATATTTGCAATAAGTCAGCATAATCTCAAAAGGTTATTAGCTTACTCTTCAATTACTCATTTTGGTTATCTATTAATTGCGTTGATCGCAGTACAGTACCAAGTATTAGCGCTTGAAACGATCGGTGTCTATCTGATTGGCTATACCTTCGCTAATATTTGTGTATTAGGTGTGATAAGTCTGGAATCTCAGTCTAGTGATAAAGAAGATCAAGATAATGACATTGATTTGCGAGGGCTGTTTTGGCGCAAGCCTATTATGGCTCTTGCCATGGGAGTCGGTTTGCTTTCTTTAGCGGGAGTTCCATTGACCGTCGGATTTATTGGGCGTTTTTCCTTAATCTTATTAGCCGTTACAGCTGAGCTTTGGCCTCTAGTTGCCGTTACTGTTTTAGGCAGTGCTTTTGGCTTATATTTTTATTTGCGTTTAGTTATTAATCTTTATATTAGATCTAATACACATAAACAAATTAAAAAACAACAGAATGTAAAGATGATTAAATCCCAAAAAATTAGTATCAATGAGGCACTAATTGTTCTTTCTGCATTATTCATTTTACTGTGTGGAATTTACCCGAGATGGTTATTTAGCCTTGTGAGTGTCGCACAATACTTGATGCCAAAATAATCAAGTATGAGAGTGGGATCTTTATTTTAAATTAGTGTGCTATAATTTCGTTTTTCATGTATTATTGTTCACCAATTTTTATTAACCATTAATTGATTTTAAGAGGAAAAGTATGGACTTTTTTATTACTAAAGCTTACGCAGATGCAGGGGAAGCAGGCGAAACAAATCCTTATTTTCTACCGATTATGCTTGTTGTATTTGGTTTATTTTTCTATTTTATGATTATGCGACCTCAACAAAAACGTGCCAAATCTCATCGTGAGCTCATGTCGTCAATTTCTAAAGGTGACGAAGTGTTAACTAATGGTGGCTTAATTGGGCGTGTAGCAAAAATAAGTGAAAATGGTTATGTTTCGCTAGAACTTAATGATACGACTGAAGTTGTCATTAAACGTGACTTTATTAGTTCAGTTCTTCCTAAAGGAACAATGAAGTCATTATAAATTCATTGTTTTATAAATTAAATAAACCGCAAGAGAATACGCCGTGTTAAATCGTTATCCTTTGTGGAAGTATGTGGTTTTGGTCGTCGTGATTATCGTCGGCCTACTTTATGCACTTCCTAATCTTTATGGAGAAGATCCTGCAATTCAAATTTCTGGTTCTCGGGGAAACGAAGTTTCCGTTGACACCCAAAAGCAAATACAAACTCTTTTAAGTGAAAAAGAAATAGAGGCAAAATCAATTGTATTTGAAAATAATTCTATTTTAATTCGAGTTGCAAATAATGATATCCAACTAAAAGCTAAAGAACTTATTGCTGAAACATTAGGCGATAAATATATTGTAGCGTTAAACCTAGCTTCAGCAACCCCGGCCTGGCTAAGCGCTATTGGCGCTGAGCCGATGAAGCTTGGCTTAGATTTACGAGGTGGAGTCCATTTTTTAATGGAAGTCGATATGTCGACAGCGCTAGAGAAACTTCTTGAGCAAGCTGAAAGTTCACTAAAATCAGACTTTAATGCTAATAAAATAAACTATACTTCATTGAATAAAAACAATGATCAGCAAATTATCGTCTCTTTTGGTAATAATGATGCAAGAAATGCAGCAATTTTAAGAATTAATCAATTAGCTGATTATGATATTGTTTCACAAGGTGATAAGCAGTTAATTGTTGCCATTAATGAAAACAGATTGCAGCAAACAAGAACGGATGCGGTTGCCCAAAATACCACGATCTTAAGAAATAGGGTCAACCAGTTAGGTGTCGCTGAGCCTATCGTCCAAAGACAAGGGGTCGATAGAATTATTGTTGAATTACCTGGTATTCAAGATACTGTATTGGCTAAGCAGATTTTAGGTGCTACTGCGACACTTGAATTCAGACAAGTAAATGATTCTAACTCATATAATGTTAACGATATTGTCTCTGGTAAAGTAAAAGCACCATATGGTTCCGAAATTAAATACATGCAAGATGGTAGGCCAGTCTTATTATATAATAATGTTGTGTTAACGGGTGATCATATTACGGATTCCTCTTTCCGCTTAAATGAATATGGTCAACCAGAAGTATCAATATCGTTAGATAGTGATGGTGGCAAAAAAATGCTCGCATTTACTCAGGCAAACCGCTATAAACCAATGGCAACATTATTTGTTGAGTATAAAGATTCAGGTAAAGTTGATAAAGACGGTAAACCAATTTTAGAAAAACAAGAAGAAGTTATCAATGTAGCAACCATACAGGGCATTTTTAGCGATCGTTTTCAAGTAACGGGGATTAATAGTATTGATGAAGCCAAGCAATTATCCTTATTATTACGAGCAGGGGCGCTAATAGCACCCATCCAAATCATTGAAGAGTTGACCGTTGGACCGTCGATGGGTGAAGAAAATATCACTAAAGGTCTAGAATCTTGTGCATGGGGTCTGTTAATTTCTGTTGCATTTATGTTAATTGTTTATCGTTTATTTGGTATTTTTGCCAGTATTGCGCTCGTTGCCAATTTAATTCTTATTGTTGGTATTATGTCATTATTACCAGGAGCAACACTTAGTATGCCGGGTATAGCAGGTATTGTCTTAACGGTAGGAATGGCTGTTGATGCGAATGTACTGATTAATGAGCGAATAAAAGAGGAATTACGTAACGGCCGAGGCATTCAGCATGCAATCAATGAAGGGTATGCTGGTGCATGGAGCAGTATATTTGACGCGAACATTACCACTTTAATAACTGCAGTTATTTTATATGCAGTCGGTACTGGCTCAATAAAAGGCTTCGCAATTACGCTAGGTATTGGTATTTTAACATCAATGTTTACTTCAATTGTTGGAACAAGAGCGTTAGCCAACTTAGTATACGGTGGACGCCGTGTTAATAAGCTATCAATTTAGGAGTCTATGGTGGCAAATTCACAATTAGCAAAAAATCGTGGCCAAGAAGCTCAAGTTAGCGTCGAATCGTTAAATCATGGGCGACGAGTTATTGACTTTCTTCGCTTTGGCTTCATTGCATTTGTTATTTCAATGGTATTAGTTGTTGCTTCAATTGTTGTTATTTTTATTAAAGGATTTAACCTTGGGCAAGATTTTACTGGTGGAACGACAATTGAAATCACCTTAAGTAAATCCGTTGCTCTTGATGATATCAGAACGAGTTTAAAGCAAGCTGGATATGGTGAGCCAGTTGTACAAAACTACGGTGGTAGCCGCGATATAATTATTCGGCTACCCGTCATAATTGGTGATACTTCGATTAAATCTGGTAAATTACCTGACGCAAAAGAAATTCAGAAAATTAATAGCGTAGTTGGAGCTAAGATTGCAGATTTAATGCACAAAGATATTGATTCTGAAGCAAAAATCAAACGGGTTGCTTTTGTTGGACCAACTGTTGGTGCAGAGTTAGCACAAGACGGCGTTTTGGCCATTTGTGCGGCACTTCTCTCTATATTAATTTATATTGCATTTCGCTTTGAGTGGCGTTTTGGTGCGGGAGCTGTTATTGCTCTTGCGCATGATATTATTATTACGGCTGGTTATCTATCATTATTTGATCGGGAGCTCGACCTAACTATAGTTGCCGCGATGTTATCAATTATTGGCTATTCATTAAATGATACTATTGTTGTTTTCGACCGAATTAGAGAAAACTTTCGTAAAATCCGCCGAGCTTCTTCATATGATGTTATTAATATCTCATTAACTCAAACACTAAGCCGAACTTTAATGACCTCCGCAACGACGCTTGCCGTTGTTGTTATTCTTTATATTTTTGGTGGCACTATGCTAAAAGGTTTCTCTGAAACATTAGGTGTAGGGATACTGCTTGGAACATTCTCATCTATTTATGTTGCAGCGTATATGTCTTTAAAAATGGGGATCAAACGTGATCACTTCATTCCACAAAAAATTGAGGCTGAAGGAGCGGATCAAGCGCCAATTATGCGCTAGTTACCAACAAAATGCCTACTTATCACTCAGTATGAGTAAATAAGTAGGTAATATATTGATTTGCGTATTGACATCAACGACTCAGTTTCATATCATGCGCAAGTATTATTATTGATGGGGCCATAGCTCAGCTGGGAGAGCGCAACGCTGGCAGCGTTGAGGTCAGGGGTTCGATCCCCCTTGGCTCCACCAAATCCATTATTCAGCAAAAAATCTTTTGCATCTGCTTAAACCTACAAAATTAAATAATCGTAAAGTGTAGTGATTATTTTATCCATTTACAAATTTCGTTAAAGCATAGTTGTAATCCTATTTTTTAGCTATAGGACATCGCGCTATGGCACTATAGCTATGCAACTACAAAGCTTGTAATATCAACAAATGAAAGTAAGTATAGTAACTATGATTCATAGAGAAAAAAGTTTAGATATTAAAATAATTTTAAACTAAAGAGTATAACAACTTAGTGCTAAGAAATTTATTGCTAATCGGACTTAAGAGGGCGAGGAAGATTTAACTCGCCATCTAAAGGCGAGTTAACATGATAGCAAATAATTATTTATTATTTACTCGTGGGTTATCGAGTAGGTTTGGCGCAGTAAATTTGACGTCACCATCTGTATTTGACTTGTCCATCGCGCTTGACCCCGAATTTGGCGCTAAAGTTCCTTCTGGTGTTAAGTTTGATTGAATTTTATTAGTGCTTGATGCATAGCTGGTAGCAGGTATAACGGAAAGAACAAGCACTGCTAACGTCATTAATACTTTTTTCATGGTTTTCTCCAAAATAATTGATTATTTAATAAGCTAAATAGCGTTGTGAGAGTATGATATTCGCTTTAAAATGACAAAATAAAAACATTTTAATGACAAAAAAAGTCATAATTTTGTAATACTTTAAGTTTTTGATGATAATAAATTGATTTATTTGATTTTTTATGATTAATTTCACAAAAAATTATTAAATAAAGAGCACTAAATGTACAGAATGAATTTTTCTATTTTTGATTAATATCTATTTTTAGCAATAAAAAATTTTCTATTCTTTATTAATCTAGCAGTAAATTCTTTTATATTACATATAATGAATATTAAAAATGGTAGCGACATTATTTTCAACGTAAAAGCGAATGTTGCTATGATTTAGTGTAATACCAAATTCTTGTTTTTGATGTGAATTACGTTTATAAGCAGGGCGAGGATCTTGTTTGACCACTTGTATAATAAGCTCTTTCAATTCCGGCATTAATTTTAGCTGTTGTTCGGCGCTTTCCATAAATTCTACAGTCAACTCGATACCTGGCTTTTGGCTGGCATAACCAGCCAATGCGTCAGTATAGCAATCGCTGTATGGAATATAGGGTTTTATATCAATAACTGGAGTTTGATCAACAATATCAACACTACCTAATTTTAGAATAATCAACCCTTTGTCATATACAATGTCATGCAGCTCTACAGCAGATAGCCCAATAGGATTTGGTCTGAATGTTGACCGACTGGCAAATATCCCTATTTTTTCATTGCCTCCAAGCCGTGGCGGTCTGACTAAATTTTGCCAGCCATGGGCAGCGGTATGGTTAAAAATAAATAATAACCACAAATGAGAAAACTGCTCTAAACCTCGAACACAATCTGGATTATTAAATGGCGGGAGTAAATGAAGCTCTCCCTTGCCTGAAGGAACTAGATTTGGTTGCCGTGGTACACCAAATTTTTCTTGGTATGGTGAGTGAATAATACCAATTGTTTTTAAATCAATCATATTGCTCATTAATTAATCAATTGGATTCTAACCATTTGATTTACTCGCGTAATTAAATAAACAGTATCTTACCAACCTTTAACCGCACCGCCATTAAAAACTTCATTGGCTTTTTCAGCAACAGCATCGGTTTGATAAGCTTTAACAAAATTAATAATATTTTCTGAGTTTTTATTATTTTCTCTTGCTACAATAATATTTACATATGGCGAGTCTTTGTCTTCGACAAAAATACCATCGTGACTAGGAGTCAAATTAACTTGACCTGCAAATGCATTATTGATAATTGCGAAGTCAACTTGTGCATCATCTAATGAACGCGGCAACATTGGTGCTTCAATCTCAAGAATAGTTAAGTTATATGGATTACTCGTAATATCAACGACGGTAGGTAATAATCCTTTTGACTCATCAACAGTGATAAAGCCTTGTTTTTGCAAAAGAAGTAGCGATCGCCCTAAATTTGTTGGGTCATTTGGGATCGCAACTGTCGAATTAGCTTCTACAAAATATGACTCACCTCGCGGTGATGTGACAATTAAGCCGTCAGTTAGCTCTGTAGTATCTGCTAGTGGTTTTAGCTTATGACTATAAGCAGCGATTGGGTATACAAATGAATTGCCTACAATGGCTAATTGATAGCCTCGTTCTTGTACCTGCTGCTCAAGATAAGGTTTGTGTTGAAAGGCATTAGCGTCAATTAATCCATCATTAAGCGCTTGGTTTGGTGTTACAAAATCATTAAATACCACTAAATCGACATCTAAATTATATAGCTTTTGCGCTTGCTGCTTTACCACTTCTGCAATCTCTTGTTCCGGTCCTGAGATCACTCCTACTTTAATCGATGTGCTAGCATCGGGAATAACATCAATATCTGTTTTTTTACTATCATCACAAGCGCTAAGAAAGAATGTGCTTACCAACGTTGTAATTAGAGCTAAGTTCTTTAATTTCATAATCTTTCTCCATAAAAAGGTTAGTGGTGTGTAACTCGTTTAACGATTCGATTACCGATAAATTGTATAATAAAGATTAATATAATTAATATAACTAAAACGGTATTCATAATAGCTGGTTTATAGCCTTGATAACCGTACTGAACTGCTAACTGGCCTAAGCCCCCAGCACCAACAGCGCCAGCCATTGCAATGTAGCCAGTTAACGTAATAAGCGTTATGGTCATACTATTAATGATAACAGGCATTGCTTCTGGAAGTAAAACCTTACGAACAATCTGAAATGGCGTTGCGCCCATTGAACGAGCCGCTTCAATCAACCCTTTTGGTACATCGAGTAATGCATTTTCAATCATTCTAGCAATTAATGGTGCCACACCAATACTTAACGGGACTATTGCGGCTTGTTTACCTAAAAAACTTTTTGTCCCTGTCAGTATATCCATTGCAAAATAGGTGAATGGGATAATCCATACAATTAAAATAATAAAAGGTATTGATCTAAAAATATTAGTCACAAAAGATAAAACGTTATTTGCAATAGAGCAATCTAAAATTTGACCTTTGCGGGTAGTATAGAGCATCACTCCTACCGGTAGACCAATAACTGTTCCCCAAAAACCAGAAAATATAACCATATAAATCGTATCATCGGTGGCTTGTGCCATTTTGAAAATCATTGTTTCATTAAAACCATTAAATTGTGAACAAAATGTTACAAAGCTCGCCCAAAAATCGAATTGAGATAAAAAGCGAAGTAGGGTTTCAAACGGCTTAAAAGCAGGAAAAAGACTAGACATAACCAAGAACCTCTACCTTTGTATTGTTGTTTTGTAAAAACTGAATTGCATTCTTAGTATTAATAGGGCTGCCGATCATTTCGGTTAACATGATGCCAAATTTTGCGCCGCCAGCATAATCCATTTGAGCACTGATAATATTATTATCAATATTAAACTCTTTGGCAGCTTGAGATAATAGTGGTTTGTCAACACAAATGCCAGAAAACTCAAGTCTTAATAAAGGGTATAAGCCTTCTTCATGGATTGGCGATAACTTACGTCGATAGTCATCAGGTATGTTTAGATGTAGCGTTGATTGAATAAACTGTCTCGCAATGTCTGTTTTCGCATTTGAAAACATTTCACCTATTGGCGCTTGTTCAACTAGCCGTCCGTCACTAATTACGGCGACTTGGTCACAAATCTGTTTTACCACGTCCATTTCATGAGTGATTAATAAGATTGTTAATCCCAATTTTTTATTAATATTTTTCAATAATTGTAGGATTGAGCGCGTTGTTTCTGGATCAAGAGCACTCGTTGCTTCATCACATAGCAATACTTTGGGATCATTTGCAAGTGCTCTAGCGATTGCTACACGCTGTTTTTGTCCTCCAGATAAATTTGCTGGATAGACATTTGCTTTTTCGCTTAAGCCCACTAATTCTAAAAGCTCGTTAACTTTAGCTTTGATATTTTTCCTAGTGCTTCCTTCTAACTCTAAAGGGAAGGCAATATTTTCGAATACCGTCCTGGAGGAAAGCAAATTAAAGTGTTGAAAAATCATGCTAATTTTTCGGCGGGCATGGATTAATTGCCCATTTGATAGCTTAGTCAATTCTTGATTATCAACAAACACTTTGCCGCTTGTTGGTTTTTCCAATAAATTAACGCAACGAATCAGCGTGCTTTTCCCTGCCCCAGATTTTCCTATGACACCATATATTTGACCCTTAGGTACATTAATATTGATATCTTTCAATGCATAAATAGGTTTTTTATTATGAATGAATGTTTTAAAAATATTTTCTAGTCTTATCATAAAAGGATTCAAGCAAAAAGTTAATTTAAGAATGTTAAGACGTCTAGACATCTAAGTCAATAAATATTATGCTAACATCCTAACAAATACTGAAATTGAGCCTATGTAATGAAACCTGCAATTTTTCTCGACCGTGACGGTACAATTAACATTGATTATAATTATGTCCATACCATTGATGATTTCCATTTCATTGATGGTGTCATAGAGGCAATGGCAGAGCTAAAAAGAATGGGTTTTTTACTGGTGATCACGACTAATCAATCAGGTATTGCTAGAGGAATATTTTCTAAGGAACAGTTTGAGACATTAACTGAATGGATGGATTGGTCATTAATCGATCGAGGCGTCGAAATTGACGGTGTCTATTATTGCCCGCACGATCCAAGTAATTCGGATTGTGAATGCCGTAAACCTAAACCTGGAATGATTTTTGCTGCTAAAAAAAATTTAGACATTGATATTGCTAATTCATATATGGTCGGCGATCGAATCTCAGATCTACTTTCTGGCAAAAATGCGGGTGTAAAAAAAACAGTGCTTGTACGTACGGGAGACGCTGTTACTACAGAGGCTGAGCAACAAGCCGATTGGATTATTGATAGCCTTGCTCAGTTGCCTAATAAGATAAAAAATGAGCAATCGATATGAGAAAGTAAAAAAATCCAAAATAAGATATTGACGCTTAATCGGTAAGTGTGTAGTATACGCAACCCTTGAGACAGCGAAAAGAAGTAAGTTGTCAGCTCTTTAAAAATTAAAAACAGACAATCTGTGTGGGCACTGTTAGGACAAAATATAAAAGTCTTAGGACTCAAAATTAAGTCTTGATAGTGACACTAAAGATTCATTTGAAATGAAATTATAGTCAGTTAACTATTGAGCATCAAACTTTAAATTGAAGAGTTTGATCATGGCTCAGATTGAACGCTGGCGGCAGGCTTAACACATGCAAGTCGAACGGTAACAGAAGAGCTTGCTCTTGCTGACGAGTGGCGGACGGGTGAGTAAAGTATGGGGATCTGCCAAATGGAAGGGGACAACAGTTGGAAACGACTGCTAATACCGTATAATGTCGCGAGACCAAAGTGTGGGACTTTCGGGCCACATGCCATTTGATGAACCCATATGGGATTAGCTAGTAGGTAGGGTAAAGGCCTACCTAGGCGACGATCTCTAGCTGGTCTGAGAGGATGACCAGCCACACTGGAACTGAGACACGGTCCAGACTCCTACGGGAGGCAGCAGTGGGGAATATTGCACAATGGGGGAAACCCTGATGCAGCCATGCCGCGTGTATGAAGAAGGCCTTAGGGTTGTAAAGTACTTTCGGTAATGAGGAAGGTCAGTATTCTAACAGGATACTGAATTGACGTTAATTACAGAAGAAGCACCGGCTAACTCCGTGCCAGCAGCCGCGGTAATACGGAGGGTGCGAGCGTTAATCGGAATGACTGGGCGTAAAGGGCATGTAGGCGGATAATTAAGTTAGGTGTGAAAGCCCCGGGCTCAACCTGGGAATTGCACTTAAAACTGGTTGTCTAGAGTATTGTAGAGGAAGGTAGAATTCCACGTGTAGCGGTGAAATGCGTAGAGATGTGGAGGAATACCGGTGGCGAAGGCGGCCTTCTGGACAGATACTGACGCTGAGATGCGAAAGCGTGGGGAGCAAACAGGATTAGATACCCTGGTAGTCCACGCTGTAAACGATGTCGATTTGGAGTTTGGGGGCATGACCCTTGGGCTCCGGAGCTAACGCGTTAAATCGACCGCCTGGGGAGTACGGCCGCAAGGTTAAAACTCAAATGAATTGACGGGGGCCCGCACAAGCGGTGGAGCATGTGGTTTAATTCGATGCAACGCGAAGAACCTTACCTGGTCTTGACATCCATAGAATTTTGTAGAGATACGAGAGTGCCTTCGGGAGCTATGAGACAGGTGCTGCATGGCTGTCGTCAGCTCGTGTTGTGAAATGTTGGGTTAAGTCCCGCAACGAGCGCAACCCTTATCCTTTGTTGCCAGCACGTAGAGGTGGGAACTCAAAGGAGACTGCCGTTGATAAAGCGGAGGAAGGTGGGGACGACGTCAAGTCATCATGGCCCTTACGACCAGGGCTACACACGTGCTACAATGGCGTATACAAAGGGATGCGAAGGTGCGAACTGGAGCGGACCTCACAAAGTACGTCTAAGTCCGGATTGGAGTCTGCAACTCGACTCCATGAAGTCGGAATCGCTAGTAATCGTGAATCAGAATGTCACGGTGAATACGTTCCCGGGCCTTGTACACACCGCCCGTCACACCATGGGAGTGGGTTGCACCAGAAGTAGATAGCTTAACCTTCGGGAGGGCGTTTACCACGGTGTGGTTCATGACTGGGGTGAAGTCGTAACAAGGTAACCGTAGGGGAACCTGCGGTTGGATCACCTCCTTACGAAGTGCCTAACAGTGTTCACATAGATTGTTTGTTTTTAAAGAGATATCACTTTATTGGGTCTGTAGCTCAGGTGGTTAGAGCGCACCCCTGATAAGGGTGAGGTCGGTGGTTCAAGTCCACTCAGACCCACCAATTCAATTTAATTTTGTTATATTATGCCCTGACATTATTTGGCTATGATTATGCTGGATTAATCGAATTGGATAATTTAGCGAATATAGGCTGAATACGGTAAAGTGAAGATAATGGGGCTATAGCTCAGCTGGGAGAGCGCCTGCCTTGCACGCAGGAGGTCAGCGGTTCGATCCCGCTTAGCTCCACCATTTCTAACTATTTCACTATATTGATAAGTGCATTTTAGAGTGCATTGATTAATATTGCTCTTTAACAATATGGAACAAGCTGAAAGAAACGAGTTCTCGTTTTATGGTGATGAAGTTTGGGTGAAAGTCCAGATGGAATGACGATAAGATAGAGAAAAAGCGAAATTGAGAAAACCAAGACAACTGTAGGTTGTAAGGTTAAGAAATTAAGCGTACACGGTGGATGCCTAGGCAATCAGAGGCGAAGAAGGACGTGTTAATCTGCGAAAAGCGACGGTAAGCTGGTAATAAGCGTTATAACCGTCGATGTCCGAATGGGGAAACCCAGTATAGGTAACTATACTATCCTTAACTGAATAAAATAGGTTAGGGAGGCAAACCGAGGGAACTGAAACATCTCAGTACCTCGAGGAAAAGAAATCAACCGAGATTCCCAAAGTAGCGGCGAGCGAAATGGGAGGAGCCCAAAGCGGGTAGCATAGTGTGTAAGTGGAAGTATCTGGAAAGGTACACGATAGAGGGTGATAGTCCCGTACACGAATACGCATTATGTGGAAGCTTGACGAGTAGGGCGGGACACGTGTTATCCTGTCTGAATATGGGGGGACCATCCTCCAAGGCTAAATACTCCTGATTGACCGATAGTGAACTAGTACCGTGAGGGAAAGGCGAAAAGAACCCCGGCGAGGGGAGTGAAATAGAACCTGAAACCGTGTACGTACAATCAGTGGGAGCATCATTAATGGTGTGACTGCGTACCTTTTGTATAATGGGTCAGCGACTTATATTCTGTAGCGAGGTTAACCGAATAGGGGAGCCGTAGGGAAACCGAGTCTTAACTGGGCGAATGAGTTGCAGGGTATAGACCCGAAACCCGGTGATCTAGCCATGGGCAGGTTGAAGGTTGGGTAACACTAACTGGAGGACCGAACCGACTAATGTTGAAAAATTAGCGGATGACCTGTGGCTGGGGGTGAAAGGCCAATCAAACCGGGAGATAGCTGGTTCTCCCCGAAAGCTATTTAGGTAGCGCCTCATGTATAACTGTTGGGGGTAGAGCACTGTTTCGGCTAGGGGGCCATCCCGGCTTACCAACCCGATGCAAACTCCGAATACCGACAAGTTGAGCATGGGAGACACACGGCGGGTGCTAACGTTCGTCGTGAAGAGGGAAACAACCCAGACCGCCAGCTAAGGTCCCAAAGTCATAGTTAAGTGGGAAACGAAGTGGGAAGGCTTAGACAGCTAGGATGTTGGCTTAGAAGCAGCCATCATTTAAAGAAAGCGTAATAGCTCACTAGTCGAGTCGGCCTGCGCGGAAGATGTAACGGGGCTAAAACTATGCACCGAAGCTGCGGCAGTGTGTGAATAACATATTGGGTAGGGGAGCGTTCTGTAAGCCGTAGAAGGTGAACTGTGAGGTTTGCTGGAGGTATCAGAAGTGCGAATGCTGACATAAGTAACGATAATGCGGGTGAAAAGCCCGCACGCCGGAAGACCAAGGGTTCCTGTCCAACGTTAATCGGGGCAGGGTGAGTCGACCCCTAAGGCGAGGCAGAGATGCGTAGCTAATGGGAAACGGGTTAATATTCCCGTACTGAATGTGACTGCGATGGGGTGACGGAGAAGGCTAGGTTTACCGGGATAGGTCCGCAAGGAGCCCGGGTTAAGCATGTAGGGGTGTGATTAGGCAAATCCGGTCACTGTAACTCTGAGATGTGATGACGAGGCACTAAGGTGCTGAAGTAATTGATGCCCTGCTTCCAGGAAAAGCCTCTAAGCTTCAGGTCATATTTAATCGTACCCGAAACCGACACAGGTGGTCAGGTAGAGAATACTCAGGCGCTTGAGAGAACTCGGGTGAAGGAACTAGGCAAAATGGTGCCGTAACTTCGGGAGAAGGCACGCTGATGGTAATTGAAGTCCGTAGCGGATGGAGGTGAAGTCAGTCGAAGATACCAGCTGGCTGCAACTGTTTAATAAAAACACAGCACTGTGCAAACACGAAAGTGGACGTATACGGTGTGACGCCTGCCCGGTGCTGGAAGGTTAATTGATGGGGTTATCCGTAAGGAGAAGCTCTTGATCGAAGCCCCAGTAAACGGCGGCCGTAACTATAACGGTCCTAAGGTAGCGAAATTCCTTGTCGGGTAAGTTCCGACCTGCACGAATGGCGTAATGATGGCCAGGCTGTCTCCACCCGAGACTCAGTGAAATTGAATTTGCCGTGAAGATGCGGTGTACCCGTGGCAAGACGGAAAGACCCCGTGAACCTTTACTATAGCTTGACAGTGAACATTGAGCCTTAATGTGTAGGATAGGTGGGAGACGAAGAAGTGTGGACGCTAGTTTGCATGGAGTCGACCTTGAAATACCACCCTTTAATGTTTGATGTTCTAACGTAGGGCCCTGAATCGGGTCTACGGACACTGTCTGGTGGGTAGTTTGACTGGGGCGGTCTCCTCCCAAAGAGTAACGGAGGAGCACGAAGGTTAGCTAATCCTGGTCGGACATCAGGAGGTTAGTGCAATGGCATAAGCTAGCTTGACTGCGAGAGTGACGGCTCGAGCAGGTACGAAAGTAGGTCATAGTGATCCGGTGGTTCTGAATGGAAGGGCCATCGCTCAACGGATAAAAGGTACTCCGGGGATAACAGGCTGATACCGCCCAAGAGTTCATATCGACGGCGGTGTTTGGCACCTCGATGTCGGCTCATCACATCCTGGGGCTGAAGTAGGTCCCAAGGGTACGGCTGTTCGCCGTTTAAAGTGGTACGCGAGCTGGGTTTAGAACGTCGTGAGACAGTTCGGTCCCTATCTGCCATGGGCGTAGGAGGATTGAGGGGGTTTGCTTCTAGTACGAGAGGACCGAAGTGAACGCACCGCTGGTGTTCGGGTTGTGATGCCAATTGCATTGCCCGGTAGCTACGTGCGGAATAGATAAGTGCTGAAAGCATCTAAGCACGAAACTAGCCCCGAGATGAGTCCTCCCAGAGTTTACTCTGTAAGGTCCGTTTGAGACTAAGACGTAGATAGGTCAGGTGTGTAAGTGTAGTGATACATTGAGCTAACTGATACTAATGAACCGAGAGTCTTAACCTTACAACTTAGAGTTGTTTTGAATCTCAATGAAAAATTTGGCTTGAGTCTATATTGATGGATGGTATGTTTATTTGCTGAGGATTGGTAGCGGTTTAGGTTACTGATGGGAAGTAGATAGTTTATATAGTCTAAGAGAAAACGAGTTATGTCTGGCGGCAATGTTGCGGTGGTCCCACCTGATCCATGCCGAACTCAGAAGTGAAACGCCGTGAAGCCGATGGTAGTGTGGGGGTTACCCCATGTGAGAGTAGGTCACCGCCAGACTTTTAATGTTAAGAAGCCCCTTACCTATTGGTTTGGGGCTTTTTTATTATTTCATTTAATATTTTATTCATTTTGGTTGCAATAAACTGGTTTTATTTGTTTTTTTACAAATATTTACGATTTCATGTAATATTTTAGTAAAAATAACTGACTTTTCCCCCATCTTATTGATAATATAGATCATCTATAACTATTCTCTATATGGCTATGACTATGATTAATATTTTATTGATTGACGATGATGTTGAGCTTTCACAAATGTTGAGTGAGTATTTAACTAATGAGAGTTTTAAAGTAACAGCTGTTCATACAGGACAAGAAGGTATTGATCAAGCATTATCAGGTAAGTTTAAAGCGGTAATTTTAGATATTATGCTGCCAGATATTAATGGTATTGATGTTCTAAAGAGTATTCGTCAAGCGATTAATATTCCAGTTATTATGCTTACAGCAAAAGGTGACAATATTGATCGAGTTCTAGGATTAGAATTAGGTGCTGATGACTACGTACCAAAGCCCTGCTATCCACGAGAACTCTTAGCAAGACTAAGAGCGGTGTTGAGACGTGTTGATGAGCAAGCCTCACAAAATCAAGGTGAAGTTGATAATAAAAAATACGAACTGCATAATCTAGTGCTTGATATCCCTCAGAGACAGTGCCGTTGGAATGATATTATTATTGAACTAACCTCTACTGAGTTTAACTTACTCGCTTTATTAGTTAAGAATCAAGATAGAGTTGTAACAAAAGAAGAGTTATCAGAGGATGGTTTGGGTCGAGCAAGAGAACTTTATGACCGAAGTGTTGATGTTCATATTAGCAATATTCGTCAGAAATTACACCAGCTTACCAAAGATGCTGTAACTATTGAAACGATACGAGCTGTTGGCTACAGAATTAGATAGCCATATAGATGAATAGGCGCCTATTTTGGAAAATCCTCATTATTTTCTGGGGAATTTTCTATCTTACTTTTCAACTTACCTGGGTTGGCCTCACTTTTTATCTTGAAAGTCGTGAGCACCGGATCTATTACCATATTCCTACCAAAGTTGAAATGATTGCACAATTGTTGCAAATTTCTGGTGAGAAAGAGGCAGCTAATTTTATTTCTCATCTCCCGGAGCCGGAGCGTGGATGCTTCTTTATTACGTTATTTAATCCACAAGATGGGCATCTTGAACTGACTTCCGATAAGTTAAATAGTAGTTCTTTTATCTACCAGAAAACATCGACGGCTCCAGACGGGAAAATGTATCTAATCTCTTATCAAAACAATGATAATAGTAGCAAAGGTACAATATTTAACATGCCAATACCGATGTTTTTGATGGGAATTGCAGGCGGGTTATTATTTAGTCTATTTTTGGCTTGGAACTTAACTAGACCGATGAAACTACTTCGGCACGGTTTTCATCAGGTATCACAAGGTGATTTGTCTGTCAGATTATTTGATAAGCTGAAAAATCGCCATGATGAGTTGAGCGAGCTTGCAAAAGATTTTGACTCAATGGTTGAACAACTTCATATTTTGATTTCCGATCGACAATCGCTATTGCACGATGTTTCTCATGAACTACGCACACCATTGGCTCGTTTACAGCTCGCAATAGGTCTTGCTCAACAAAATAAAAACAATATTGATAATTCATTACAACGTATTGAGTTAGAATCACAACGTTTAGACACATTAATCGGTGAGATATTAAACTATTCTAGAACAGAAATCCGCAACCCACTCGATGAATATTTTGATCTTAAGGATCTCCTTACTGTTGTGGTTGCAGATGCTACATATGAAGCAACGCCGCAAAGAATCATGATTAATTTTACATATACTTCACTTATTCATCCGATAATTAAAGGCAATTCAGAGCAGATTCGTCGAGCAGTCGAAAATATTCTTCGTAATGCCATTCGTTTTTCTAAGCCAGAACAGCAAGTTGATTTAGAATTAAAAGAGAGCGGTCGCTATTTACAAATTGATATAAGTGATCATGGGCCAGGCATTGAAGAACATAAGCTATCGAGTATTTTTGAACCTTTTGTACGAATTCAATCCCCTCAAGTAGCTAAAGGGTACGGTTTAGGGCTAGCCATCGCAAGGAAGATAATTGTCATGCATAACGGCACGATACAGGCACGTAATAGGGACTCTGGCGGTTTAATTATGACGATTAAGCTTCCGTATTGGCGAACTTAATCTGTCGTCTTAGTAACAATCTGGGCTAACATCAAGCACGTATTCTTGTAAAAGCGTTGCTAGTTTAATTTTATCGTGGCCAGCAAAATTTAACTTAGATATTATCACTTCACTATTCTGTTGTAGTGTTTCCTTATACTGCTGGAGATAATTTTTAGCGATTGGTTTATATGACCAGTGCCACTCTTCAGGATTATATCCACCAACACGCCCTTCACTAAAAGGCTGACAAAAGCCATATTTTGGCATATTGTCTAGTAACCATTGATATAGAACTTTTCCTTTGGCAGTTTTATGAAAATAATCTGATGAGACACTGGTAATATCAATATCTGTTCCCCAATGATGCCTTGAACTCCCTGGCATTGATGAATACTTTAGGATATCTTTTGCCGTCTCTTGCTCATTTTTTAACTTAGGGAAAAGGGCATTCCATTTACGCTGCCAAATACCACTTTGATAATTGTAATTACGTGTAGCGCTTACAACGATAAATGGATTATTTGGATATTGCTTTTTAAAAGCATGATAGGCTTTGATTAGCTGCTCTGTTGGCTCTTTTTGTAGATACATGCCTGATTTATTAACCGGTAGCTCGGTTTTATCTAGTGCGATAAACTTATCATCTAATTTTTCATTGAACTGGCCAAGCAGTTTTTCTAACGGAATTGTATTTGCCATAGTAATAAAGGGTAATATGATTAAAATTAATAAACTGTATTTTTTCATGCTATCTAAGTCGTAATTATCGCAATATTATTAGCCAGATCGATTGTAAAACAGTATAATCCTTTCTCTATTTTTGTCATATATTTTTCGCCACAATGTGTAAAAACGAGGCCTTATGTCCACAGTTAATTTAGACAGTGCTCAAATTGAGCCATGTCATTCATCGCTTACAACTAGTGATAACTCATCAGATAAAGTCAATTTATTAGATTTTACTCGCCCGCAATTACGAGAGTTTTTCAACAATATGGGAGAAAAACCTTTCCGTGCGGATCAAGTTATGAAATGGATTTACCATTTTGGTCATGATGATTTTGAGTTAATGACAGATATCAATAAAAAACTGAGAGATAAGCTCAAAACGATTGCTGAAATTAAAGCGCCACAAGTTGCACAGGAGCAGCGGTCATCTGATGGCACAATAAAATGGGCACTCGATGTTGGCAATAATCAACTAATTGAATGTGTTTACATCCCTGAACGCGACAGAGCAACGTTATGTGTCTCTTCGCAAGTAGGTTGTGCATTAGCCTGTAATTTCTGCTCTACTGCCCAGCAAGGATTTAATCGTAATCTACGTGTGTCTGAAATTATCGGCCAAGTATGGCGCGCATCAAAAATTATTGGCGTCACTGGCAAACTTGTCGATCGCCCAATCACCAATGTTGTGATGATGGGAATGGGCGAGCCTTTACTCAATTTATCAAATGTTGTCCCAGCAATGGAGATCATGCTAGATGATTTTGCTTATGGATTATCAAAGCGACGAGTAACATTATCTACATCTGGAGTGGTGCCAGCATTGGATAAAATGGCTGGCATGATTGATGTTGCACTTGCTATATCATTGCATGCGCCAAATGATGATATTCGTAGCCAAATTATGCCAATTAATGATAAATATAATATGGCAACTTTACGTGAATCCATTCACCGTTACCTGGCCGTATCAAATGCAAACCATGGTAAAGTGACGATAGAGTATGTATTGCTTAATCAAGTTAATGATGGCATTGAACATGCGCACCAGCTTGCGCAGTTTTTAAAAAATACACCATGCAAGATTAATTTAATTCCATGGAATCCGTTTCCAGGGGCCCCTTACTCACGTAGCTCTAACACCCGTATTGATCGATTTATGAAAACATTAATGGAATACGGTTTTACGGTCATTGTGCGCAAAACGCGTGGAGATGATATTGATGCAGCTTGCGGACAGCTAGCGGGTGACGTACTAGATAGGACTAAGCGAACAAAATTAGTTACATCACCATTATCTCAGTCCTTTATTGATATCAGGCAATAAGAGGAGTCGATTGATGCTATGTTTAAGTCACTATTATATATCATAATATGCTGGTCATCACTTATTGGTTTAACTGCTTGTCAGTTTACTGCTGAGCAGCAACAAGAGTTCAATCCTGAACTTGCCGCGCTAGCAAGGTTAAAGTTGGGTTTAGGTTATTTAGCTCAAGCCAAGGATACGACCGATAAATCCAATGAAGATATTAAACTAGCTCACTATAATCTTACCTTAGCGAATAAATACTCACCGAATAACCCGAATGTCATGCTTGGCATGGCGCTATTTGATCAGCACGTAGGTGAGCGTCAAGAAGCCGATGTTATTTATCAAACAATTATTAAACTTGCACCTACTAATGGTTTATATCGCATTCACTATGGTTCATTTTTATGCGGTACTGGCCGCTATCAAGAAGCACAGACACAATACAAAATAGCCACTACTCTTAACCGCCCACAATGGAAGATGGACGGGTTGGAGCAACTTGGCTATTGCGCAATACAAAACGGTGATATTGCTCAAGCTAACCAAGCATTTAAGTCGCTATTTCAATATAACCCAAACAAACGGCAAGATGTGATAGGCATGGCCGAGGTATATCGACAACAAGGTGACACACAAATTGCAAGATATTTATTAACCGTTTGCAAATAAGAACACGATAACAATAAAATTTGAGTTTATGTCATGAATTTTTGGACTATATTATTATTAGCTTTTGCTATGTCAACCGATGCTTTTGCGGTGGCGATTTGTAAAGGCACATCACTTAACGTTTATCGTTTCACTGATGCACTAAAAGTCGGCGTCTTATTTGGTATTATCGAGGCAATAACTCCTGCTATTGGTTGGCTATTAGGTTATATTGCGGTGCAATATATCGAACAATGGGATCATTGGATTATTTTCGTACTGATGCTCTGTTTAGGCGCACGTATGATTTATAACAGCTTTAAAAAAGAAGAGTGCGTTGCAGATTCACAACAAAATGGTTCACGAATTATGTTGATCCTAACGGCTATTTCGACGAGTATTGATGCCTTTGCGGTAGGGGTTGGGCTTGCTTTTGCGGCAGTTAATATTGCCTATGCTGCCAGCATGATTGGTTTAGTGACATGTATCATGGTAACGATAGGTATTTTATTAGGTGCAAAAATAGGTTGTATTATTGGTAAAAAAGCCGAGTTATTAGGTGGGTTAGTACTGATTGCCATTGGTGTTTCAACGCTTTATCAACATCTAGTGGTATGATTTTTTTATTATATTTAATATTGAAGTAAAAAAATAACCAAAATAAGATGGGTTAAATATAAAAAAACCGCAACATTCGTTACGGTTTTTTTGATAACGGGTAAGGCAAATTACATCATTCCGCCCATACCACCCATGCCGCCCATTCCAGCTGCGCCCATGTCTACTTTATCTTCTTTTGGTAATTCAGCAATCATACATTCTGTTGTGATCATCAGACCCGCAATTGATGCCGCGTATTGCAATGCACTACGTGTTACTTTAGTTGGATCTAAAATTCCCATGGCAATCATATCGCCGTATTCTTCAGTTGTCGCGTTATAACCATAGTTACCTTTACCCGCTTTGATGTTATTAGCAACTACCGACGCTTCTTCGCCACAGTTAGCAACGATTTGACGTAATGGCGCTTCCATCGCACGTAACGCTACTTTAATGCCTACGTTTTGATCTTCATTGTCGCCTTTTAAGTTAGTAATTGAGCTTGCTGCGCGAATAAGTGCAACACCACCACCAGCAACAACACCTTCTTCAACTGCTGCGCGAGTTGCATGCAGAGCATCTTCAACACGTGCTTTTTTCTCTTTCATTTCAACTTCAGTTGCTGCGCCAACTTTAATAACGGCAACGCCGCCAGCTAATTTAGCAACACGTTCTTGAAGTTTCTCTTTATCATAGTCTGACGTTGATTCTTCAATTTGGCCACGAATTTGTGTAACACGAGCTTCGATAAGTGATTGCTCACCAATGCCATCGATGATTGTTGTGTTATCTTTATTAATCACAACACGTTTCGCTTGACCTAAATCTTCAAGGGTTGCTTTTTCAAGCTCAAGACCAATTTCTTCCGAAATAACAGTACCAGCAGTTAAAATCGCAATATCTTGCAACATTGCTTTACGACGATCACCAAAACCAGGTGCTTTAACCGCTGCAACTTTAACAATACCGCGCATAGTATTAACCACTAATGTCGCTAATGCTTCGCCTTCAACATCTTCAGCGATGATTAAGAGTGATTTCCCTGCTTTAGCGACAGCTTCAAGCACTGGTAATAATTCACGAATATTAGAAATTTTCTTATCAACCAGTAAAATGAACGGACTATCTAATTCAACCGTTGCAGTTTCAGGTTTATTGATGAAATAAGGTGATAAGTAACCACGATCAAATTGCATCCCTTCAACAACATCTAATTCGTCCTGTAAGCCTGTTCCGTCTTCAACGGTAATGACGCCTTCTTTACCTACTTTTTCCATTGCTTTAGCAATTAAGGTACCAACAGTTTCATCAGAGTTAGCTGAGATTGTACCAACTTGCGCAATTGCTTTCGAATCAGAACATGGGGCAGATAACTTTTTAAGCTCTTCAACTGCAGCAATAACCGCTTTATCGATACCACGTTTTAAATCCATTGGATTCATGCCCGCAGCCACCGCTTTTAAACCTTCATTTACGATAGACTGAGCAAGAACTGTTGCCGTTGTTGTACCGTCACCAGCTGCATCATTTGCTTTTGATGCCACTTCTTTAACCATCTGTGCACCCATATTTTCGAATTTATCTTCTAATTCGATTTCGCGCGCAACTGACACACCATCTTTAGTAATCACTGGTGAACCAAATGATTTATCTAAAACAACATTGCGACCCTTTGGGCCTAACGTTACTTTAACTGCATCAGCAAGTACATTTACGCCACGAAGCATTTTTACGCGCGCGTCACTACCAAATTTTACATCTTTAGCTGCCATTTTTAGTTCTCCTAAAATCTGTATTTTATTCTATTAAATAACTTAATTACGCCTGAACAATTGCTAAAATATCACTTTCAGAAAGGATCAAAACATCTTCATTATCAATTTTTTCAGTTTTAACACCATAACCTTCGTTGAAAATAACAATATCGCCAACTTTAACATCTAATGGCTGTACTTGACCGTTTTCTAAAATACGGCCATTACCAACAGCTAAAACTTCACCACGAGTAGACTTACCCGCTGCAGATCCCGTTAATACGATCCCACCAGCTGATTTTGATTCACTTTCTTTACGTTTTATAATTACACGATCATGCAATGGACGAATTTTCATTAATTATTCTCCTACAATAAATTTTTAGTTAAATTTATAAATGGTACGTTAAAATAAAGTCATAAAATAGTTATATTTTATGATGCAGTCCAATGTAAATGGGGATAGTTTGGACTACTTCAAGAGGGGCAATAAAAAAAATTATTAACTGATTATTTATTCATCATTTTTATGCGTAAATTCTCCCTCAATAATTTCATTACTATTACGGTTATTGTGTGAATTGGATTGGTACGTTTTGATATTTATTTTAGGTACAATGCGTTTAACCAAAAAACGTTGAACGGGTGAGAGCAATAAAAGCGCGCCTAAAATGTCAGTGAAAAAACCAGGAATAGATAATAGTAGCCCAGCTAGTAATAGTGAAACACTCTTGATTAACTCATTAGTTGGGTTTTCATTAGCTGCCATTTTCTGCTGCATGATGACTAGATTTTTTAAGCCTTGTGATTTCACTAATGATAAACCAAGCACTGATGTAGCGATGATACAAATTAGCGCCAATAATACGCCAATCGAATTTGCAACCGCAACAAAAACGCTAATTTCAATATAAATATATAAAAAGAACAGTATCAAAAATAACCAACGCATGTAATTTAATCCTTTTTGCAAAACCTATTGGTTAAATAATATAATGAGGTCGAGTTACTATTTTTCAACAAAATGATTAAAGAATTATTAAATTTGGGCAAATCATCTATTTTTCGAGCAATCAGCTGGGTTTTTATCAAATAAATAATAAAATGGATTGACGAACAATCGCAGATCGTGTTTAATACGCTCCATTGTTGCCCGGATAGCTCAGTCGGTAGAGCAGGGGATTGAAAATCCCCGTGTCCGTGGTTCGATTCCGCGTCCGGGCACCAATCTTAAATAAAGAACACCAGCTTAAAGCTGGTTTTTTTACGTCACTTTCTCAAGTAGCGGTAAAATGGCGATTGAGAAGTCAAAAGTTAATCCCTTGTTTTTAAATAAAAATAAAATCCCATTTTATGGCACGGGGACTATATATCCCTTTCCCTTGTCAAATCTAATCTTTAAAAAACCAAAGAAATCAAATAAGATATTTTTATTATTTCACTAATTTTAATCATTAATAAGAGAGAATAAGAAAATGTCGAATCCTCAATCTATTAAAACTTTTATTTCTTATAGTTGGTCTTCTCCTGAACATGAACAATGGGTTTTAAAGCTAGCTGAGCAGCTATGTGAAAATGGTGTTGATGTTCAACTAGATAAATGGGGGTTAAAGGAGGGGCACGATAAATTTGCTTTTATGGAAAAAATGGTTACTGATTCCGAAATAACCAAAGTAATTATTATTAGTGATCGAGTATACGCAGAAAAAGCTGATGATAGAAGTGGGGGCGTTGGTACTGAAACTCAAATAATTACACCTGAACTATATGGTAAAATTGAACAGAATAAGTTTGTGATTGTTGTTAAAGAAAAAAATGAAAATAATGAGGCTTATGTTCCAGCATATTACCAGTCAAAAATTTATATCGATTTGTCTGATGATGAGGAATATTCTAAAAACTATGAGCAGCTGCTGCGTTGGATTTATGACAGACCCGTTTATCAAAAACCGACGATAGGTAAACCTCCGGCTTTTTTGTTTGATGATAATATTATTTCAATAGGCACAAAAACATATTACTCTCGTTGTGTGGATTCCATTCGAAATGGAAAATCTAATGCATTAGGGTGTTTTGATGAATATTGCAAAGTATTTCTTGAGAATTTGGAGAACTTCAGAATTAAATATTCTGATATATCAGATGGGCAAAAGTTTGACGATATTTTTTTTCATAATATGAATTCATTAATTGTGGCAAGAAATGAAATTCTTGAGATATTTTCATTTATACTCAATTATTCACCAACTTCTGATTTTATTAACAAAATACATGCTTTTTTTGAAAAAATTCAAATATATAATTTCGCACCAGCTGGTGTAAGCAGTTATCATAAAGCTGATTTTGAAAATTATCAGGAAATTAGTTACCAAATTTTTGTTTATACTGTTTCTCTTTTCATTCAATATGAACGTTTCCAACAACTAAGTGATTTTTTATCAAGAAGATATGTGATCGAAGATCGTTCATATGGAAAGAAAAGATATAGAAGTTTTGTTTGTTTTAATGAAGGTGAACAACTGACTTTAACTTGTAGAAATCAAAGACTAGCTCTTAATAAAGTATCCCTGAGAGCTACATATTTACATGAAGATTGGAAGCACTCAACTCTTAGTCTCGACGTTTTTACGCAAGCAGAATTTGTATTGTATCTAATTAGTAAAATAAAATTTACTGATGATGTATACTATGGTTGGACTCCCTTTAGCATTATTTACCATTCTAAGCATGACGCTCTAAATATTTTTATAAAGGCAGAATCTAAAATTTATTTAGATAAGCTATCGTGTCTCTTTACACTTGAGCAATTGAATGTATTAGTAAAAGCAAAAGATAAAATAGATTTTGGGAATTTTAATCTACACTATGTAAGTCAATTGATTAATGCTGGAAAATTAGGAAGTATTGATTAAGTAACTAAAAAGATTTCAAGTATGGGAAATTATTAATTAAAACATTGGAGATAGAATAGTGGTTGAGATTTTTTAAGTATGTTCTTAAATGTTTTTATTGATATAAAATTAGAGCTGAAAATCCCCGTGTCCGTAGTTCGATTCCGCGTCCGGGCACCAATCTTAAATAAAGAACACCAGCTTAAAGCTGGTTTTTTTTATTTTCACCTTAGGAAAAAAAATTATATAACTACAATTCAATAAAAATAATTACACTCATATTATAAAAATAGTTAAATAAGGCAGAGGCATGTTAAAAAGACAAATAGAATTAATGCTTTTGTTAATGGAAAATAAACCTGTTACCTTAGATGATTGCTGTCTTTATTTACAAATATCAAAACCAACGTTAAAAGCAGATATTATTTCTCTAAATACGCTTTTGCAGGAATATCATGTTCAGATTATTTATTTAGAACAGTTTATTTCGTTCTCTGATTTAGAGTCCGCCAGACATCTTATTTTGCTACTTGATTCATTACAAAAATTGACTATTTTTGATAAAGTTAACTTGTTATTAATTCTAGAAAAACAGCCAATTTCACTACAAAAATTAGCTGATCGCCTTTATATTAGCCGCAGTAAAGCCATTTTAGTCGTCAATAAAATTAATAAAGATAACATAAAATCTAGCCATTTAGGTTATGAGTTTCATGGTGATATTTGTTTAAAAAGAAATGCTTTTATTAATATTTTATTACCTTATTTTAAAAGTCTGCACTTTGTTGATAAATTTAATTTTTTTTGTAAACAGCATTTTAATTTATATCAATATGTAACAGAAAATGAAGTCATTCAAGCTAAGTTAGTCGCTGAAAGCATTAAAAATAAAGTGACACAATATAAAGAAGAAGTTTTTACTCGCCTATTTTTAAGTTTAATTCATTATCAAATAACCCATAAAGATAACTCTTTTACCGAGCTTTATACGTTATTTTCAAAACAATACTTTAACCAAATAGCTTTAGACGAGCAATCGGACGAAAATAAAAGGCTCATAGATGATCTTTTAATCCATATTGATGATCTATTAAGCACCTCTTTTCAAGAGGATGACAAGCTTAAAAAAAATTTGCTTCAGCATATTGATTTTTCTTGGCAAGAATATGAAAAAAGTGAAGTGGTCTCCATGGATCTGTGGACGATTAAAACTCAATTTCCGCTAAGCTATGAAGCCGCCGTTATCTCAAATCAATATTTACAAAATATTAAAAATATTTCTTTTAAAGGTGATGAGTTGATCTATTTATCGCTTCATTATCAAAATTCATTAGAAAATCAAAAAAGCAAAGAGAGTAAAATAAAAGCGTTGATTTTAACACCTTATGGCCTAGCTGCAGGACAATTAATTCAAACCCAGTTATCTCACACCTTAAATCAGGTGCAAATAATAGCGATCCTTTCTCAATCTGAATTATTAAACCAACTTCATCTTATTGAAGAGGTTGATCTGGTCTTTTCTCTCTCTCAAATTGAACTCGCGCTGACAAAGCCGGTTATTGTCTTACCGCTTGCTTTAGAAGATGAAAATATAAAAGAAATTAACCAATTTATTTATGCACAGAAAAGTGACGCCAAACTCGCTAAAATTATTGAGAATGCGACGATTATACACAATAAATTTTTTCAAGATGTCCCAAATATTTTGACGTATTTAAATCAAGTTTTAGAAAGTAAGTCTTGCGTGACATCGAATTATTTACCCAGTTTAATTGACCGTGAAGCGATTTCATCTACCTCGATTAAAGGTATAGCGGTGCCACATGGTAAAAATAGTTATGTCAAAAAAAATCACTTAATTATTTTAAATTTACCAGAACCTATTTTATGGGGCAATGAACAAGTCGATTGGATTTTTCTCTTAGCCATTACCGAGCATAGTATGTTTGAATTTCCTCAGCTTTTTAACCATTTTTACCGAAATACCGCTAAACGAAATTTTTATTTAAACCTGCAAAAGCTATCCAAACACTCTATTTCGCCTTTACAAATTCGTCAGTTATTCAGTCTTTCAAATTATTTAGGAGAGTTATAAATGGCACACTCTATTTTGCCTACCGAACTTGTTTTTTTAGATGTCGCTACAGTCAATAAACAAAAAAATGATGTTTTACAGCTTATTGCTAAGGAAATTGCCGCTAAAACCAATTTATCAGCTGCTCAAATCAATCAAGGTTTGCTAGCGAGAGAAGCATTATCCACAACTGGTTTTGGTTCTGGTTTTGCCATCCCTCATACCAAATCTAATATTAATGAAGGCATTGTTGCTTTTTTTAGATTCACGGATGAGGTTGAGTGGCAATCATTAGATGAAAAACCAGTTAAAAATGCCATTACGCTCATTATGCCAGAAAAAGATAACGACAATATGCATTTAAAAATGATCGCTAAATTAGCGAGATTGTTAGTTCATGATGATTTTATTGATGAGTTAAATCAATGCCAATCTAAACAATCCGTGAGCGATTTGTTAGCTTTAAAACTGAAGGATATGTAATATGAAAGTTATTGGGGTTACAAAGTGTCCGAACGGACTTGCGCACACCTATATGTCAGCCGAGAAATTAGAAAGTTTTGGCAAAAAACTCGGTTATGAAATAAAAATAGAAACACAAGGCGCTGCGATTGTTGAGAATAAATTAACTAAAGAAGATGTCGAAAGCGCCGATTATGTCATTATTGCGGCAGACGTTTCGATTGATGAAAAAGAGCGCTTTAATGGTAAAAAAGTATTGGAAGTACCTATTTCTGAGGTCTTAAAAAATACACAGCAGGTTTATGAGCGATTAAACGATCAAGCACAAATTTTAGATTTAGAGCAACCTAATCAAAGTGAAAGAGCCATGAGTTCAAAGCAAAAATCAAGTGCGATGAAAGACTTAATGAATGGCGTTTCACATATGATCCCATTTGTTGTGGTTGGTGGGCTTTTTATTGCAATTGCAGCCGCTATTGGTGGTGAAAACTTACCCGGTGGGTTAGAAATACCGTTAGATTCTATTTGGCAAAAAATATCAGATATCGGTGTGATTGGCTTTGGTTTAATGATCCCTATTTTTGCCGGTTATATTGCTTATGCTATTGCCGGCAGAGCAGCATTAGCACCAGCAATGATTAGTGCACAAGTTGCCAATTCCCCAGAAATTTTAGGCACAGAGGCGGGTACCGGATTTCTAGGTGCCATTGTCGTTGGCTTCTTAGCTGGGTATTTAGTTAAATGGATGAATACTTGGAAAATACCAAAAGATCTAAGAGCCGTTATGCCAACCGTTGTGATTCCTATTTTAGGAACCGCGATTATTTGTGGTCTGCTTATTCTGGTTTTAGGGCAACCCATTTCTTGGTTAATGACTAATTTAAACGGATTACTCGAAACGCTTTCTCATCATAGCTCTATTAGTATTCTTCTAGGGGTGATTCTTGGCGCTATGCTTGGTATCGATATGGGGGGGCCAATTAATAAAGTCGCTTATTTATTTGGTGTTGCTTCTATCACAACGGGCAATCCGATGATTATGGGCGTTGTTGCTGCTGTCATTGGTGTTCCCCCTCTAGCTTTAGGAATATCGACCTTCTATCTAAAAAAATATTCTCCTGACGAAAAATCAGCAGGGACTCCCGCTATTTTAATGGGCATGCTAGGGATTACCGAGGGAGCAATTCCCTTCGCTGCTGCAAATCCTAAAGTTGTTATCCCAAGCATTGTTTGTGGATCGGCTGTAACTGGCGCGTTAGCAATGTTATTTAAAGTGACGATTGTTATTCCAAATGGCGGACCTGTGGCGGGGATCTTAGGTGCCAGCAATAATGTCGCGCTGTATTTACTTGCTATTCTGCTTGGTATCATTGCAGTTAATCTATTTTTGATTCTCTTTAGTGCTTATTTCAAGAGAGGAAAAACACAAAATGAAAACTAAAACAATTCACATTATTCCTCATTCGCACTGGGATAAAGAATGGTATTTTACCTCTTCGCGTTCTAAAATTTATTTAATGAGACATGTTCAAGAAGTCATGCAAACGCTAACAGATAATCCCGATTTCACGCATTATCTGTTAGATGGACAGACATCTTTAATTACTGATTATCTAAAATACTATCCTGAAGATAAACATAAAATAAAACAACTCATTTCCGATAAACGTCTAATTATTGGCCCTTGGACAACACAAACAGACCAGCTGGTTGTTTGTGCCGAATCAATTGTTCGCAATCTTTATTATGGAATTAGTGATGCGCAAGATCTCGGTTATTCAATGAAAATTGCTTATTGCCCTGATGTATTTGGGCAAGCGGCTAATATGCCTCAAATTTACACACAGTTTGAACTGAATGGTTTCTTATTTTGGCGCGGTATCAGCGATGATCGACTTAAACAATCTGAATTCATTTGGCAAGGTGTTGATGGTTCGCGTATTTTAGCTCATCAACTCTTTTTTGCTTATTATTATGGCTTAAACATACCAAAAAATAGAGCTATTTTGCCCGATTATATCAACTCAGTGATTGTTCCATTAGAAAAAAGAACTGAAAGTGGCCATATTTATTTTCCTAATGGTGGCGACCAAGCGCCTATTCAACAAAATCTACCTGAAGTTATTGCGCTAATGAATGAGCTTGATTCGGGGCGAAAATATAAAATATCTAATCCAGATGATTTTTTTAGCTATCTAAAAGACGAATCATTCACTTTGCCAGTTATTAAAGGCGAAATGATTGAAGGCAAAAATAGCCGAATTCATAAATCGATTTACTCAACAAGGGCTGATTTAAAGCAAGCGAACAATCGTATTGAAAATAAAATCACCAATCTATTGGAGCCGATTCTTACCATCAGCCATGTACAAGATCATCTTTACCCAACAAAAGAGCTAGAAGAAATATGGAAAATGATGTTTGAAAATGCAGCCCACGATAGCATTGGCGGCTGCAACAGCGATGCAACCAATCAAGACATCAAAGCAAGATATAAATTGATAGAGGAAATGGTCGATAATTTACTTGATTTGCATCTTCGCGAAATTGCCATGTCGATAAATCAAAATGAGCGTTATGCCATTACGGTTTTTAATACTTTGCCTTACCAAAGAACGACGCTTTTAGAAACTGATTTATATCTGCCTGATGGTGAATTTAAGATTGTTGATAAAAATGGTAATGAATTAAATTACCATATTTCATCCCAAATTGATCATTCTGATTATTTACTCAATCAATTTACTTATTTAACGCCTCATCTGTACAAACAAGAAATGGAAGAGACTTATATCCCGAACAAAGCCTATTTATCTCATTTAAAAATTGAGGTTAAAGAGGTACCAGCACTCGGTTATACTCAGATTTACTTAATTCCAGATGCCCAAAGCAATCTAAATAAAGCGCTTCATTTTAATGAAGAATCAGAAATTGAAAATAGCTTTTATACGGTTTCATTTGACGATAAAACATCGAGTTTTACCGTTGTTGATAAAACCTCTAATCATGTTTACGCTGAGCAATTTGTGTTAATTGAAAATGGTGATGATGGTGATTCTTATAATTATAGTCCGCCAAGAACTGATTTAATCATTAGTAGCAAAGAATCGATGCAAAATAGAGTGATTGAAATAGAAAAAAATGATCTGTACCAAAAAATCAGTTGCACTTTTGAACTTAAGGTTCCTTCTTGTTTAGAAAATAGAGCGAAAGGGCTTTGTGATGCAGTTTTATCGCTTAAACAAACGGTTGAGCTGCGTAAAGATGAAAAGTTAGTTCGCGTTTTGGTTGAATGTAATAATACCGTTAGCTCTCATCGATTATGTGTTTGCTGTGCAACGGCAATCTATGCCGATTATGCCATTGTTGATCGGCTTTTTGGTGTAGAAAAAGTGCCTTTCACGCATCCAAATATAAACAACTGGCAGCAAGAAAAATGGACTGAAGCGCCGATTGCCATTAATCCTATGCAATCTTTTGTTGCCTTGAGCGATGAACATAGAACCGTCGCTTTAATGACACAAGGCGTTCGAGAATATGAAGTTATCGGATCGCAATTTGAAACTATTCAGTTAACATTATTTAGGAGCTTCTCTTGGATGGGGAAAGAAAATTTAATCTATCGTCCAAATAGAGCGAGTGGTGAAAAAATATTAGCGACACCAGATGCTGAGTTGAAAGGCTTAATGACTTTTGAGTTTGCCGCTCTTTATGAAAATGATTGTTTTGATAATGCTGATATTGCAAAAACGGCTAAAGAGTATTTATCGCCATTACAACAATATCCATTAGCCGATTTTTTAAATGGCAGAACTATTTTTAAGAAAAATCCGCTTGCCAAAACTCAGCCAACAGAATTTTCGTTAATCGATTTTAAACATTGCCCTGTGATACTGAGCGCACTGAAAAAAGCAGAAAAATCTGATCATCTGATTTATCGGATTTTCAATCCGTTTCTAACCAAAAAAATTCCAATTGATTCTCTTTTAAATCAAAAAGATGAAGCGGTTAGTTTAAATGAATCAACCAGAATGGAGAGGATATCTATTTTAAAACCAAATCAATTTCAGACTTTTAAACGCTAAATTTTTATTTAATTCCCTTTACTGAACTCAGATTTTACACAAAATCGGGTTCAGTGTTCCAATATTGAATTAAGAAGACACTTATAGCGATAGACTTTATTTTAATTATTAATAAAACTTGTTAGTAATAGTCGTAATTTTGTCTCTTTAAATTTGAAATCATTTATAAATCAAATAATTAATATTTTTCGATTCCGCCTACGGGTACCAATCCTAAATAAATAACACCGCTTAAAGCGGGTTTTTTATTTCTAAAGTTTTTCATCATAAGCTTGTTAATCGTTTTTATAATCTTATTTCTCCGCTAATTAAAAATAATAAAAATTGAATTAAATTTGTGATCCTTCTCACTAATCAATCGATTGTCGCTTGACGGCTTGATGATCTCTTATTAATTTGTTCGTATAGCGAACGATTAGTTCATCAAGCGAACATTATGTTATGGTAAATCAAATTTTATAATTCTAGCTATAAAATTATTTGAGGAGAGCAATAATGTACCAAGCCTACATTTGTGAAGCAGTAAGAACCCCAATAGGTCGGTATGGTGGCGGATTATCTTCAATCCGTACCGATGATTTAGCATCAATTCCATTAAAAATATTAAGAGAACGTTGTGTAAAAGTTGATTGGGATGCACTTGATGATGTGATTTTGGGTTGTACAAATCAATCAGGAGAAGATAATCGTAATGTCGCCCGTATGGCAAGCTTACTCGCGGGCCTTCCTACTAAAGCGGGGGGTGCGACGGTTAATCGTCTTTGTGGTTCAGGAATGCAAGCCGTAGGAGATGCAGCTCGCTTAATTAATGTCGGTATGGCCGAACTGGTAATGGCTGGTGGCGTTGAAAGTATGTCGCGCTCGCCTTTTGTGATAGCCAAATCAACATCGGCATTTAGTCGCGATATCACGCTGCATGATTCAACTATCGGGTGGCGCTTTGTTAATCCCAAAATGGTCGAGCTTTACGGTATTGATGGTATGCCTGAAACAGCTCAAAACGTGGCTAATCAGTTTGGTATTTCACGTGAAGCTCAAGATATTTTTTCGCTAAATAGTCAACATAAAGTTGCTAAAGCGCAGGAAAATGGTGTTTTAGCTCAAGAGATTTGCCCCGTTTCTATTCCGCAAAGAAAAGGGGAACCGATCACCATAGACAAAGATGAGCATCCTCGGCTAACTTCTCTCGAGGCGCTATCAAAATTAAAAAGCATAACCGGCCCTAGTGGCTCTATTACTGCGGGTAATTCATCCGGTGTTAATGATGGCGCATGTGCATTAGTTATCGCAAATGAAAAAATGGCGTTGAAGCAAGGTTTAACGCCAAGAGCGCGTATTGTCGGTTCCCTTTCCGTTGGTGTTGAACCAAAAATTATGGGTATTGGTCCAGTCCCTGCCACCCAAAAACTATTACAAAAACTCAATTTAACGATTGATGATATGGATGTTATTGAGCTTAATGAGGCCTTTGCTGCACAAGGATTAGCATGCTTACATCAATTAGGGATTACAGATAATGATGAGCGAGTGAATCCTAACGGCGGCGCCATTGCATTAGGTCACCCTCTTGGCATGAGCGGTGCTCGCATTGTCACAACTGCGATGTATCAGTTACAGCGCACCAATGGCCGTTATGCGCTATGTACTATGTGTATCGGCGTTGGACAAGGTATCGCTATGGTTTTAGAACGGATTTAATGTTTGTTATCAATGGGTATTTATACAAAAAAATATAACACTTTATGGGACGAGGACTGTGGACGATTCTAAGGATGTATTAGGTGTTGTTTTTAATATCCAACGGTTTTCTCTACATGATGGCCCTGGGATACGTACTCTTGTTTTTCTAAAAGGATGCCCGTTGCGTTGCATTTGGTGTGCGAATCCTGAAGGTTTAACGCTCAATAACCAAGTTTTACTCGATAAACGTAAATGTATCGGATGTGGCGATTGCATACCTTGTCCAAACAGTGCCATCTATAGATCGAACAAACAATACCTAACCGATCCTAATTTATGTAATGGTTGTGGTCAGTGTGTAGAAGTATGTAAATACCAAGCGCGAAAAATGAGTAATAACTGTATGAGCGCTTTAGAGGTGATAAAAATCTGTGAAAAAGATAAATTTTTTTTCAACAATGGCGGCGGTGGGTTAACACTTAGTGGCGGTGAGCCATTATCTCAGCATCAGTTTGCGTTAGCGATCCTAAAGCTTGCCAAACAACGCAATTTAAATTTGGCAATAGAGACCTCTGCACTTGTTAAAACATCTGTTTTTTTATCTGCGATCTCTCTTTGCGATCACGTTTTTATTGATATTAAAGCTATCAATAGCAATTTACACAGGCAAATAACAGGAGTGTCAAATCAACAAATTTTAAAAAATATTAGGCAAATGGATGAATACTTGAGTGAACCAGAAAAAGAAAAAGTGACCTTAAGAATACCATTGATACCAACATGTAATGCTGAGGTATCAATAATTAAAGAAATCGGCGAATTTATAACATCTTTAAAGGGAAATTATAAGACTGAGATTCTTCCTTTCCATAATTTTGGTGAATCTAAATATGAAAAACTAGGACTCAACTATATTTTTGCTGGCAATGGAAATATGAAAGAAGAAGAGGCTATTCCTTATAAAGAACTTCTCTCTAGTATGGGGGTATCGGTACAAATTAATACACATTAGAGAAAAGTATCGTAATTGTTTTTCATTATAAGGATTCAACATGAAGCCACAATAAGGTGGCATAATTTGGAGATTTTTACCATGACTAACTTTTATCCAGCAAGTGATCGAGTAAAAAGACTTAGAGAAAAATTTTTTACCTATAAGCCTAATGTGTGCATCGAAAGAGCAAAAATATATCATGACGCTTATTTTGGTGCAGACAATTTAAATAGCGAAAAATTGATTGTTGGACGGGCAAAAGCATTTAAAAAATACTTAAATACTCGTTCTATTTATATTGAAGATGATCAGCTTTTTGCTGGCAGCATGTCAAGCCGGCCGAGAGGATTTCCTATTTATCCTGAAAGCGTTGGCGCTGATCTTATTAATGAATACCGCAAACTTCCTACTCGGCCAATCGATCCTTTTGTTTATGATGAAGCCGATCGTGTTGAGTTAGAAGATATTTTAATGCAATGGAAAGATAGTTCGCTTCGCCAAAAAGTATTCCCACAAATGAGTAAAGAAGAGAAGAACCTTTTCCTCATGGATCCTGAAAATAATATTGTTGCTGGAACAAACGTCTTTACGCTTGATGTGCCGCTTTATGGTCCTGCGGGACATATAACTCCTGACTATCAAACTGTTATTGAACAAGGGTTTGTCGGTATTAAAAAACGTGCAGAAGCTCGTTTAGAAAGGGCAGAAGCGGAAAATGATCAGGAGGGTATTGAATTTCTAACTGCGGCGATTATTAGTGCTGAGGCGATTGTTGATTTTGCTGAGCGCTATTCTAAACTTGCTAAAGAGATGGCTGACAAAGAACAAAACCAAAAACGAAAAGCAGAATTAATGCGTATAAGTGAAGCATGCGCGCATGTACCCGCCCATCCACCAAGAACGTTCTTTGAAGCCGCCCAATGTGCATGGCTTTTATATGTTGGTATTCAGCAAGAAGCATTCCAACGATGTTTTAGCTTTGGTCGTTTTGATCAATACGCATACCCATTCCTTAAAGCGGATCTAGAGGCAGGTCGCCTGACGGAAAAAGACGCGCAAGAAATGCTAGATTGCTTATGGATGAAATTTCCAGAAACCAACTATATCAACTCTGAATACTACTCACATATCGCCAGTGGTTTTCCGGTTCAACAGCAAATTTGTGTTGGCGGGCAGACTCCTGATGGTAAGGATGCCACCAACTTATTAACGTTAATGTGTATTCAAGCATCGATTAATACCCTTTTACATCAACCAAGTATATCGGTTCGTTTCTTTGAGGGCTCGCCGGATGCCCTTATCGATAAGGCTGTTGAGTTAGCCTCAAAAGGAACGGGCCATCCTTCATTTTTTAACGACCGTCGAGTTGTCGCTGCGCTTCAATCAAAAGGAATTGAGCTTGAAGATGCAAGGGATTATTCAAGCGTTGGCTGTGCAAGTGTTCAACCGACAAGAAAGGATAAAGGTGCGCATAATGCTGGATATATAAATGTTGCAGCAGCACTTGATTTTGCGTTACATGATGGCGATTGGATTTACGGTAAACGACAGATGGGCGTTAGAAGCGGTGATATTAGGACATTTACCTCGTTTGAGCAGATGCTTAAAGCATTCGAAAAGCAAATGGCGTATATGATCGGTATTTATTCCAAAGCGAGTGTGCGCGTTGAAGAGGCACATAAAGAGCTGGTACCAACGCCGTATATTTCATGCTTTGTACAAGATTGTATTGGTAATGCAAGAGATAGAAGTGCCGGCGGAGCTATTTACAACTCAGGTATGACCCCTCGAGGAATTGGGTTAGCAGATGTTGCCGATTCACTTGCGGTAATTAAAAAGCTAGTCTTCGAAGATAAGTCAATCACGATGGATAAACTACTTGCCGCAATGGATGCGAACTACCAAGGATATGACGATGTGTTAGCGTTGATTCATACTGTACCTAAGTATGGTAATGATGATTCTTATGTTGATGATATTGCTATTGAGGTTGTAAATATCTATAACAGAGAAACCGATAAATATCGAAGTCTATTTGGTGGTCGTTTCCACCCTGGCTTTAGTTCTGTTTCCTCTAATGTTCCTTATGGAACAGTAATTTCAGCCTTGCCTAACGGCCGAAAACAATGGACGCCACTGGCGGATGGCTGTTCCCCTAGTCATCACGAAGATGCTGCCGGTCCAACAGCTGTAGCAATATCTTCAGGCAAACTTGATCACAGTGGTATGAGTGGCGGTTCTATTCTGAATGTGAAGTTCTCACCATCGGTGATCAGAGGTGAAGCAGGGCAAAAACGCTTCTCTAATTATGTTAAAGGAATGCTGGATTCTGGCGTCTGGCATGCTCAGTTTAATGTTGCTGATGCTGCAACATTACGAGCAGCACAAAAAAATCCAGAAAATTATCAGGATCTTATTGTGCGAGTGGCTGGCTATAGTGCATTTTTTACCGCGCTCAGCCCAAGGCTTCAGGAGGACGTGATTGATCGCACAGAGCATTGTTTTTAATTAAACGTCCTGATTTTTAGTGTTGTTCTGCAATTTATCAGTCGTGATTTATCACGGCTGATAATAAAACGCAATTCGATATCGTGATACAGAGAGGTTTTACTGTGATTTTTGAACATATTAAATATGAAGTGAAAAGGCACATTGGTATTCTCACGCTCAATAGACCAGAAGCTTACAACGCTTTATCTAATGTTATGCGTGATGAATTACGCACCGTATTAATACAAATTGAACAAGATCCAGATATTCGGGTACTGATTATTACTGGGCAAGGTAAAGCATTTTGTGCCGGGGGCGATGTAAAACTCATGGTGAGTCGAATGGAATCAGGACTTGATTTTAAAGAGAGGCGTGAAATTTTTAGAAATGATGTCGCCGCAATGGTTAAGCGTCTCTATGCAATAAAAATTCCGGTCATTGCTGCTATTAATGGTGGCGCATATGGTGCGGGAGTTAGCATTTCACTCCTTTGCGATATGCGGGTTGCTGCAGATAACGCAAAATTTGGTTTTTCTTTCGCTAAGAGAGGGCTTATTCCTGATTGGGGGGCAAACTACTTTTTACCAAGATTGATTGGTTATGCAAAAGCAATGGAATTAGTAGCGTGTGGAAAAGTCATTGATAGTCAAGAGGCGCTAGCTTGTGGGCTTGTTAATCAAGTGACGTCTGAATCTGAATTGATGGATACCGTTTTAAAAATAGCAGAAGGTATTGCTTTAGCGAGCCCAAATGCCATTGCAGAATCGAAAAATGCACTGCGCTTTGGGCTAATGCAAAGTATGGATGAAGCATTGGAATATGAAGCAACAACCCAAAGCTTATGTCAACTTTCCAGCGATCATAAAGAGGGCGTCCTGTCATTCGTTGAAAAGCGAGAACCGACGTTTTAAGCAAATATTTTATTTTTTAGTGTATTAAATGAAACTAAATGGAGTTTTTTTATGAAAAAGATTAATACTATACTTGTCGCCGGTGCGGGGATCATGGGGTTAGGGATTGCCCAAGTGTGTGCAAGTCAGGGATATAAGGTTTATCTCTACGATGCAATTGATGGAATGGCCAAAAAAGGCATAGAAAAAATTACTGGCGCATTAGCGAAACGCGTTGAAAAAGGGAAAATGACTGTTGATGATAAAGATCATTTAATTGCCAATATTGCTATTGCAAACTCTATCGCTGAGGCTGATCAGTCAGATCTTGTTATTGAAGCAATTAGAGAAGAATTAATCAATAAGCAAGACTTTTTTTGTCAGTGTGAAATGCATTTAAATGAAAATGTCATTTTAGCGAGTAACACCTCTTCCATCCTTATCTCTGAAATTGCCGCTAAATTAAAAAAACCAGAAAATTTTATCGGTTTACATTTTTTTAATCCCGTACCGGTTATGAAACTGGTTGAAATAATTAAAGGGCTAAAAACGTCAGAACAGACTGCACAAATTGCATATGATTTTGTTTGTCAGCTTAAAAAAGAGGGCGTATTTGTAAAGGATAGCCCTGGTTTTTTAGTCAATCGAATCAATAATGCTCTCAAAAATGAAGCCTTTGCATGTCTGAGCGAAGGTCTTGCAACAATAGAAGATATTGATAAAGCACTCAAATATGGTTTAGGTCATCCAATGGGTCCATTTGAACTTAATGACCTAACGGGACTTGATGTAGGTGTTCAAGTCGCTGAAGTGCTATATAGCCACTTCAGAGATCCTCGATGGCGCCCGTTCTTACCTCTTAAAAAACTTGTTATGAGTGGTGATTTTGGTATTAAGACCGGTAAGGGATGGTATGACTATTCTTCTGGTGAAAAGAAAAAAAGAGATCTGAATCTTTAATCTTTAACTCGTAATGAACTATTTTATTTATTTTTCACTCAAGTAGTGCCGGGATAGTGTTGCTTCTATTCTGCTATAACATAGTGAAATATCCTGATAGGAGAAAGCATAATATGCATTACCGAACGAAAGTTTATCACACCATGCAAGTCGTCATCGATGAACCTATCGCGATTGTTCGTTTTAATCGTCCTGATGCCATGAATGCCGCGAATGTGGAGATGAGTTTTGAGCGCTTAGAAATCTTTAGAGCTATTGCTGAAGATGATGAAATCAAAGTGGTTATTGTAACGGGTAATGATAAGGCCTACTGTGCCGGAGGCGATCTCGCCGCATTTGCAAAATTTGATGTAGCTGATGCGCAAGCATTTTGGCGCCGAGGACTCGAATATCAAAAAGTCTTTACTGACATGAACAAGCCAACGCTAGCAGCTATTGCGGGTTATGCTTTTGGCGGCGGCTTTGAAAATGTCCTGATGTGTGATTTAAGGATTGCCGCTGAAAACGCAAAGTTTGGATTACCTGAAATTAATGTCGGTATTTTTCCAGGTGGTGGAGGGACGCAACGGTTGATTCAAAATGTACCGATTGCGATTGCCAAAGAAATGATCTTTTTAGGCAAAAATCTTAATGCTGAAGAGGCGTTACGGCTAGGACTGGTGAATAAAGTGGTGAAGGTAGAAGAACTGCTTGATGAAGCCCTTACTTTAGCTAAAAAATTAGCTAACAAGCCAGCGTTGGCATTAAAAGCAGCAAAATCCTCGATTAATAGCGCTTATTCTACTGATATTCAAACCGGTCTATCACTTGAAGGCATGGCATGGACAGCGCTTTATGGTACGAAAGACCAGAAAGAGGGGATGAACGCATTTCTAGAGAAAAGAACGCCACAATTTGTAGATAAATAATAGAGAGGCTTGATTTCTATGGATAATATCGGATTATATTTAGGTATAGTGATCACATTAGGCATCGTCTGCCTAATTGGGATTGTTGCAATGCGCAAAGTAACAAATTCGGAAGATTTTTCTATCGGTGGGCGAAAATCAACGGCGGTTGTGGTTGCCGGCGCTATTCTTGGTTCTATTGTTGGCGGTGGCGGTACGGTTGGTACCGCTCAAGCAGCCTTTTCTAAAGGTCTCGTTGGGTGGTGGCAAACGTTAGGCTTAGGGATGGGATGCCTTGTTCTGGGTGTTTTCTTTGCTAATCATCTATATAAAACTAAAGTTGAAACCGTTCCTCAAGTACTGATGAAAACATATGGACCGAAAATTGGCCCAATTACGAGCATTTTTGGGAGTATCGCAATCTTCTTTTCTATTATTTCGCAATTAAAATCGTTCACGCCTCTACTTCAATCGATGTTCCCCGACACTATTTCGCTTCAAGCTGCAGCTGTTATTGGTGTGATTCTGGTGCTTTGTCTGGTCATGTTTGGTGGCCTTATGGGGGCCAGTATGGTTGGATTATTTAAAATGCTGATGATCTATATTTCGATGGTGGTTTGTGGCGTTCTCGCATTTGCTAAAATTGGTGGTTTTTCCGGCATGTTTGACAAACTTCCCGCGAGCTACTTTAACTTATTCGCAGATGGTTCATCCAACTTAGCAAGTGGTGTCTCTTTATGCCTTGGTGTTTTAGTTACACAAATATATATTCAAGCTGTGTTATCGGCTATCGATGCTAAAGCGGCTAGAAATGGAGCACTTATTTCATGTGCCTTGACACTACCCATGGGGTTATTTGGTGTTGCTATCGGCATGTATATGAAAGTAGCACATCCTGAGTTGCAAGCAGCCCAAGCTTTACCTCAGTTTTTCTTAACATATATGCCATCTTTTATTGCAGGGATTTTTATCGCAACCTTGATGATAACAACGTTGGGTAGCATGGCCGGGTTATCATTAGGCGTTGCCACGATGATGACGCGAGATCTGTATAAACGCTTGCGTGCTACTGCATCAGATAAAGAAAACCTTTATGTATTAAGAGGCGTAATTGTTGTTATTTGTCTTTTAGCTGGGTATTTCACCGTATCAAAAGCAGCGGTCTATATTCAAGAATTTGTATTTCTCTCTTTTGCTTTGCGTACGTGTGTATTCCTTATTCCGATGGCGTTTGCTTTTTTCTACAAAGGGCGTCTCACCGCAGCGGCAGGGTTAGCGTCGGTTCTTGCTGGTCCAATTGTCAACATTATCTGGAATGTATTAAAAGGAGACAGCGGCTTTATTCTCGGTATAGATCCTATTTTTGCCGGGCTAATGGCGGGGTTAATTGCGTTTATTTTAGCAAATGAAATCGTTAAAAAGAACAGCCCAATGACTTAATTCAGGGTTTTTATGCTGCCATCTGCGCAAATTCTATCAATTGTCTTTAGATCTAACGCTTTAGATAAGCTTAATACAGGAAACATCAAAATGAATATGAAAACAGAGCAAAAAAAGATGAAAGGACCAATGGAAGGAGTACGAATTCTTGATTTTACGCACGTTATATCTGGACCGTTTAGTACGATGTTATTAGCTGATATGGGCGCTGAGGTGATTAAGATCGAAAAACCAGGTGAAGGAGAGTTCTACCGGGCAGAAGGCACTAAAAATGAGGCAGGAGTCAGTATTGTTTATCCAAACTATAACCGTAATAAAAAAGGGATTACGTTAAATATTAAATCATCAAAAGCAGTTGAGTTATTAAAAAAAATGGTTGCAAAGGCAGATGTTTTTGTCGAAAACCAAAGGCCAGGCTTATTAGCCAGCATTGGGCTTGGATATGAGGATCTTAAAGCGATCAACCCGAAAATAATTTATGCTTCAATCTCTGGCTTTGGTCAAGATGGTCCTTATGCTCGCAAGCCAGCTTTTGATATGACCATCGCTGCTATCAGCGGCCTAATGTCTGTCAATGGTATTGAGGGAACGGTACCTACCAAAACGGGTGCGGCATTTTCTGACTTTATCTCAGGGATCTATGCCGCATTAGGTATTGTTGCTGCTTTGCGTAAGCGCGATAAAACAGGGGAAGGTTCCTATGTTGATGTGGGAATGTTTGATTCAATTCTCTCTGTATTAGATGATTTTATACCAAAATATAAGGTAACGGGAAAAGAGCCAACAAGGTTTGGTAACAGGCGCGCAGGTTTTGCACCGGTTAATGTCTTTCCTGTAAAAAATGGTGAGTATGTGTATATTGCGGGTTCATTCCAAAAACAGTGGGAAGCGTTAGCAAGTTTAATTGGACGAGAAGAGCTAATTACCGATCCGAGGTTTAAAGATAACACCGGCAGAAAGCAACACGAAGCGCTTCTTGAATCGATCGTTGAAGAATGGTCATTAACAAAGACGAGCCAAGATGCCGTAATCGAGCTTGAAAAAGCTGGCATTCCATGTGCACCCGTTAAAGGGATCGGCGATCTTTTCAAAGATGAACATATCCAAGCTCGTAACAGCATCATTGAGTGCGATTATCCTGGAATAGGTAAGTATGCAATGGCGGCAAATCCAATCAGGATATCCAATTATCAGCAACCTGTTGAACGGGCGCCGATGCTTGGTGAACATAATGAGTCTATTTTAAATGAATTGCTTGGATATACAGCGGATGACATCGTGTTATTAAAACGTGAAGGTGTGATTTAGACGGTTATAAACAAGGCTTAAATCTTATCTAAGCCCTTTTTAACATAAGGCAAACATAAATTAATAGAGGAGAAAGGGAGCCGTCAATTTTGGCCGTTATTCGAAATTATGATGCGCCTAACACATAATTTGACCAATTTTTATGTTGGTTAAATAAACGACACGCTACGGTTTTTTAATATAAAGCATATCGTTTACCATGGAGAATTACATATCATGAAAGACAAAAAGTATAAAAAAAAACGGAGTAATTATCGTTGGTTTGTCGCGTTTATCTTTTTTCTAGCATATGTTGCCGCTTCTGCAGATAGGGCAAATTTAGGTATAGCTATGCCTTTTATTCGTGAAGAATTTCATATTACTAATACGCAAGCTGGCGGTTTAATTAGTGCTTTTGTACTATTTTATGCGATTTTTCAGTTACCGAGCGCATGGTTATTGCAGAAATTCGGCGTGAGAAAAGTAATTCCCATCGCATTATTCAGTACTTCATTAGTGACATTAGGTATTGGCTTGTCTAATTCATTATTACAGCTACAATTAACCAGAGTTATGTTAGGTCTTGCTGAATCACCGCTCCCTATAGGCGTTACGTCTACTATTAATCAATGGTTTCCTTCCCAAGAAAAAGGGATAGCGACAAGCATTTTTATTGCCGCAGCTAAGTTTGGCCCTGTTATTGTTCCGCCTGTGTGCATCGCCATTGTTGCGATATGGGGATGGCGAGAGATTTTTATATTTTTTGCCATTCCTGGTATTTTGCTTTCCATTGTTTGGTTTATGGGGATCCCAAATTATCCTCATAATACGCGCTTTGTTAATCAGCAAGAGATTGATTATATTGAAGAGAAAATTTCTCATACAGTGCAAAAAGGCAACAAGATACTTTTAATTGAACCGATCCCGGTATTAGATAAGATTATTCGTACGCATAATACCGCACTATTGTCCTCAACAAAAGAGATTTTGCGTTCATGGAACATTATCGGCTGTGGTATCTGTTTTGGTTTCCAAGTGGGCATCACTTATGTGCTGATGGCTTGGCTGCCGACATATTTTTTAGTGGTTAAAAATTTCTCATTGATTGACATGGGGGTTGTATCAAGTGCACCATGGATTGGTGCGATTGTGGGTAATATTCTTGGCGGAATATTATCTGATAAGTTATTAAAAGGTCGACGTAAACCCGGAATGATGCTCTCAGCGTTAACAACTTGCCTTATGATGATGCTAATTATTTTCATTCCAGGCAATGCGCTATATTATGGCTTTGTATTCTTTTTAACTGGTACTTTATTAAATATTGGTTATTCTAACTATTTAGCCTATCCAATGAACGTTGCAAATAAAGACAGATTCCCTTTCGCCTGTGCAATCGTTAGCATGATTGGCCAGTTGGGTGGAACTGCCGCGCCTTTTATTACTGGCGTTATACTTGATCATTGGGGGTGGGATATGATTTTTATTTTTCTTGGTACCATTTCTATATTGACCTTTTTCATTTTGTTTACCATGGCTGAACCACTAAATGTTACGAAACTATAAGTAACTTTAATTGCTCTAAATTTATAAAAAATTTTGATAGTTAATTACCGTAAAAAATAATGCTTATTTTTTATAATAGATTCGATGGTTTCAATATTTCTTATCGTTTTAAGACCCCTAAAGTCTATTTCGCGCTATTTCTCATATATACCAATTTGATTAAAACCGACCTGATTTTAATAGCGTGATTTAATATTGTATATCTCTCTAATACCTGTTGTAACCGAAGTTGAACCAGTTATACAATAATGCTAAAATGTTATTTTTGAAGCAATTCACAAAAAAATTCAAAACTATATTTAAGACTATATTTAAAAATAGTTCGAGAATTTGGATGTCGTCAATTGTAGGTAAAGATGAATAAAAAATCACCATTAGATGTAGACGAAACAGCAGTTGAAAATGACGAATCTCGTAATAGTGAAAATTTTGTTCGCTCTTTTGCTCGAGGCTTAGATGTTATTCGAAGCTTTAATAAAGAAAGATCACTGCAAACGCTAGCAGAGATTGCAACTAATGTTAACTTAGCTAGAGCCGGAGTTAGGCGCTTGCTTTTTACACTAATGTCGTTAGGTTATGTTGAAAAAGAAGGACGGTTTTTCCGCTTAACGCCTAAAATACTCGAACTCGGTTTTTCTTATTTAGCGGGCGTTCCTTTTTTGGAAATGGCTGAGCCAATTGTAACAAAACTAGTTCGGGATGTTGAGGAAGGCTCTTCGATTGCAGCACTTGATGGCTATAATATTGTCTATCTGCTGCGGGTTCAAACACAAAAAATAATGTCACTTAATCTGTCTGTAGGGAGCCGTCTACCGGCCCCGCTCACTGCTCTTGGGCGCGTTTTATTATCAGCGCTTGACGATGAACAATTAGATAAAACGCTTTTGAATTTTATCGAAGACCAAAAAAATAATAATTTATCTAAATTTGAATTTGAACAATTAAAATTGTCTATTTTAAAAGTAAGAGAACAAGGGTGGAGCATTGTTAATCAAGAGATGGAAGTTGGACTTATCGCCTTAGCTGTTCCTATTTTTGGTAAAGATAAGCGTGTTATTGCCGCTATTAATATTTTCAGAATATCAGAAGGTAATCACGAAGAAAGATTAAAAAGCTATCTGCCGGCATTATTACACGCTGCTGAAGAGATCTCAAATCTATCATCCATGAAATATAAGTGCTATTAGAGCACCTGCGCAGTGATCTATTCCTTATTTGATTGGGAATTTTTAGTGACAAAAAGCAGTTTTCGATTAAATTAGATTGCCTTTCAAGTTTTTATGACATATTGGTGCGAAAGGTTCAATCAGATTTTGACTCCAAGAACACCCTCTTTTTTTCCACTGTTATTTTTTACATCATCGCGTTATCAACTTTTGAGTATTATTTAGTGAAAATTGTAGACGTTAGCAAAAATTGGCATTATTTTATCGATGCTAAGATTAATTTTTCCACTCTTTTTCTCTTAAAGGGGGCTATTGTGTAAATAGGAATATAGCGATATTTATAAATTTAAATATAGATAATGTGGAAGTAATGAATAGGGTGAAAAGATGGCTAAATATTAAGAAATTAAAAGGAAACTTAATAAAATAGGAGATTAAGATGGGAAAAAAATTATTTTCAGATATAGCAAAAATTAATGAATGTTTAGGCGATAAATTATCTAAAGAACCGCATTTAGAAAAAATAAATGGGGAGACATGGTATATAAATCCTTTAACGGGGATAAAAAAATTAATTCGTGACAGGAATGGCAATAAAGTAAATGAAATAGGTGATTAGATGAAACAAGCTTATTTTCTGCTGGGTTTAAATGGCGCAGGTAAATCATCGTTAAGAGATTTAGAAAATTTTGACAAAATTACCATTATAGATGCTGATAAAATTCAAAGAGAAACCAATTGTTCTGAAATTGAAGCAGGAAAAAAAGCTATTCATTTATTTCGCGAATGTATTAAAAATAATAAGTCATTTTTGCTTGAGTCTACTTTAACAGGCAATCTAATTTTAAAACAAATTGAGACTGCAAAACAATATAATTATAACGTTAATTGTGTCTATGTTGGCTTAAACTCGTTAAGTGACCATATTGATCGGGTTGCAATTAGAGTTCAAAATGGTGGGCATAATATTCCTATTGAAACAATTGAAAGACGTTATCTAATAAGTTATGGCAATATAAAAAAATTATTTAACCTTTCAAGCTCATTAGCTATTTATGATAATACACAAAACTATGCTAAGCAATTTGAATTAACAAATAATGAAATGAAACGGATCCAAACCCCTCAAAAATGGATTGTTGATCATGTTATCCTTCCTTACACTCACTCTTCATTTAAAGAGTATAGAAACAGAATTGAAGAAAAGCAATCTAATGGTCCCATTTCAAAAATAGTCCAAAGCAAATTATCAAAATAATATTAATTTAACAAAAATTTTCCTTTGAAAATAAATTAAATAATTTACATTTATTACATAGTATTTGTTATCTTTATCGAATATAATTCTGCCGCTTAATTATAATTAAAATAGGAGTATATTTGATGAATAAATTTAGTAAATACTTTTCCCTTCTGTTTATTTTTTGTTATTCCAATATTGCTTTTTGTGCCGGATTGGATCGTGTTAATACATTAATGGATAATGTTCAAGGCGTATTAACAGGTGTTTCTCTGGTATCTGTTACTGTTGCCGTTTTATGGGCAGGTTATAAGATATTATTTGGAGGTCAAACGTTTAGAGAAGTAGCACCAATTTTAATTGGTGGTATTGCAATTGGTGCTGCATCAGAAATTGCAGGGCTCTTTATCAGTAAATAGTTTATTAGCAACAAATAATAAATAAAGAAGGTGGAAACCTCCTTCTTTAAATAAAAAGAGTTTAATGATGAATAAAAATCAGGTTTACAAAGCCTTAACGAGACCGCCGTTAGTATTTGGTGTTCCCATCTCTCCATTGGTGATTGTTTTTTCATTTTGTGCATTACTTGCCATTTATACTAATCTTTTATACTTTATTTTTTTCGTTCCCATTTTTTTTATTCTTAAACTATTAACTAAAATGGACGAAAAAATTTTTCAAATTATTGGTACGAAAATCCATTTATTGCCACAAAAAATAAAGTCATTGCCGATCAAAAGCAAAATTAATGCCTTTTATTATTCAAGTATTAATTATTCAGCACGAAGCAAGTCAAAACTTAATTTAATCAGCGAGTTAAAGATGATAGATATTGAAAAAGCGATTTCATTAAATCAAATAATACCTTACTCAACTCAAATTGATAATGACAAAATAATGGATCGTAATGGTTTTTTATTATCAACATGGGAAATTGAGGGAATTTCTTATGCGCTAAGAGATGACCACAGTTTAGATGCCTATAAAAATAAGCTGAATAGTTTATTTATTACGCTTGCAATTGATAATATTTCTTTTTATTTTCATACGATAAAAGATAACTCAGAAGATAGGTTGGAAGGAAAATTTGAAAATGCGTTTGCTCGAGAAATTAATGATAAGTATTTTCGTTCATTAGAGAACTCTAAAGAATATATGGAATCTAGACTTTTTGTTACCGTTATTTTTAAGAAAAATAGAGCAGAAAAGTTAGCTTATCGAATGGCAAAAGATGAAGATAAAAAAAGTGATATTGAAATGCGTATTCATGATTTTGATGAAAAGTGTAACAGTATTGAGACTATTCTTAATTCTTTTGGGGCAAGAAAGCTTACTTGCTATAAAAAAAATGATCAGTTGTATTCTCAGCAATTAGAATTTTATAACTATTTACTGACCTTTAAAAAACAACCCATTAAAGTACTGAATACCCATATTTATAGCTATCTTGGGGGCGCTGATTACTCAGTTTATAACGGTATTATTAAGGTTATTAAAGGTAATGATATTGCTTATTGCCAATGTATTGAAATTAAAGATTGGGTTTCTTACAGTGAAGCAGGTTTCTTGGATGAGTTAGCTAATTTTCCTGCAAAACTGATTATATCGCAATCTTTTACGCCCCTATCTAAAGCGGAAGCCAGATCAACTATAATTAAACAAATAAAACAACTAAAATCAGCGGATGATGATGCTGTACAACAACGGGCCGATCTAGAAGTTGCGTTAGAACAATTAATTAATGGTGATTTTGTTTTAGGTTCTCATCATTTTTCCGTTTTTTTATTCGCTAATTCCGAAGAAGAACTCAGTAAAATTATTAACTTATTTAATGCCAAAATGGCAGATTTAGGTTTTATTACTGCAATTAATCGTCTTGCCGTTGAAGAGAGTTTTTTTTCGCAGCTACCCAGTAATTTTAAGTTTAGGCAGCGTTTAAGTGATATTACCAGTATTAACTTCGCAGATTTTAACTCATTACATAATAACCCAATTGGTAAACAACAAAATAATGCTTGGGGAGAAGCTGTTACAGTATTTAAAACTAATGCTAACCAGCCATATTATTTTAATTTTCACCAATCTAAACAAGGTCGTGATGATTTTGGTGAGATGGTGCTTGCTCATACCTTGGTTATCGGTAAATCAGGGACAGGTAAAACAATGACGCTTGATTTTTTATTAACTCAGTTAATGAAATTTAGTGTTGAGAGTTCATTCCCCCAAAAGTCAGAAAACAAAAAATTTACCGCATTCTTTTTTGATAAAGACTACGGGGCAAAAATTGCGGTTAAAGCATTAGGTGGGGTATATAACGAGTTAAAACTCGGTCAGCCAACTCATTTTAATCCATTTATGCTTGATAGTAGCGATGACAATATCATTTTTTTAAATGAGCTTATACAAATGCTTGCTTACGGTGAAGACGTCCCTTCAATATCAATAAAAAATAAAATTAATTTAGCGGTTAACTCACTAATGAACATGGCAAAAGAGGAGAGAACTTACCCAATATCAAGGTTGCTACAAAGTATACAAGAAGATAATGATGATAATAGCCTTTTAAAGCGATTAACTATTTGGTCGAATGGTAATGCTAATGGTTGGGTTTTTGATAATGAATTTGATAGTTTAAATTTTGATATAGCGCCGCTTTTTGCCTTTGATGGTACTGAAATTTTAGACAAAAAAGAGATTGTATCTCCCATCTCTTTCTATTTGCTTTATCGAATTAGGCAAATTCTAGATGGTCGGCGATTACCGATTATTATGGATGAATTTTGGATGTGGCTTAACTCACCAAGTTTTGAGCCATTTATTAAAGATGGGCTAAAAACATTCCGTAAGCTAAATGCATTTATGGTTTTTGCAACCCAGTCGCCTGATGAGGTATTGCGTAGCAGCATTGCAAGAACCATTGTAGAGCAGATAGAAACATTTCTATTTTTACCTAATGCAAAAGCTGATTTTGACCAATATACCAAGCAATTACAAGTAAGCGAAAAAGAGTACAAAATTATTAAAAATTTGGCCGATGATAGTCGCCAGTTCTTAATTAAAAAAGCAGATGATCCGTCGGTGGCTCGAGGTAACTCTGTATTAGCTAAAATTGATTTAGGCGGATTAGGTAAAGGTAACTTAAAAATTTTATCTGCTTCCATGGACAATATTACAATTATGGAAAAAGCCATTAAAGAAGTCGGTAATAATCCCGACGATTGGATTCCTATTTTCAAAGATAAATGTGTTTAACTAAATTAAAATTATAAAATGAGAGAGGCTAATAATGAAAAAAATAATTGGTTTATTGGTTTTATTCAGTGGTTATGCGTTTAGCTCTGGTATTCCCACTGTAGATTTAGCGCAATTAGCACAACGTGAAGCTGAATTTCTTCAACAGATTGATCACTGGCAAAAGCAAATAAGTCAGTATAAAGAAAATTATGACATGTTTGAAAAGCAATATAAGCAAGCTCAAGAGCAATATAAAAGTTTGACGGGCATCCGAGATTTGAGCAGTGCATTAAGCTATTTAAACTCTCAAAGTTGGAATATGGATGATTTAACTAAATGGCTTTCCGAACCTGACAAAATATTAAATGCTGGCTTTGATAGTTTAACCACTGAACTTAGAACGAAAGTTACTGAATTAGGTTTCGGGGAGATGTGTAACTACAAAAATTCAGATAATGATGCGCAATACAGCTATAAATTGCGTAAGAACTGTGAAGGTCGAGTAGTTATTAGCCTCTTACAAAGTGCTAAATATGAAGGATTAGTTAGGGAAAGAAACAAGCAAGATAAAAAATTAGCAGAGCAAATGAAAGAGATTGCACAGTCTAAAGATTCTAAGCAAAGTGCTGATTATACTAACCAATTACTCGGTCAATTAATTCAACATCAAGTTAAATTGCAACGAATGGTAGAAGATAACGAATCACAAAAAAATTCAGAAAGACTTCAAAATTTAAAAGAAGAAGCCGACTTTAAAGCGTGGTTATCACAATATGAAAAATAAGGATTTAAAATGAAAAAAATAATATTAACCGCAATAATTACTTCCGTAATCAGTTTTAATACATGGGCTTCTATTACACCAGAGCAATTATGTCAGGAATACCAAGACGGAAATAGCTCACTGGTATTAAAAAAATACAAAGGTAAAGTCATTAAAGATACAGGAAAAATTGAAGTATTTTATAACGATGGTAACGGCATAACAACACCATTTATTTCGCTTTCAACTGAGATAAAAAATGAAGAACTAAATGTTAACCTATCAGGGTTTAAAAATATTACCAATGAAACAGAAGATGAATATATTAATTTAGATGGTCAAACTAAAACTATTTCGGTAAGGATTAATGATATTAAATCGGAATATTTTTTTGGTAAATTTGATTGTCAAATCAATGGTGATTTAGTTGATTTTTACTAAAAAAACACATTGGATAATTAAAGAAAGAGGTAACTGATGCAATTTAGATTATTTCAAATGATGGGCAAGGAAATAAAAGACATGATGCAAGCTAGTGTGGATGCGGTTTCTGCTAATTGGGTTGCTCAGCTTATTCATTTTAGTTCTATTTGTATTACGATTTATATTATTTTTTATGGATATCTTATTCTTGCTGGAAAAATACAAGAGCCAGTCAAAGAGCTGGTTTGGAATCTTGCTCGTTTCGCCCTAGTGATCGGTATTTTGCAAAGCTATAGTACCTATTTGGAATTGATTACAGGGGCTGTAGATGAGTTAAGATTATTTGTTACTAATACAGAAAAAGGTGTGACTATTTATGCCAGTATGGATGACAAATTTATTAAATTAGGTGACGTTTATGCCACTATTTTAAAAAAAATTGGTTGGGATCCTCGGACTTGGGTAACTGGAATAGTGCAAATGATCTTTTCAGCCGTATTAGTCGTTGGGACTGTTATATATTGTGTTTCAGTGCTTGCAAGTGAACTGACAATAACTGCTTTGCTTGCAATATTTCCTCTCTTTTTATTTTGTTATATGTGGGGATGGTTTAAAGAAATGTTTGCTATGTGGATTCAGGCGGTTATCAGCGTTATTTTATTTTGTTTATTTATTTCATTATTTATTGAAATTGGTTACAAAATCGCAACTAAGAGCCTTGAAATGGATCAGTCTGTAGGTGTTTATGGTTGCTTTGGTATGCTTGTGGCTGGAGTTATTGTTCTTGGTGGTAGCCGAATTTCAATATCATTAGCGGATTCTTTATCTAAAGTATCTATTAATCACACAACAGGAACGGGAGAGCGGGTTGGGCAAGCAGGGAAATTAGCATTCAATGCATGGCGAGCTAAAAAGAAGGGGCCAGATGATGGAGTTTAGAAATGTAGTAGTTTTATTAATTGCGTTAATTTTAATAGGGTGTACTAGTAATAAGCAGCAAACTAGCTGGAATGATTTAGAAAATATTCAACAGAGACCCGTTAATAATGATATCCCTAAAATCGAATCAGAAATTTTGAATAAATAGGTACAAATTAAAGATGGAAAATAAAAAAATAAAAAAAGAAAAAGGTGAATTTTCAAAAGCAAGGGAGTTTGAAGAGGACAAAGAATATCTATTTAAACGTAGTGAAAAAAGAGCATGGATAGTTGCAATTTCTGCCATTATTTTACTGGTCATTTCATGGTTAATTTTACTTTTTACTTTACCATTAAAGGAAGTGATGCCTTACGTCATTCAGGTGAATGAGAAGACAGGTATCCCTGATGTTATCACGGTAACTGATCCTATTGATATTAGAGCCAGCGAGGCATTAGATAAGTATTTTGTAAATACCTATATTCAAGATCGAGAAAGTTACACCTATCAGACGATTCAACAGAATTATGTTTTAACACAACTTTACTCGGATGATAAAGTTAAAGCAGATTATTTGGCTTTTATGAACACCGATAATGCACCTGATAGAGTAATGAGAAAAGGAACAATCGGCGTTAAGGTTAATTCAATTATTTTAGATAATTTGAATGGTTCTAGTATTGCAACGGCTAGAATTGTTAAAACCTATTCTACAGATCGTAATGAAATTTATACTAGGAATTTTGTAATAAAACTTGCATTTGAGTACTTACCTAAACAAAAAATACAACTAAGTTATCGTCTTGAAAACCCGTTAGGTTTTCAAATAACTAGTTATCAGATTGTGGAGGAAAATATTTAATGAAAAAGCTACTTATTTTATTATTTTGGGGAGCTATTGCTTTAAATGCTCAGGCGTTAGAGGTGCCTAAGTCATCTAAGTATGATACTCGAATGCAATCACTAAGCTATAACGCTCAAGATGTAGCACAAATTAGAGCTAAAACGGGGTACGTAACGGCGATTAATTTTGACCTTGATGAAGTTATTATCAATGTTGCTATAGGCTTTAATGCTGGCTGGGAAGCAGTGGAAACTGGTAATAAAATTTTTTTAAAAGCCATTGCCTATAAGTACGATAATGATAATTTTATTGAACCATCTAGCGAGGAATGGAAAACCAATATGCTTGTTACGACAAATAAGCGGTTTTACGTGTTTAACTTGACGCTAACAGATTTGCACGATGAACAAAAAGATAATGCTTTTTTAGTCTCATTTAATTATCCGAACGAAAAGAAAATGGAGAAAAATGAAAATCTTAAATTGCAAACAGAAAAATTTATTCAGCAGAAACAAGATGAATACGTTAAAAGCTGGCTTAATAAAACCTCATCTGTCCGTAATTGGAATTATTTTATGCAAGTAGGAAAAAAAGCGGAAAGTATTACCCCTGATTTTGCTTATGATGATGGAGTGAGGACCTTTTTCGGTTTTTCTAGCGATAAAAAAATTCCTGCTATTTTTGGTTATGAAGGCGATCAAGAGGTTATGACTAACATATCTACGCGTAATGTAGACAAATACGTTATTGTTCTTGTTCACAATAATTATGAGCGGTTTATTTTGAGAAGTGGTAATCAAGTAGTAGGTGTCACTAATAAAAGCTTTGGTAAGATTAAAACAAATAATTCACCAGTCATTAATGATCATGTCGAACGAATCATAAAATAAGGATAATAAACATGAGCATAACAACTGAAACAGCAGGTAAAAAAGGTAAAAAAAATAATATGGTAGCTTTATTTTTTATTATTTTTGCCGTTTTAGTTTTAGGGTTTTTATCCTATAAACTATTTTCTAAAACTACACAATCTGAAAAAACACAAGAACCACAAGAACAAACTATCGTTGTACAAGAAAAAATCTTTGATTTCAAAGATCCCATTGAACCTAATATAGCCCCCCAAGAATCTAATAATGATGATAAAAATATAGATATGGGGTTTATCGGTACTGCAAATCCAACATTTTATGCTCCAAAAGTATCTCGTTCAGGCTCAGGAGGAGCACTTATCATCAACAAGGAAACTAGTATTGGTCAAAATGGCAACAATAAATATTCTGGTGGTTCTGAGCCATTTATTACTGAAGATAAACAGGATATGTTTGTGAGTGAGTCGCAAAATTTTAAGGCAAGCAGCGCGCTTAAAGGTAATTATGATAGCAATTTATTACTTGAGCAAGGCACTTATATTCCCTGTGTATTAAGGCAGCGTTTAATCTCAAATGTAGGAGGGCAAATAAGCTGTACAGTATCAAGTAATGTGTTGTCAAAAAGTGGTAATGTGGTATTGCTTGAAAAAGGTACTATGATAATGGGAATGTACAAATCTGCAGGGGTTTCGAGAGGTAGTAACCAAATTTTTGTTATTTGGCAACAGGCACGAACCGCCAGTAATTTAGTGGTTAATCTAGATAGTGGTTCAACGGATGAATTAGGAGCAAACGGGTTAACAGGGTGGGTCGATCAGCATTTTTGGGAGCGATTCGGTAATGCAATCGTGGTTAGTATGATTGCTGATGTTAGCGTAGCAGCAAGTACCCAACTGCAAAAATCAAATAGCCAAAACTATCTTCAGAACACCCAAAACGATGGATCCAACATCGCATCAAGTATTATTGAAAAAATGGGTGATATAGCTCCAACACTGTATAAAAATCAAGGTGATAAAGTAGGGGTATTTGTCGCTCGTGATATTGATTTTAGCTCTGTATATGCGCTAAGGTTGAACAAATGATAGATAAAGGGAGCACGTTAAACAGCTATACAAAAAGACTATTTGGTGAAATATTTGTTGATCAACATATTACCGAAATTGTGGTCAATAAAATAGGGGAAATTTGGATTGAAAGAGAAAGTATTTGGCAACGAATAAAGAGTGAAAGCGTAACAGCCGAAAATCTAATTTATTTTGCTAACTCTGCTGCAGCATTTTCAAATAACACGCTCAATGGTCAAACGCCAATTTTATCCTCAACCATGCCTCACGGTGAAAGGTTGCAAATTATTATGCCGCCAGCCTGCGATGATAGTCAATTTTCAATTACGATACGGAAGCCAAATGACCGAATTTTTTCATTAAATGATTTTAAAGAAAAAGGGTTTTTCGATCAGGTCGTTATTGGTGAGTATATTGATGAAAATAACAGAAACCTTAATGGTTTTTTATCGCAAAAAGATTATCAATCTTTTTTTGAGTTAGCGGTAAGCTGTGGCACTAAAAATATCGTCATTGCAGGGGCAACTGGCAGTGGTAAAACAACCTTTATGAAATCGCTGGTTGTCCATATTCCACATGATGAACGATTAATTACGATTGAAGACGTTAGGGAAATTAAAAGTGATGTCCATCAGAATATGGTTAATCTTTTATATCCGTCAGAAAAGCAAGATATTGTGAGTCCAACCAAACTGCTAAAGTCTTGTTTACGTATGAAACCCGACCGAATATTGCTAGCAGAGCTCCGAGGTGGTGAAACATTCGATTATATTAATGTGATTTCAAGTGGTCATGGCGGAAGTTTAACCTCTATTCATGCTGGATCTTATGATGAGGCGGTACGTCGCCTTGTCTCTATGGCAATGCAAAATGAGACCGGACAAAATGTGCCCTATGAAACATTAAAAGAAATTATATTGCAAGCAATTGATGTTATTGCCATTATTGAAAATCACAAAGGTAAGCGATGTATCAAATCATTGCATTTTAAAGATTATAAGGAGGGTTAGCATAATGATTTTTTTGAAAAATAAGACACCTCGAGAAAAAACACAGATTATTGTCATTATTGTATTCGTCTCTATATGCACTTATTTACTTTCCAACTTATTCGTGATTGGTTGGTTTATCCCTGAAAATGGTTTAACTGGGCTAACAAAACTCGTTTATGGGGCACGTTTTATCTATGCAAATTTTAGTCTAACGCTAACCTCATCAGTATTGCTTTCAACTTACTCTTATGTAGGGATAACCTCTTTGTTATTGTCATTGGTGCTCGTGTTAATTATTGCCTCTATCCTCTATTTCTTGCATAAAAAACGTCAAGAAGGGAATAATTTACACGGGCAGGCTCAATGGAGTAATGAAAAAGAAATAAAAAATCAGAAGCTTATGAGTAGCGAGGGAGTGTTAGTCGGGCTTCGCAATGGAAAGCCGCTTTATTTTGGTGGCCAAGAATTTGTTTCATTGGGGGCGCCTACTCGTTCGGGAAAAGGGACGGGGATCGTTATCCCAAACCTAATGACGTTTGCGAATTCTCTGGTCGTGCTAGATATTAAAAAAGAATGCTTTGATTATACATCGAAGTATCGTAAAGAAATTCTTGGGCAAGATGTTTACTTATTCAATCCTTTTAGCTATGAAACACATTGTTATAATCCGTTGCTTTATCTTAATTTTGATAGCCCTAAAATAGAATTAGACATACAAGGTATTGCCAACTCACTTTATCCTTTAACCGGCGGAAATAACGATTTTTTTACTGGTGAGGGGAAATCAATTTTTATCGCCATTGTTTATTTGTACGGCAGACTTTATTATAATTTTAGACTGGCTAAAAGCTATACCTTAACAACGATTGCAGGCGCATTAAACGGCGTTGACCTTATTAATGAAAAAGGTCAAGAAGAGAAAGTGCCTCTTGAGCTCGCTGTTGAAATTGCCTATTCGCTTAACTGGTTACCTGACACAATTTATAACCTTTTTACGTCATTTTTTACTCAAAAAGAAGCGGAAAGCCAGTTTGCTGGAGTTAAAACATCATTTGAAACCGCATTAAAACCATTCAATAACCAAGTAATTGAACATGCAACCAGCCGTAATGACTTTGATTTCAGGGAACTAAGACGCAAAAAAATTACACTTTATTTAGTGATTAATCCAGAAGATCTAATCTCTGCTCGGCCAATATTAAATTTATTCTTCTCTCAATTGCTTTTTGAAAATATTAAGCAAGGATTACCAGACCAAAATCCTGATCTAAAACACAACGTGTTATTACTGATGGATGAATTTACCTCTATTGGTTTTATGGAGCAATACCAATTATCCGTTAGCTATATGGCAGGGTATAACTTGCGTAGTTTAATTATTTATCAAAATGAGGCGCAATTAAAGGAAAATAAACCATTAGGATACGGGGAGAATGGGGCAAGTACATTACTTGAAAATCATACTTGTAACATTATTTATCGACCTAAGAACCCAAAAATTGCAGATGAAATATCAAAACGTATCGGAAATATTACCACTAAACAAAATAATCGATCAATTAGTAAAAAAGATGTATCACGAAGCGAAAATGTAACAGCTAGAGCATTAATCTTACCGCAAGAGATTATGGATCTCGATGATGATGAAGAGATCATTTTATGTAATAAAGTTAAAATAAAATGTAAAAAAGCAAACTACTTTTCAACACCTGAGCTAGTTGCAAAATTTAAAGCTGTATCTCCAAGCCTTTGTGCGACTAGAGGGAATCCTAGCAAATTTGATTACGATAGAGCCGTGCAACAGGGTGAGCTTTCGATCAAACTGCCCAAAGCTATTATGAAAAATAACACTAATAATTTATTTTAAAAGGAAATCTAAATGAAATTAAAATTAATTTTGATTTTTTTTGTTTTGTCGCTAGTAGGATGTTCGTCAGCGCCGAATCCTACCGCTTATCCAGCAAAAAGTAAAGCGATCCCTATTAATCAACCAAACCAATACTAATAAAGGAGTAAAATGATGAAAAAGTTAATCGGTTTTTTAAGTTTAGCCATGATTGTAACGGCGAATTCAGCCTATGCAGAAAACAATAACAATGAGCTAACCGGCGATACCAAACTAGCTTGTGAAGCGCTACTTTGCTTATCTTCATCAACAAGGCCCACTGAATGCGCCGCATCACTAGCTCGTTATTTTGGCATTAAAGACCCCAAAAAATGGGCCAAGACGGTAATTAAAAGAAAGAATTTTTTAAAACTCTGCCCAACATCTGATGATAATCAGATAAATCCAATTGTAGAAAATATCATTGATGACGTAACGCCGATCAGAACAGATTGTACTGCAGAGGAGTTCAATAAATTGGTGGAAAAAACTATACGTCGAGAGCGTTCAGAAGATGGCATAGTGTCAACAACCTATTATAGAACAAAGACGACGGTACCTGATTACTGTGAAAATCTTGCTAAAAAATCCTATCTTGATGTTAAACTTCCTACTTACAGCTGTAGTGGCAACTATTACAAGGATGAAGATTGGAAAAATGGATTTTATACCGCCCGAGGGCAAAATGGAAAAGTTCAAAAATTTGAAATAGCAAAAAACTGTTGGGTTAATTAATTAGCAAAATTTAATAGTAATACGATGTTTTAAATAGAAGGGCTGCTTTTTTAGGTAGCTCTTTTGGGAATACATATCGAACTATTTTTTATATTAAAAGCTATGACAATCAATATGCTTAAGGTATGTTAAAAGTGATTAAACCAATGACTTAATACCGCCACGGTATTATGAAGACTGATATTCGTAATACCGTTTATTTATCAAGGTCGTACAGCAAATATTTTGGTAACGATAACTCGCCGCTTATCTGAATATTAAGGGAAAATTGAAATGAACAGTGAAAAATTAAATACGCAATTAAAAAAAATAGAGAGTGAGCTAGATATTAGTTCGACGGAGAGCGGAACACAAGCAAAACTCTCATTTTGTTTTTCCCCTTTTAGTTTGCCACTTGGTAGCCGAGATCCTGACTTCAAAGATATTGAGTACTTTCAAATTTATTTTATCGGGCTTGCTGATGCGCTTAAAAATAGAAAAATTGATCTACATCAATACGCTGATTATCGATACAAATTACTATCTATTTTTAATAAAAAAATCACGTTATCTCAACAAGCTTTACCTAACCTACTTTTTGACTTAGAAGAGAATATAGAAGAGGACACTGAATTAACCGAAGTAGATAGTCAATTAAAGGCATTATATAGAGAACTATATAACAAGGACTTCATGAGTAAAGAGTATTTAGATTGCGAAATCAAACGTTGGTCTAGTGTCCGCTACTAATGGATGAAAACATGATGCAAGATGAAATTAAAGAGGCTTATAGTGAATTTGCGGCAATTGTTAATGATTATAATGCGTTAAGAAAAAAACTAAGCAACAACCAGGAAGAGCTTCATAAAAGGGAGAATGAAAGCATAATACATCTAGTTGAAAGCGAACAAAATACGCCGTATTGTGCGATTACTAAGAAGGATTTTGGCGAACCTACTAACCACTATTTATCTTTTTTTCCTTTTGATAGCAACTGCTGGGTTGATCTTGATACCGCTAAATCAAACGGATTATCCTTGAAAGATGAAGCCCAAGTATGTCGGCTGCGATTAGGCGAGAATCAAGACAAGTACTTTATTAACTATGAGCAGCTAAATGAAGAATCCAAGCAAAAAATAACGCTAAAATCTGTAAGTAGTGACTTAACCAAAACATGGCAAAATATACCAGAATTAGATCATTTCATAAAAAATATAGGTGTTAAAATATACAAAAATGCGTATAAAACACCATTTTGTCTGAATAGCAAAGTTCATATGTTACCCGATAATCAATTCAAAAATGCCGAGCAGTATTATTCCGTTTTATTTCATGAGATAGCACATGCAACAAGTAAAGAACTAAATAGAAATAGTGTTGATATGAAAAATGATTCTCTTAACAAAATCAACTATAACAAGGAAGAGCTGGTCGCAGAATTTAGTTCATACTCAATTTTAAAAAAACTTGGAATGGAAGATAAATTAGCTACCGCTATGTATTTAGATAGCTATCTACGTAGTAGCATGAAGGAATCTCACAACATTGAATTACTTACCGGAAAAGTTAGCTTACAGGAACATGTAAAATATGCGGCAGAAGAATCAATAAAAGTTATTAACTTAATTGATCGTAGAGTGAAAGAAAATCGCATTGAGCAAAATAAAACCTTTGATTTAAAAGATATTTCTAATTTCCTAAACAATCCAAATGAGCGTTCAAATCTTGTTAAGTTATTAGAAAACAGAGCACAAAATCCTAACGAATTTAATGCAGTATTAAAAAATTATATCATTGAGGCAACAAAAGAAAATACAGGATTGAATCCCCCTGATAACGTTAAATCTTACTTTGCAAATAAGACCAATGAAGAAAAGCAGCAACAATTTCCAGAAATAGTCATCGATAAAATTAACAAAAAAGCCGCTGAAGTTTTACAACAAGCAAGGGTCGAAAATGATAATAGTAAAGAGATTCAGACGCTAAAAAATAGCTACCTTGCAACAAGTAACCATTGCTTTAAACAACATAAAGCAATGAATCTAAAAAAAATTGAAAAAAATAATAGCGTAACCAAAGGACAAGAAATGAAAATGTAATTCTGAATTAAATGAGAATTACATTTCGTCGTCAATCATACAGCTCATTGTGGACACACACCTTACTAAATGTTAAAACAGAAGTTAAATTTTCAAACTAATAATATCAGCCTAGGTTCTGAGTGACACAGTGGTCGAACACCAATGGAAACATTACTTGATGGAAAACGAATCTGGGAAGAGAAAAATTTGAACCAGATTTAACCTGACAGTTACCTCTTAATTTTATTGTCTGAAAATGTGTTGCCATTCCAATCAATTATCTTATAAAAATATAATAAAGAGGGGGGGGTTTGTTAATATCCTTTGCTTATGCCATACTAATTATTAAGATAACAAGTTGTATAACTAGAAAAATTACTGATAAATTAATTAATTGATGACTGTATAAACAGATAGTAGGATCACAATATGTCTACTTTGTTAAAGCATTTAAACAATACTACAATCAGTTCCTTCCTACTATTTTCCATTACCTTAGCGCTATTATTAATTGCCTGTTATGGAGGTAAATACCTCTTTCAGCGTCGGCAAGGGAAAGATAATCTAGGTGATACTGAAACAAGTATTGTGCTTGGTGCTATTTTATCATTACTGGCATTAATGATCGGTTTTGTATTATCGATCTCGATTCAAGGCTTTGATGAACGGCAGAAAACGGAACAAAACGAGGCAATCGCGATTGGCTCTGCATACCAATATAGCAAACTGTTGGACGCCGAAAACCAAATACAAGTACGGCAATTATTAGATCAATATCTAGCCGTTAGGATTGATTTTTTCTTGGCAGATCCCAATGAATCAATTACTGATATTAAAAGACACTCATTAGCATTGCAATCACAAGTATGGGATATTATTATTGGCTTAAATAAGCAACCAAGCAAAATAGATTTATCCTTGGTTATGAGTGCTTATAATGAGCTTTATTCATCACAACAAAAGACCTATGCAAGCTGGAAAGTGAAAATTCCAAATGCTGCGTGGCTATTACTCATCACCTTTGCTTTTTCTACCAATATGCTAATTGGTTATAATATTCGCGGTATGAAAGGGCATAATTGGTTGATATTAATTTTACCTATATTAACAACATTAGCACTATTTATTATTGCCGATATTGATACGCCTGGTGAGGGAATTATTAACTTTACCCCAGATAATTTATTATCAATTAAACAGTCATTAGCATAAATATATTTAGTCTGTAAATTATAATATTTGTTTGCGCGAGTTTATTCTACGCAAATAAATATTATATACTGTCGTTATTCAGCTCTATTGCTTTTTTCTGCTGCGAGTTCTTTCGCGAGAAAATAATTTAAAAAAGTACGAATAACGGCAATTACGGCTAATCGAATTAAACTTTCGGTATCTGGCTCAACGGTTGTTATTAATATGTCAGCGGCAAGTTGGAATTCGAGTGCCGTTGCCAGCCCATTACCAAAAACCAGCCTAATTTTCGATCCACTTTGCGCAACTTTTTCACACCAATTATTGAACATTAATAATAAGGTTTTTAGCGTTGCGATTAGTATACATATTACCGAAATAGCTTCTAATAAAAATTGTAAATAGCCAACAAAATCAGTCAAGTATATGCGCAAAATATCTAACATATTCATTCTCATTTAGGTATGTAAGTTAGTCGATTTTATCATTTTTAGTGATAAAAGCCTTTGATTTTTATTTTAAAACTCTCTGGATAGTACGATAAAATTAACTTTACGTGTATTAGCTCAAACTTAAATTAATACAACAGCAAAATTCTACGCCGAACTTCCATTAAACATGGGAGGATTACCGAGCCTAGAAAAGCATTCCTAGGGAATGCTTTATTTGGAAATAGTATCGCAAAATTATGTTATTTTAGTCCGAGAGGGAAAGAAGGCTGCAGTGCTAGTATCCGCTTAATAGTTTCTTGCACTGCATTTTCATCATTGTATCCAGTGATAAAATTTGCAGCTTGTTTTGTTTCTTCAAAGGCGTTTCGAACTGCAAAACTATATTCAGCCATCGCAAGCAATTCAATATCATTGTAGCCATCACCGAATGCCATTGTTTCATGTTTACCAACCTTAAGCAGTTCTTGTAGCTTTTTAATAGTTGTTCCTTTATGGACACCATAGTCTGCGATGTCGATCCAAGCTTTTTCTGACACTACAATGTAAACATCATTCTCAAAATCAGACAGATAAGGCCGTGTCTGTGGGCATAAGCCTTGTTCATCATAGACAGTAATCTTAACAAAATCTGCCGTCAACGTAGCTAGGTCATCCACTTCAATTACGTTTGTATAAGAATTTCGTACTATATTCTTAAGCCTTTGCGGCGTGTCGGTACGAATAACTGCCGCAGTCGATGTACAGGGAATAACAACGTGCTGTTTACTTACCTCTTCAAGGGTATTGATAATGCGTAATCCGAGTTTATTTTCGATGAGCGATTGATAAATAAATTGTCCGTTACGTTTAATTCGGGTAGCGCTATCACCCACAATCCACAAATCTTTGCTGTTGTCGCCAAACAGCTCTTCAACTCTTTCACATTGTTTTCCCGTGCAGGCAGCAAAGTGAACGCCTTTTTGTTGCATGAGTGCTCGAACAACGTTAAATGATTCCCTATCATAATCTCCTTTGCTGTTAAGAAAAGTGCCATCTAAATCAGTAATAATTAGTTTGATCATTGTATAAGGCTCCCTGTATTTAATTGCGTTAGTCGCGCTTAATTTCTATTAATCAGATATTCAGCGGTCGTTCTTGTCGTTAAAATATAACCTCAAAGTCGGTCTGGTTACTCGTTCATGCGATTGCTATTTATAACCTAATAAGTAAAAAATGTGGCTATGTGAGAATTTACTGGCTCTGGTGATAATTGCACCATCAACATGTTTAATAATAGGGAGAGTGTATGAATAAATTGGATATTTGGCTCTATTATTGACATAGCATTATTCTCAAGTTAAAACACGTAAGCTATATTGTGCTCGATTATGCTTGATTTTGCAATTTTAATGTTTAAAATATTAAAAATATGTTGATTTATGTTAAATTCATAACTAGTTTATATGATTTGACGATGAATGGGTGCAGGAAATGGGAGAATATTTACATTACTATCAGCCGATGGTGTGACGCATTTTGTGCATGCATAGATTGCTACTGATTTCGCTAACTTAAAGGTAAACCACGATGAAAAGTAGACATATAGGCAAAATTATTATCGATGAAAGTGCGATTGCTAATGGTGTAACCGCAGTTGCTAGGCAACTTAATCTTGATTTTAGTGATGCCGTTATCATTACCGTTGTGCCTGGCGGCATTTTATACACAGCAGATCTTGTCCGACAATTAAAATTTGATATTACTATGGACTATATTTCTTGCCCCCATACTCCTGGCGATAGAAATAATAATTCAGCTATCGTCTTTCATAATAATGCTAATATCAACGGACAAAATGTCATTATTATTGATGATGCAATTGAGTCAGGCGGAACGATGAAACGTTTAGTTAAATTTATTTCTGAAAATTACACCCCAAAATCGATCTCAGTCGCCATATTGTTTGTCAAACCAAGTCGGATAGCGATCCCTGTTCGGCAATACTACGCCTATGAAATGGTGAATGATGATTTACTTATTGGGTATGGTATGCCATGGGAAAATAAATACCGCAATTTGCCTTATGTGGCAAAATTAACGCAGTGAACACCAATAAGTATCGGCTTTCTTCGCAGCTGCTATATTTGCGCTTGAGTTGAGGTCATGTTCTTGGTTGATGATTATTCTTCGGCTACGACAATTCGCATATTGACTAAGCGAAAGTCTGCGATATTGGTGTTTTTACTGACGACAGCAATATCAATATCTTCACAAGCCGCGACTTTATATCTGGCAACTTGAGGCATTTTACCTGCGGTGACGGCAGCAATTATTTCATTGCTCTGACCGATTAAGGCTTTTTTAAAGCAGGCATCTTCATAGTACACTGCGCTGAGACCTGCTTGAGGGTCTAACCCGCAAACGCCAATAAAAGTTTGATCAAATAGCATACCTTTAAGCTGATTGACGGTATCTGCACCTAGTGTGCTTCCTGTTAATGGATTAACTTTTCCACCCAATAGAATAAGCTCGCTTTTTGTACGGCTACTTAATACCGCTGCGATTTGCGGAGAGTTAGTTACTATCGTCAGTTCAAGGTCTTTCGGTATAAATCCTGCCATTGCTAGATAAGTTGAGCCCGCGTCGATAAAAATACACGAGTTTGCTTTAATAAAATCCGCACATCTTTTTGCAACGACCGATTTCTCCTGCATATTTTGAGATGCACGCACATCAAAGTTTGCCGATTCTACAATATGACTCACCGCGCCGCCATAGACTTTTTTGCATAGTCCTCGGCGTGCTAATTCTTGCAAATCTCTGCGGATCGTATGTTCTGACACGTTTAGCTTTTTTGCCAAGTCAATACCAATCACTCTACCGGTATTGGATAGAATCTGCTGAATTAGTGTCAGTCTTTGCTCTGGAAAAACATCATGATCGACCAATTACAACTCCTAATAATGAGTATTATATTGCATTAATTGACACAAAATATCATGAATCAGATTTTGTGTCAGCGATGATTATTTTATGGGCTCAAAATACTTGAACTATCACTAAAATTAATGGCTGATGATCTCGGTCCCCATATTGGCTTTAGATCGTTCAATAAATAGCGCTTTAAATCGTAATATGATAAAAAGAGCAATACATAAAGCGACAAATACAATCGATCCGCCAAAATATCCGATCCACTTAATATTAGTGTAATTAATAACTTGATGCCCAATAAGCGCACCTGCACCTATGCCTACATTGACAATACCTGAGTAGATTGCCATCGAGATATCTGTCGCATCAGATGCGAGATCCAATACTTTTATTTGTTGGCTGAGCATCATACACGTAAATGCGATCCCCCAAAAAAAACAGGCTGTAAAAAATAGCGGTAAACTTACCATTGAGGTATATAAAATCAGTAACACAAAAGTCAGTAATGCAATACTTATTGGTAATATGCTTAGTGGGTGTTTGGGATTGATTTTTCCAAAAATAATACTGCCGATAATTCCTGAAATTCCAAAGAAAAGGAGTAATAATGTTAATTCATTTGTTGTCATACCGACTAAATCAATCGAAAACTGCTCTATAAAGGTATAAGCAGTAAAGCTACCTGAAACCGCAATTGCTGCAATCACAAAAATACCGACTAAAGCAGGTCGTTTCATTATTATGGGTAAATTTTTAGCCGATCCACTATTTATGCTTGGTAATTTAGGTAAAACCTTAATTAAAATAGCGAGTACTAATAAAGCAAGAATTCCTATCATTAAAAATGTACTGCGCCATCCTAGCCATTCTCCAATAATTCGACCAATTGGAATCCCTAAAATTGTTGCTAATGATGTTCCTGTTGCGATAATCGCTAACGCTTGTGATTTTTTACCATAGGGGGCGACCCGGATCGCGAGTGCAGAGGTAATTGACCAAAAAATAGCATGAGCACTAGCAACAATTATTCTGCCAACCAATAATAAATTAAACGATGTAGCTAAATAACAGATAATATGACCAATGATAAACAAGATAAATACAATGATTAGTAATCGTTTACGCTCAGTGTTCGCTAGCAATAAAATGAGGGGTAAGCTAAGAGCTGCAACAACCCAAGCATAAACCGTAATCATTATACCCGAATCTTGCTTATTCATATCAAATGAATGACTAATATCAGAAAGCAAAGCAATGGGAACAAATTCAGTGGTATTAAAAATAAAAGCGGCGAAACCTAAGCTAATTACGCTAACCCAAGCATGATGACGCGAAGATAATTTTATATTAAACATAAGGTATACACTCGATTGAGGGTTTTATATTATATCTCTTTTATTACAAATAACGATATGCCTAAGTGTATTCATCTCTATTATTAAATAAAAGACATATCAGCAAAGGTTGATTTAGCAGTGTTATTTTGACAGCTATATAGCATTATCACATAGCTTAATAAGACTTTTAATATCTGCTTGCGTAATTACGCTTAAGTTTTTAGTAATTTTCTCAATTGGCCAATCCCACCACTTTACTTTTAAAAGTAAATCAATAGTTTCTTGAGTGAACCGTTTTTTGACGCATTTAGCTGGGTTGCCCGCAAAAATATGGTAGGGTGGAATATTATGGCTTACGACCGCATTTGCGGCAACAATGGCACCATCGCCAATATTTATGCCAGGTAAAATCGTAACATTTTGGCCTATCCAAACATCGTTACCGATTACGGTGTCGCCGCGTAAATCTAAATCTTCTAAAGTGGGGGCGGATGTTTTCCATTCATCACCGAAAATAGAGAAAGGATAAGTAGAAAAGCCTTTCATATAGTGGTTGGCGCCATTCATGATAAACTCAACACCTTGTGCAATAGCACAAAATTTGCCGATAATTAATTTGTCACCAATAAAATTGTAGTGATGAGTAACACAGGACTCAAAATTCTCGGCATTTTTATTATCTGAATAATAAGTATAGTCGCCGATTATGATATTGGGATTTTTGATATTATTTTTAATAAAACAGATAGAATTAACGCCAGTAATAGGGAATAGTTCATCAGGATTTATCGGCATATTGATCTCTAAATTGTATGTGGTTATAAAAATAATAATGAATTTTTAACATAACACAAGACCAACTGCTTATGATTTGATAATTAAACCAGGTTAAATGCACTTTTTCAGTCTAGCATCGTGCTGAGATAAAAATTTTGCGTTAATTAATATGTAACAAAACTATCTTTTTATATGGGTTGACGTTATTATAATTATTGTAAAATATAGTAAAAACAGTGTGTTAATCTTACTCAATGCGACTAATAGTTTATGAGGTAATTACATGAAACTCTTTTTAAAATTAATGCATCATCACGGCGTATCATTCTGTTTGGGCGCAATGCTTATCTTAATTTATAATTGTATTGGACTCATTATTAGTGGTGTTTATGACGACTATTTGTCTTACATTATTTATGCTGCAATAGGCAATACATTTTTCCTATTACTTGTCCTATTTTCACTTTTTTATTATCTGGTTAATCGTAAAAAATTATTCGAGCAAGATCAGTAACTCTTGTATTAAAATAGTTTTTTTGTGTAACTGAAAATAATTTGGCGATGATTAGCTTATCAAATGAAATGGCAAATCTATTTTAATCCTCGCCAAGATTGGCCAAAGCTTTGCCAATTTGCAACGCGATAAGCGTCAAGTAGCTAATAAGCAGTAGTATTAACGATGCCGAGTTGTTATAAATTAAATAGTGAGTAAGGAAGGTCTTATAATGAAAATTAAATTATTGATTAGCTGCATCTTTATTCTAATATTGGCTGGATGTGCAACTACCGCTAAATATGAAAAAATATTAGATAGCTGGGTAGGTGCAAGTGAGCAACAATTAATTGAGTCGTGGGGTATTCCTGATGGAACCTATGAAGCAGGTAATTTAAAATTTTTATCTTATCGCTATTCAGACCAAAGAATATTATATGGCTCACCTCCAGTCTATGTAAGCAATGTCCGTAAGGGCAGGATATATACTGACGTAGTAGGCGGAACTCCAGATATGATTGTGTCCAATTGGTGTAAAACGACGTTTACCATCGAGAAGGAAAAAGTGATCAAATGGACATTTAATGGAAATAGTTGCATCGCTAATTAATGGGTTTGCCAAATAATTCCAGATCTATTTTAAAAACCTACCAAAATCAATTAGCTATAAGCCTAATCTTGGTAGGATTATTTTTCGTTATCAAAATTTAATCTTGATTAAATATCATCTCATACTCAGCCTGAGTCGACATATCATTCCAGTTACCTTTAAAAATACTATAGATAATATATTTGCGATTTAACCAAGCCGTAGCCGTATCATCATCACTCGGCTGCATCAATGAGAAATCCATTTTTTGGGTTGCATTACCATTAGGTAAAATTTCAAAGATATATTGTGGTTTTGGGAAGGGTTCATTTTCTATAAATTTGATACCTTTGATTTCATTTTTAGCCACCGCGGGATAATTGAGTCCAAGTCCTGTCCCTGGTGGGAGAATTGGTTTATGGTTATCTTTATTGATCTGCATTTTATCTACCAGATCGGCTACATAGTCGATAGAATCTGGCCAGTATTTTTTCACATTTTTGCTTGCTTCGCTAAGTAATCCATTTTGATCGTCATTTAACTTTGTAAATGAGGCTCCGATACTTGCTGATACCGCTGGATAACCTGATCGCACTGCTCTCACTGCCGCGCTGACTGTTCCAGAGTTAAGCTGCGCACCTCCAGTATTTCCACCATCATTTACACCAGAAATAACAAGGTCTGGAGGGTTGTTTTTCATTAATGCCGTTAGACCAAAATCGACAGAGTCAGAAGGTGTACCCGGAAAACAGTAGCGCTTCTCACCTACTTTTTTTACTTCAAACTCATAACCAGGTTTAAATGTAACAGCAGTACCGACGCCACTTTGATTTACCGATGGTGCAACAATCCAAGCATCATATCCTTTAGCTGTCAATTTGTCTTGCAATGAAGTGGTTCCAATAGATTCACAGCCATCATCATTAACAATCAGAATTTTCATTTTTTCAGCAAATGCACTGCCATAAAAGAAACTAGATAAAATAGCAATCGAGAGAAGTGTTTTCTTCATATTTTTTCCTAGATATATTGTTAATATATATTTTTAAATTGATGGTAATACCAGCTAGATTATATATATAACTTATTAAGCTGAATGTGATCTTCAACAGAAAATAGGAAAATATTGCTAATGTAGCGCGCGAATTAAGTTACATATACTCATATATTAGAGTAATTGCCTGTCAGTAATTTCTTTGCTCAAAAAATCTAAGAAACAAGATATTCTAAAGGCGAGCTTACGGTTTTGATAATACACGGCATTAATTGGTTTTTCGCGATAAATCATCTCTTGCTCAAGTATCGGTACAAGCTGGCCAGATTGTTGGTCACTTTTTGTCATAAAATTAGATAATGCCACGATCCCCTCTCCTTGTAGTGCTAGTTGGCGAATCATCTCGCCATTAGAGGCGGAAATGGTAGGTGTAACTTGTAATATTTGGCCTTTACTATCAAGTATCGGCCAATTATTTAAGTAACTAGAGGAGTTAAACCCAATCAAAGTATGCGTTTGTAATTGTTGACTATTAGTTGGTATACCATATTTTTTTAAGTAGTGAGGGCTGGCCAAAATTTTAGTTTGGCTAGCGCCTAAATAGCGCGCATGCAATGATGAATCTTTTAACGAACCAATACGAATAGCAACGTCGGTACGTTTTTCTATTAGGTCAATAATATGATCATCAGTATTAAGTTCTAGCTGTATGCGTGGATAGCTATGACGAAAACGCGTAATTAAGGGAACGATAATATGCTGCATAAATGGCGTCGCGGCATTAACACGTAATAGCCCTGCTACTTCTTGCCGTTGTAATACCATTGCCTCTTCTGCTTCTTCAACGGAAGCAATAATTTGTTGAGCATGTATTAAAAAAAGCTGGCCTTCTTCGGTTAATTCCAATCGACGTGTCGTTCTACGGAGTAACGTTGTATTAAGTTTTTTCTCTAGTCGCCCAAGTGCGCGGCTGACGCCTGATGTCGTTTGTTGTAGCTGTTCTGCCGCGGCGGTGATTGAACCTGTATTTACTACAGTATTAAAGGCTAATAATTCTTCAAATGTTATATTCATTATTTAAGGCCTTGCATGATTGTTGAGTTTTAGTCAAGTATGTTGTGTATTTAACACGCTTTTTCTACATAAGTAAAAGCGTAAAATAGCTAACATCAATTTTATTCCTTGATAGTTTTTAAGCTATTAGTTTTAGTTAACCCCATTATGAGGTCAGTTATGAGTCGTATTTTAATTTTAAATTCAATGAAAGAGTTTGCTCACTCATCAGGGCGTCTTAATACCACATTGACAAATACTGCTGAGCAATATCTTATTGAAAAAGGTCACGAAGTTAAAGTAACAGTGATTGATCATGGCTATGATGTTGAGCAAGAAATACAAAAATATGAGTGGGCGGACGTTATTATTTACCAGATGCCAGCTTGGTGGATGGGTGAGCCATGGATTATGAAAAAATATATCGATGAGGTGTTCACTCAAGGTCATGGGCGCCTTTATGCTAGCGACGGTAGATCTCGCTCAGATGTGAGTAAAAAATATGGTTCAGGTGGATTATTGCAAGGCAAAAAATATATGTTGTCTGTAACGTGGAACGCACCAACAGAAGCATTTAATCAACCCGATCAGTTTTTTGAAGGTCTAGGTGTTGATATAGTTTATTTCCACTTGCATAAGGCGAATCAATTTTTAGGTTTAGAGGGGCTACCAACCTTTTTATGTATTGATGTGATAAAAAATGCCGATATTGAACAAGACATTCAGCGCTATAAGGCACACTTAGATAACACAATAATCTAGTTATAACAAAATGCTGCCAAATTAACTTATTAGATCGGAGCTAATTTGGCACTTAGTAACTTAGCTTATCGTTTCCTTTCCTGAGTAAATTATTTCATGGTGTAACCCGTCTTGAAATATTTGCATTGCTGGTGATAGTCGCTTAGTTTTCAGTCTAGTTAGCCAGTAGCTCCCGATATTTACTTTTTATCCAAAGTGGCAAAGGTGTGGTAAAACGACATTGATTTATCGAAAGATAGTCTGAAAATTTTAGGTTTATTATAGATAATTTATTTTTTATGGTATAAAAGCTCCGTTAATTGGTTTATGGCAAAATTTTCTTTAGTTATGTAGTTAGTTAAGGCATATTAATCTATTAACTTTAAGCGAGTAATTGCAAAACTCAATACCAAATAACTACCATAATATAATCCTATTTTCACATAGATAATATTGTCCATGCTTTAGTAGGATGAATTACTTAAAAATAACTGTTGTATGGCTTTGGCGAACTGGTCAAATAGTAACACAAGTGCCATTAATGCAAGTCCTGGAAAGACGGCTAACCACCATGTGCCAGTATTAAGATAACGTAGTGAGTCTGATAGTAAAATTCCTAACGATGCCTCATGCGGTGATAAGCCAAAACCAAGAAAACTTAAAGCGGCACTATGCAAAATAGCGTGAGGGAAGATCAATAAAGTGCCGATTATCCATTGCGAAAAGAGCGTCGGCACATAGTGATGCCTGCAGCGATAAAGCCAACTATTACCAATGCGATGCGACAGCATAATATAATCAGTTTGCTGTATGCTGATTAATTCGGCGCGTAACAGGAGTGTCAGTTTGGGCCAGTGTGTTAGTGCGACCGCCCAAACTACGCCAGCTTTGCCACCACCGAGCGTAAAGCAAATAAGTATTAATAATAAGAGATGTGGTAATGCCAGTAATGAATCAACTACACCACGAACCAGATAATCCATCATTGTGTTAAATGATGATAAACTTGCCATAAATAACGCTATTGCACCGCTTGATAATGAGGCAATTAAGCCAACTTGTAAACTGGTGTTTGAGCCCTGAAAAACAAGCTTGTATAAATCACGGCCTAAATTATCGGTGCCAAATAAATGATGCCATGAAGGGGCGTGATGGCGACTAAGTAGATCCGTTACAACATCAGTGTGAGAAAGCCAAAAACCATAACTACTTAAGATAATTAAACTCAATAATGAAAAAATTAATTTAATTAGAGCGTTGTTAGGATTATAAGTCATTATTCGCGCATCACCCCTTTGTTCACGCTCTTAAGTAGGATATTGACTACATTATTGCTAATAAAGATGACTATCATGCATAGTAACGTAATTGCCATTAGTAATGGAATGTCGCCCCGCAAACCTGCATCTACGGCAGCTTGCCCTAAGCCTGGATAAGTAAAAACTTTTTCAGCTAGTAAAGAGCCACTCAATAATTCGCCAATCGATGCAAACTGTAAGCAGATTGCGGGTGTTATTATATGTTTTAAGGCATGGAAAGATAACATTGCCCATCCTTTATCACCTTGGGCTTTGGCGTAGTAGATAAATTCACTCTTCATTATTTCTGCAATTTTTGAACGAGTATGTAGCGTAATAGCCCCAACACGGGATAGACCTAATGCAATCACTGGCAAGATGAGGTGATGCATTTTTTGTAAAAATGTTGACGTTTGTTCATCAAGGCCAATAGGCCAAGCACAGCAAATCGGCGCCCATTGTAATGATATAGCAAACAAGTAAAGCAGCAATAAACCTATCCAAAATACCGGAACAGATACTAATAAATAGCAGAAAAAAGCAATACTTTTGTCAGGCCAGCAATTTAAATAACGCCCAGCGATTAATCCTAAACCAAATCCAATAAGCCCAGAAAAAATCCAGGCGGAGAGTAACAATGCCAAAGAGGGGATCAGCCTATCTGATATAACCTGTTGTACGGGCTTATTGTAGAGGATGGAATAACCAAAATCACCTTGTATTAGCTGTGAGAACCAGTGCCAAAACTGTATCCATAAAGGCTGGTCAAGCCCCCAACGCGCGGCCATTAACGGATATTGCTCAGCGGAAACATACATTAAGTCGCTGCCAATATAAGCTTTAACTGGATCGATTGGTGAATAGCTTAGTAGAATGAAAATACTGGCTATGGTTATTGCTAATGAACAGCTAAATCGACACACTAATACAATCGACGATCGCATTATTTACACGCCCATGCCCAGTTATCAACATTATTCAATATTGACCACGAACCATGGATCTCCGGTGCACTTTTACCTAATTCAACACAATTATTCAATAAATATAGATGTTGCAAATTAACTAACCACGCCCACGGAGCGTCGCCTTGAATCCCTGTCCCTGTGGCACCATTCCAATCGACTTTTTGCCACAATGAGATGGCGGTTTTTTGGTCTGCTTGGCTCAACGCTTCTTCAAGTATTTCGTCAACATAATGGTTTTTATAATAACCTGGATTATAAAAACCAACACCGGCAGCTTTACTGCTATAGTTATGTACTAACTCCATTGGATCTAAGCTTCCCCAGCCAAATAAAGTCGGGTTAGCGTGCATGTAATGCTCTACCATTTCCCAGCTTCCCGCTCTTAAGTTCATTTCAATGCCAATTGGCTTTAAACTTGCTCTAATTGCTTGAGCTAAGTCTCGACGAGTTATGTCTCCGCTTGCGTACCACAAGGTCAGTTTTGCTACTATGCTGTTTTTTTCTCTTAATCCCTCTTTGTTTAGCTGCCAGCCAGCTTGTTCAAGAATGGTGTTTGCTTTTGTAATATCTCCATCTTGGAATGCTGAATGAGGATTATTCCATGGCAGTCCTTCCACGCCAGTATAAGCTGGAATAGCAAAACCTTCTAAAATTGACTGAGACAATAATTGCCTGTCAATCGCATAATTAATTGCTCTACGAATTGCAACATCTGAGGTGATATCATTGCCGATAGGCACACCATTAGCATCTATTTCTCCAGCTGGAGGAATAGGGAATGAAATGCCTCGATTTTCTACGCTTTGGCGCTTAATTAGCTTCATATTTTTGATGTTATCTACATTTATGGCAATGCCAGCAGGTAGGCGAACAATATCTAGCTGACCGCTTTTTGCTGCTGCAAAAGCGGTATCTTCATCAAGAAAGATGAATACCATTTTATCAAAATCATTTGTGGGGCCTGCATAGTATGGATTTCGCTCAACTAATAATTGTTGACCAGCTTGAAAAGAGACTAAACGATATGGGCCTGCGCCTATTGGATGGTGAGCATACTTTTTAGCGTCATACTTTTCTGCCGATACAATTCCTAATGAGCCTAATATATTAATAAATGTACTTTGCGCGGATGATAAGGTGATTTTTACGGTTAGTGGATCGATAAATTCTGCTTTATCAAAATTTCCCATATCGATTTTTCCACCACTAGATGCTGCATTATTATAAGTAAAAACAATATCGTTTGCGGTTAATGGTGATCCATCAGAAAATTTTAGTCCATTTTTTAGTTTGAGTATCCATAACTTGCCATCATCACTGTGCTGATAGCTTTCAAGCATGTAGCTATGCCATGATAAATCTGAATCTTGCTTCAGAAGCGGACTATGAAGGAGTAAATAGCTGCCGTGGCTCCAGCCTAGCATAGGGTCAAACCCTTCGGTTGGCTCTGAGCCGATTGCTAGCCGTAACGTCTGTTTCGATTGCGTTTCAATTGCACATGCTTGTGACGAAAGTCCCATCAAGCAAATAACCTGAATCGTGATTAAGAGTGTTGTTTTTATCATTATGTCTTTTTAATTTTTTATTATTAGTCAGGTGGTGGTTATTCGAGCCGATATCATTGTCGGCAGCCTTATCCATAGAAAATAAGATTAGATCATTTTTATTACTAAATAAGGCGTAGCCATTATGGTCCGCCTTCTACTTCTAACCCTTTACCGGTTATATAGAATTGACCGCCAGCAACATAGTGTAAGTTTTTTAATTCATCAGCGACTTGGTCAAATATCCAGTGGTCATCACAAAATACACGATCATCAGCATAAGCTGCAATAACTTCACCAATGAAAAGATCGTGGGTGTGTTGATTGTGTGGTTCTGGTATTAGTTTACACAAGATATAAGCTGAGCAGCCTTTTACCAGGGGAATATCAACTCCATCTTGATAGAATAATTCGATGTTATTATCAGCTAGTTTATGGGGATTTTGTTTATAACTTTCGCCCATGGCAATAACCATAGCAGCTTGAGATGCAAAGGGTACTTGTAAAGCAAAATAGCCACTTTGCTCGACTAAAGAGCGAGAGTATGCACTCTTATCTATCACCACCGTAACTTTCGCTGGCTTAAACTCTAGTGCACACACCCATGATATTGACATTACATTTTCAATATTAGCATATTTTGCCGAAAGCATTACCGTTGGGCCGTGGTTAATTAGGCGATAAGATTTTTCTAGATTAACGGGTTGTAACATTGTTATTATCCTTATTTTGCGCTACAAAAACGTAAGTAGTAAGATGTCAGTCGATAAGCATCCATCTACATAATGAGATGCTTATCATGTGGTATTTGGCACGGGTAACTAAACTTTGTTATTGGCTCTCTTTTTGCGCTAATAATACAATGATTGCTGTTATACAAGGAAGCGCATATATCATCGCACCCATTTGAGTATTTAGTGGATTGACTTTGGCTTGCCAAGCCATAAACCAATCGCCAGCCACAACCATAAAGCCAACCCCCCAAACTAAAACGGCACAAGATGCTCCAAGCATCGCCCAGGCTTTTCCTTTACTAAATAATATGTACGATTTATTAAAATTTTTTACCATAATAATTAGCCCTAAGCTTGCAAATATTCCACCTAGCGTTTCTACGGTAGTGATGAGCGCGAGCCCTACATAGCCAGCCCAAGGAGCATCGATTGCACGCCACATTAACCAACTATTATTTGCTGTATTTTGCATCGATAATAATGGCGCAACAGCATACTGTACGGTGCCAGAAAAGCCAGCTAAATTATTTAAAAAGCTAAACAGCCCCCATAAAGCTGGGAACAGGGTCATCACCAAACAAACAAAACGAGAAACTTTTACTTCATTCATTGCCTTCTCCTTATTTTTTATTTAATTGCTGATCATTTTCTTAGGGGAAATAATCGTTCAAATATTTTATTTACTATCCCGCTGAATAAGTTTATCTAAAATTGCTGTATAAAGTGGTTTTTGACCTAAAGATTGCGCCACAAAAGTTGCGGCTAAACAGGTAATAATAAGCGGCAAGATGAGTAAATAGTTACCTGTCATTTCCATAATTAGCACAATGCCTGTTAATGGTGCGCGAATGGTGGCGGAAAATAATCCGGCCATCCCAATAATTGCACAAGCTCCCAATTCTATTTGATAAGCAGGAAATATTGATTGCATAGCAAGGCCGAATAATACTCCGATAATAGCGCCTAAGGCCAAAGTTGGCGAAAAAATTCCGCCAGGCGCTCCTGAACTAAAACATAAAATCGTAGCAATAAGTCTAATCACAAGAATAATGAACAGTGGCCATAACCCATATAATTGGTCAATAACATTGGGAATTATCTCGAACCCGCTACCAGCAACAGCTGGGAAATATAAGCTTAATAAGCCGAATGTACCGGCAAGCAGTCCTCCTACCAGTAAAAAATAATAGGATTTTAATTGATAGAAAGATTTAAGTTTATCGCGAAGGGTTAATATACTCCGATTCGAAATTGCTCCGAGTACGGCGATAATGGCACCAAAAATAAAATAGAGCCATAAGGAATTTAGTGGGACGGCAGCATAAATACTAAAATTAAATATAGGGGCCGTGCTGACCATCAACCGATAAACGACGCACGCACCGATCACACCAATAAAGATTGCTTTGATTGATGATAAGCTGTAGTTAAACTCTTCTCGCATTTCCTCTATTACAAATAAAATACCTGCTAATGGCGCATTAAACGCGGTTGTGATCCCTGCCGCCGCACCCGTTGCTAGAAAGGTGTGTTTATTATCTTTATTTTCGACTTTAAAGAGTTTTCCTAGTAATTGCCCTAGATTGGCCCCCATTTGGACTGTCGGACCTTCTCGACCTAGAACCATACCAGAACCTAAGGCTCCGAGCCCGCCGAAAAATTTAACGGGTAAAACGTGTAACCACCTGACGGGCCTCATATCAATGAGTGCACCTTCTATTTCAGGGATTCCTGATCCGCTAGACTCTGGAGAAAAGCGTTGCACTAAATAATAGGCAAAAACTCCCATTAAAGCCGCAATAAAAAATGACCAAATATATGTTGCATTGTGATCACCAAATAGACTTAGGCTTAACTCAATGCGCGACGTTGAAACCCAGCTGACAGCATATTGAAAGAGTGTACCGACAAAACCGGTAACGATGCCAATCATGCCAGCAATAAAAATAACGATAAAAGGCACTCTATTTTGTAGGGCATCAATTTTATTGATTATGGTGCGTTCTTTCTGTTTAAGAGAATATTTAGGCATAACATTATTCAATCAGTTATCAGATTAACCTTTCTTATTATTACATTGTTTAATTAAGCGGATGTTAGCCGCTTTATATTATGTAGTAATAAAATCCCATTTCATTAAGTATAGTATAAAAGCAAAAAAATGATTAATTTTTTATCTATTTATTATTGCTATTTCTTCGAAAGAATATTGTGACAAAATATTTTCAATATAAGGATTATCTGTTTGATGTAGTTTATGCATAATTTTTATCTATATGATTAAATTAAATTTAACTTGACAGTACTAATTAAAAAAAAGATACTGCAACGCCAGTTTTTGCAAAGAATAATGAAATCTGACTTTATATTGGATGTAATATCAATATCTAAACTAAAGACCACAATGGATGCACTCTCTATTCTTAAACAAGACAACGGATTAAAATTAATTTTAAAAGGACAACTTAATGAAATTTAATAAAAAAAATATATTATGCTCAATATTCTTGCCAGTAGTGTTATTAACGGGTTGTGCAACAGAGTCTTCTCGGGTTATAGAAGTAAATAAAACTAAATCTTACAGTACTAATTATCAAGGTGTTAAAAGCCCTATCGCCATCGGTAAATTTGAAAATCGCTCAAATTACCAAAATGGTCTTTTTTCTGATGGAGTTGATCGACTAGGTAATCAAACTAAAACAGTCTTAATTAGCCATTTGCAGCAAACGGGCAGATTTACTGTTCTTGACCGCTCAAATTTACAAGAGCTCAAAAATGAGTCAAAAATTAGTGCTAAAAACCAGTCTTTAATTGGTGCTAGATATATTATCACCGGTAATATTACCGAATTTGGACGAAAAGAAGTTGGCGACAATCAATTATGGGGCATTCTTGGTCGCGGAAAAACTCAAGTTGCTTATGCTAAAGTAATTATTAATGTTATTGATGTTAAGACTTCAGCGGTTGTTTATACTGCCCCGGGTGCTGGTGAGTATAGCTTATCAAACCGTGAAATTATTGGATTTGGTGGAAAAGCAAGTTATGACGCGACACTTAATGATAAAGTAATTGATTTAGCCATAAATGAAGCCGTTAGTGATTTAATTTCAGGTATTCAATCAGGCGCATGGAATCCCACTAAGTAATATACAAGGATGTTTGTAATGTTTATAAAAAAATTATTGCCAGCACTTCTTGTTTTATTAGTTGTTGGTTGTGCCAAAAAAGATATCTATAACTGGGATGATTATGAAGCAACGCTATATTTATATCACCAGCAAGGTAAAGTAAATGTAGAAGAACAAATTAAGCTTTTAGAAAAAAATATTGATAAGTCTCGTGCTAAATCGTTGCTATCGCCACCAGGACTACACGCTCATTTAGGTTTGCTTTACAGCAATATCGGTAAGATAGATGATGCAAAAAATCAATTTAAAATAGAAAAGCAGCTATTTGTTGAATCTGCAACGTTTATGGACTTATTACTTAATCAAAAAACGAGAAATCTAAAATGAAGAAAGGGATTATTTTTTTAGGAATATTAATAACCGTCTTTTTGACGGGGTGTTCAAAACCTTGTGATTATACTGCGTTTAATGAGAGTAAGCCTAAATCGATCTTAGTGCTATTACCAGAGAATAAGACGGCCAATATCGACGCGACTAACGCATTTTTTTCACAATTAACTCGCCCACTATCTGAGGCTGGTTATTATGTATTCCCCATTGCGGTTGTTGAGGAAACTTTTTATCAAAATGGCGTAACTGTTGCAGGTGAAATGCGTAATGTTAGTACCGAAAAATTGCGTCAAATTTTTGGTGCTGATGCGGTATTATATTTCGATATTAACCAATATGGTTATAGTTATGGGATTCTTTCTGGTGCACCAGAGGTTTCAGCATCAGGCACATTGGTTGATTTAAGAACTGGTAAAACACTATGGAATAACGAAATAACTGTTCAAGGTGACAGCACAAGTTATTTTAATGTTCTAGGGCTATTATTAAACCGAATATTAGATAATATAAGTGATAAGTACTATCCGATGGCCGGAATGGCGAATTCAACGCTATTTGATCCTGCATCAAATCGTTGTTTTATGTATGGGCAACGTTCACCCTTATATAAAGGTTAATCGTTGTTATTTTCAATAAATACCAGCCACCAACATTATCGCTAATGTTGGTGGCATGCTGAATAAGATGGCAATATTTAAGTAGTTTTTCATCAAACTTTGGTTACGGATACTAGCCTTCACCTCTAGAACATTGAATATTGTTATTATCGTATTTTTTTGTTGAGTTTACCTCCATTCCCCTCTAGTATGTCGGCCATATTAGGGCAATAAATTGATAGTTTTATTTGTTTAAAGCAGGAACCATGATGGAAAATAATGATACATTGCGCAGTGTGCGCTATATGCTTAATTTTAATGATGAAAAAATGCGTGATATTATTAAGCTAGCAGGATTAGAAGTAGATCCTTTAGAAATAAATTGTTGGCTAAAAGCAGAAGGTACACCAGATTATAAAATATGCCCAGATTATGTTATGGTTCACTTTTTAAATGGCTTAATTCTTCTTCTTCGTGGTAGGGATGACCGTTTTCCTATCCCAGAGGTCGAGCCAGTTGTTACCAATAATATCATAATGAAAAAAATGCGAGCTGCTTTTGCATTAAAAGATACTGATCTGATCGATATTTATAATTCAGTTGATTTTCGGGTTTCAAAGCCTGAGCTAAGTGCGATTTTTCGTAAGCCTGATCATAAAAATTATCGTAAATGTGGCGATCAGCTATTACGTTATTTTCTTAAAGGGTTAACCTTAAAAATTCGTAGCTAGGATTATCATTAGCTATGTCTACCAGTTTTATCTAAGTGTGATTTTTTATTATGCCGATAATTTGCAATAAAATTTTAACGGAAAAGGTAGCTTTAAAAAACACCTATGCATTAAAAGTGAAAATAAGTAAGATGCTAGCGCGGCTAGCTTAGTAAACTTTATCTACAATAATGTTACTTGTAAGCAAAAATTGCTCATCTTTAGTATTTATCTCCTGATCAGTGATAACGCGTTTAATTGCTCGTATCGGGGAAAAAGTATAAGGATGAATTTGCCCAAATTTTGATGAGTCAGTAATAATAATATTTTCGCTGTTTTTAGTTAAAATGGTATTAACTAACTCGGTTCTCATTTGATCTCGCCCTGAAAAGCCCGATACTTGGTCAAAACCATCGATGCCAATAAATGCTTTGTCAAAATTTAAATGAGCAATTGCTAAACTGGCCAATTCACCTACGACGCTTTCACTTCTCTTTTGGAATTCACCACCAATTAAGATGATTTTTGCATCAGTATTTTTAAGGAGTTCTGCAATATAGCAACTTGACGTAATTAATGTTACTCTTTTTGTGTACGCCAAATGCCTAGCAAGAAGTGCATTGGTGCTGCCGCCTTCAATAAAAACGCACTCATCATTCCTGACTAATGAGGCTGCATATTCTGCGATTTTTAGTTTGAGTGGAAATTTAATTTTCATTCGGGCATCAAGATTATCACTATCAATTGAAATGGCATAACCATGCTCTCGTTTTAAGTAGCCGTTTTGTTCTAATAAGTTTAAATCGTGACGGATTGTTACAACAGATACATCGAATTGTCGAGCAAGATCTTTTACACTAATTTGACCAATATCATTGACTGCATAGATAATTTCTTGTTGTCTAATATTCATTAAATAAAGCATGACCTACCTTCATGTTAATTATTAATAGTACCGATAAGCGTAGCTAAATAGTAATCAACAAATAAAGATTTGTCATTATAAAATAATCGTAGTGCGTTGAGAGTTTTTCAATTTTTGGTGTTGATTCTCCTCTTAAATCCCTTACAAATAGTAAGGTTAAAATGCTTTAAAGCTTTTGATTTTATGATATTAAAAAAAATAATTTTTTTCGATTACTTTACATTAAATAACATGCTCAGTTCGCGCGATAATGTCATCTTGAGTATCTGGCGATAAAGCCGTAAAAAATGCTGAATATCCAGCGACGCGTACCACGAGATCACGGTATTCATTGGGATTTTTTTTCGCGGCTAATAAAGTCTCCTTTGCTACTACGTTATACTGCACATGCCAGCCTTTATGTACCTCAAAAAATGTTCGAAGCATGGTCATTAGCTTTTGTTTATCTCTTGGGTTGTCTAACGTCGATGGATTGAGTTTTTGATTTAGCAATACGCCGCCCAAAATTTTATCGGTTGGTAATTTAGCAATCGAGTTAAATACTGCCGTTGGCCCTAATGTGTCTGTTCCTGATGATGGGCTAGCCCCTTCCGCCAGCGGCGACCAAGCTCTACGTCCATCGGGCGTTGCAGCCGTTTGCGCTCCAAAAGGCACGTTGGCCGAAATCGATGATGTGCCCGCGTAGTAGGTGCCACCAATTGGGCCTCTACCATAACGTGGATTATGATAATTTTTTAGTTCATTAATATAATCATTATAAGCATCGGTTAGTAATAAATCGACTTCATCATTATCATTACCATATTTCGGCGCGCCATTGATTAGGCGTTGGCGCAGCAACTCCCCCGTAAGACCTTGAAAATTATTATCCAAGGCTTGTGCGAGTTCTGTTTGTTGAACTAAACATTGCTCAAAAATAAGTTTTTTAACGGCAGCAAAACTATTCGCCGTATTGGCTAAACCGACCTGTAATCCCGAGACCCAATCATATTTAGCGCCGCCTTGCTTGATTGTTTTTCCCCGCTCAATACAATCATCAACGAGTACCGAACAGATAATATCTTGGGCATTTTCTTCTAAAATAGTATCAATAACATATTCGATTTCAATCGATTTACGGGTATAGTAGCGGATCTGTTGCGCCCATGCCGTCATTATCTCGCTAAAGTCATTAAAATTACCTTTACTTAACGCTTTATCTTGTGGCAAATAAACAACACCACTTGTTGCGTCTTTTCCGCCTTCTAATGATGCTAGAGCAACCCGAGCGAAGTTAATAAAACTCATACCTGTACAGCGGTACCCCCATTTACCTGGCACCGCAGTTTCGATACAACCAATCGCGGAATAGTTATAGGCATCTTGCGGTTCAACGCCGAGTTTTATAAATTCAGGGATCACAATTTCATCATTATTAAATGCCGGCATCCCAAAACCACAACGTATAACTTGTACGCAAGCATCTAAAAATCCATCGGACATACCAGCATAATACCTTACACTTAAATTGGGTTGCGTAGATTTTAAGCGGCCGCAGGACTCTAAAATCGCATAAGACAGTGAGTTGACTGCGTCAACCGGTTGACCATCAACTAATTTTTGGCCTCCGATGGTAACGTTTTGATACATTGGACTGCCTGCTGAGCTTTTAGAGTGTGAGCCCGATCGGATTTTATTAACCTCTAAGAGTTTTAACCAACAGCTATGTAATAGCTCAATTGCTGATTCCCGAGAGAGAGTTTGGCTGTTTTCAACGTCTTGTTCATACCACGTAGATAAATATTGATCCAGCCGGCCAAAAGAGACCGAGTGACCATTTGATTCAATTTGTAATAGCAGTACAACAAAGTAACATAACTGGATGGACTGCCAAAATGATTGTGGCGGTTTATGGGCGATAATTTTACAGTTTTTAGCGATTTGTAATAGTTCATTTTTACGCCATAAACGGCTCTCTTTACCTGCCATTTCTTGCGCAAGTTCAGCATAGCGCTCAATGTATTCGCTCATAGCTAACATCGATATCTCCGATGCTTTTAAAAAATGGTCTTTATAAAAATCATCGAGATTGGTTGTATTAATAAGGCTTCGACGCTCTTTTATTTTTACCAGTATACCGTCTAGGCCTTTTTCAAGTATTAACGGAAAATTCACCGCAAGGTGAGCATCGCCTGAATTCATATTGCCTTCTGCTTTTATCATAACCGTATCAAGTAATGATTTTTGTTCATCGGTAAACAGCGCATAGCATTTATCAATGACCGTTTGTCCATGCCACCAAGGACAGATGCTATGCAAGACTTCTTTGTCATGTTTTGTTACTTCAAAGCCCGCACCTGGTCTATCACCCAATTCGTCGATCTCCTTTTCTACCCAGCCAACGGTATACTCAGGAAAAATGGGTGCGGCTCTTGGCGAAATAGCTTGATTACCAACAATAAGCTCATCGTGTTTTATCCAGATGGTTTTTTGTTTTAGATGATGGGCAAGCGCAAGAGCACGGCGCAATACCACTGGTTGGGCAAGGTTTTTTTGGTAAGACTCAGTATAATGTTCCGCACGTTCAACACAGATAGCGGGCTTGGTAATTTGAATCAATGCGTCTTTATGCATTTGAATTCTTGGTGTAACGTTGGTTAAATCTAAAGTAGGCATATTCTTCTCCTTGTCATCCTCGCAAGATGGCAGTTAAATTTTTTAGCTTGGCATAAGTGGTTGCATATTGGATTAAATCTTCGTCATCTAATGGCTCAGATGGTGCATAATAGGGCATATCCAACATGTTATATTTGTTGATCCCCAAAGTGTGATAAGGTAAAAAATGAATCTCATTGGTTGGAATTTCGTTAGCAATGAAGTCAATCATGCTTTTAATTGCGTTTCTATTGGCATTAAAACCTTGAATTAACGGTATTCTAATGATGATTTTTTTATCTACTTTGGCGAGTTTTTTAAAGTTCTCTAAAATGCGCTTTGCACTGCCATTTGCCCACTGATGAAATATTTTCATATCGGTGTGCTTAAGATCGGCAAGGAATAGATCAATGAAATCAAGTGAAGACTGAATACTTTTCCACGGTACGTGTAAACACGTTTCAACTGCTGTGTGATAACCTTGCTGTTTGCATTTTTGTAATATATTTTGGCTCAATGTTGGTTGCATAAATGGCTCACCGCCAGATAGCGTGACGCCTCCGCCTGATCGTTGATAAAAAGCCGCATCCTTATTGATCATCTCCATCACGTCATCTTCGCTTTTAATTTCGCCACACACAGTCATCGCTAAGCTCGGGCATAGATGTTGTAGTGTTTCATAATCAGCGGAAGTGAGCTTATTTCGGTCAATGTAAATTCTCTCATTTAATCGCGTAATCGCGTTTGGACAAAATGTTACGCATAATTGACAATCTTTGATACATAACCGCTTATCGAAGAGTACTTGTTTTTGGGCTGAGCGACTTTCTGGGTTTTGGCACCAGTAGCAACCTAATGAGCAGCCTTTAAGAAATACGACAGTTCGTATTCCTGGCCCATCATGAGTAGAATAACGTTGAACATTAAAGATCATGCATCACCTCTTTTTGGCTATTACATATCTTTCGAACGAAAGTGTTTGTGATATATGTCACATTTAGTGTGTTAAAAGTGAAAATTGAGATATTGGTCACAAAAAAGGCAATGGCAGTCGGAAATATAAGCGCTATTTGCGATTATTTTAATTGCTGGCAGAGCTGATTATCACTGTTAAACGCGGGCTTTTATCGGGAGAGTAGCTTGCGAAATTAATATATTAGTTTCGCAAGCATCAAGCAGAATTATTCTGCTTTTGTAGGTTAAGCCAATTATTGACGCCACACGCCTCTTATTGGTCTAGCAAAATGGGCTAGGACGGCAATCATACAAATTTCAATCGATACCGCCCAATAAATATGACCAAGAATTTCACTCCATAACTCATAGGCATTAAGGTTCCATAACCAGCCCGTGGCGCCGCTATTATATATTGGATTTCTAAAACCCAATAATGGGATTAAAAAACCGTGCATCACAACAGTTATAACGATACCGTACAGAGCGCCATACCATAATCTCACTTTGTTGCAATAGAATGATCCTGCCACATAAACAAAGGCAAAAGCAAAGCTAAACAGCCAATGGTAAAGCGTTACCGCACCAAGAACTGAACCACCTTGATAAATATAATCAAGTGAGTGTGAGTCAATGCCGAGCCAACCTAACCAAGCGTCGATATGCGCAGCGGGTGGTGATATTTCACCAGGAACACGAGGGGGCATATTAACTTCAGATCCCCATTTCACCAGCGAGCTAAAAAAGCCGCCAAGGAGTGTTGTCCAGATGATGATTTGACGGTTAACTTTATTTCCAAACATAGTGGTATGTCCTTAAATTTAAAAGAAGTTTGTGAGATAAATTATATTTTAAAAATGATTCACGTAAAAGAGTTGTTTATTTTATAATTAAACCTAATAGCTAGTGTCGAGAATGTCATTATTATCGACACTAAAATCGACAAAAATGTCTAAATACCATTCACCTAGCGAACAACGCGCTATTCTCATTAATATATTAGTGTAGATTTCAGGCTGCTAATAATTGATTATCCCATACCATAAACACACTTAGCCTTAATGCTGATTGCCAATCCGTTTAATTTCAATTTAATGATTCTTCTAGATTTAATTTAGACTTATTCGTATCCTTAATCATATTTTGTATTATGACTGACATCATAATTTTATCTCCTCTTATATGATTAGGCGCTTATACCTTAAATTGGCATAAATTTTGCTAACTATATTTTAATAACGGTAAGCATACTCAAACTAAAATCAAGGGGTGTTCATGCTATGAATCGCTTTGTGATAGCCGAGCCAAGAAAGTGCATTGGTTGTAATACTTGCATGGCGGCTTGTATTGACGCTCATAAAGACGTAGGGCTAGTTGGCCATGCAAGGTTAATTGTCGTGCGTGATAGTAAGAGTGGCACGGCTCCAGTGCTATGTCGACACTGTGAGGATGCTCCTTGCGTCAAAGTTTGTCCAGTCAATGCTATTACTCATACTGACAACTCGGTTTTATTAAATGAAAGTTTATGTATTGGTTGTAAATTATGTGGATTAGCCTGCCCATTTGGCGCAATCACTCCCGCCGCAAGTGAGCCAGTAGATAAGCCTGAATGCTATGGCAACTATGTTCCCGAGTCGATGCTTAATCAATTACCAGCAAGTCCAGCATCCGTTAGCCCATTTTTAGCGTGGAATGCAGGCCGCAAGATGATCGCAGTCAAATGCGACTTATGCTATTTTTCATCATCAGGGCCCGCTTGTATAAAGAGTTGCCCAACTGATGCGCTTTTCCTCGTGTGTAATGATACGCTCAATGATACGGTTAAAATTAAGCAAGAAGCTGTTGCCCTGTCAGCGGAGTTAGTTGATATCAACATAGCGAAGTTAAAAGGGGAATAATTATGCCATTAAGTTTTAGCTTGTTACTCTGTTCAATTATCGTTTATGGGCTAGGTTCATTGGCTTCTATTTTGTTTACTACACAACAGCGAGTTGCAATTTATCTTTCGGGTATTATTGGGATGATAGCGGCGGTGCTCGGATTAGTAGCTGTTATTCCAACGTTACTATTTGGTGAAATTTATCAGTACTCGCTGCTGAGCCCATTTGCCTTTTCTGACTGTCCATTATTACTCGATCGGCTAGCGGCTTTTATGATTGCCGTTATCTCTTTACTCGCATTAATTTCATCGCTTTACTCTCTATCTTATGTACAAGAATATGTCGGTAAAGGGGCAAGCGCGATAGGATTTTTTATGAATCTGTTTATCGCCTCGATGGTGATGTTGATGGTGGTTGATAATGCATTTTATTTTATTATCTTTTTTGAAATTATGTCGCTTGCCTCATACTTTCTTGTTATATCTGAGCAAGATGAAAAAGCGATTAAAGCTGGTTTTATCTATTTTCTCATCGCCCATGTCGGCTCTGTTTTAATTATGGCATCGTTCTTTTTACTTTATTTTCAATCCGGTAGTCTTAATTTTGCTAGCTTTCGAACGCTCGATTGTTCGCCAGTGATGTCTTCAATCATTTTTTTATTAGCATTTTTTGGTTTTGGTGCTAAAGCTGGCATGATGCCGCTACATGGGTGGTTACCAAAAGCGCACCCAGCTGCACCATCTCATGCTTCTGCGCTTATGTCGGGTGTAATGGTTAAGATCGGCGTATTTGGAATTATTAAAGTCGGTATCGATTTACTCGGTGCGACGCAGCTATGGTGGGGGATTGTGGTATTAGCATTTGGTTCTATTTCTGCGGTGCTAGGGGTTTTATATGCTTTAGCGGAACATGATATTAAACGCTTGCTCGCATATCATACGGTTGAAAATGTGGGTATTATTTTAATGGGTGTGGGCGTTGGTATGATAGGGATCTCAATTAACTCGCCAGCATTAGCGGTATTAGGTTTATTAGGCGCACTTTATCATTTAGTCAATCATGCTATTTTTAAGGGATTACTCTTTTTAGGTGCTGGCTCGGTTATTTATCGCTTACACACTAAAGATATGGAAAAAATGGGTGGACTAGCCAAAATGATGCCCTATACCGCAATAGCATTTTTAATCGGCTGTATGGCAATTTCAGCATTACCTCCTTTAAATGGTTTTATTAGTGAATGGTATACTTATCAGTCGCTTTTTAGTTTAACAAATTCTGATAACGTGCTATTAAAACTCGTCGGCCCAATAGCTATTGTGATGTTAGCGATAACGGGGGCGCTGGCTGCAATGTGCTTTGTTAAGGTCTATGGGATCTGTTTTTGTGGTGCGCCGAAAACTGAAAAAGCAGCTAAAGTGACTGACGTTCCGTTATCAATGATTAGTGCGATGTTGCTATTGGCACTACTGTGTATTGTTTTTGGCGTTGGCGCTTTTATGGTTGCGCCATTTATTGCTGATATCGCGATGCAATTAGTTCAGCCGCATATGTTGCAAAGCGGTAGTAATATTACTGTTAATAGCGGGTTAACGCTTATCCCTGGTGATCCTGAGCAAGCTCAGCTTTCGCCTATCTTAATTTTCATCTTATTAACTGGATTGATTCTTTTACCGCTTGTTATCTACGCGGTAACACGTTGCTATCGTCCTGCTTTTCGCCAGCAAGGCGAACCATGGGCATGCGGCTACCAATATGAAAATGATATGGCGCAATCAGCAAGCAATTTCACTCAACCACTACGTTTTATGTTTGCGGCGCTGTATCGTCTGCGGCAGTTTTTCGACTTTGGTGGTTGGTCCAAGCTTTTTGTTGATAAGCTGACCAATTGGGCAAGAAAAATTGAGCCATTATGGGATGGTCAAATTATCGATAAAGTGGTGAATTTTGCTCAAGCCGTGGGGCAGAGAGTGCAAATATTGCAGCAAGGGAATTATAGGGTGTACAGCCTATATATCGTTGTAGCTTTAGTTATTTTACTCTTTTTAGCCGTAGTATAGGGGGATAAAAGTATGAGTTTTGATTTAGTATCTCTATCTTGGCTTTTAATAGGGTTATTGCAGGGATTATTATTACTAATTATTGCGCCTTTAATGGCGGGAATATCTCGTCAAATTAAGGCGCGAATGCAATCAAGGCGAGGGCCTGGTATATTACAAGAATACCGCGATATTATTAAACTATTTGCAAGGCAAGAGGTTGCGCCAACGAATGCGGGGCTTATTTTTAGAGCCATGCCGTTTATTTTAATCGGCTCAATGCTATTACTCGCGACGATTTTACCGATTATTACGGTCGGTTCACCATTAGGTACGGTTGCTGACCTTATTGCGATTATTTATATATTTGCAATTTTTCGTTTCTTTTTCTCATTATCTGGACTTGATTCAGGTAGCCCATTTGCTGGAATTGGTGCTAGCCGAGAATTAATGTTGGGGATTTTGGTTGAGCCTATTTTGATGCTGTCCCTAATTGTGGTCGCGATTATTGCTGGCACGACCAATATCACCCAAATAAATCTCTTTTTTATGGCGCAGTGGGGTGGCAAAGCACCAACAGCAGCAATGATTGCTTTAGTCGCTTGTGCATTTGCCGTATTTATTGAGATGGGTAAAATTCCGTTTGATTATGCTGAAGCAGAGCAAGAGTTGCAAGAAGGACCATTGACAGAGTATTCAGGTGTAAGCCTTGCACTAGTTAAAGTGGGGTTAAGTCTAAAACAAATTGTTATCGTTAGCCTATTTTTAGCGATTTTTTTTCCATCACCTAACGTCAATATCTTTTGCTTGGTCGGTCTATTCTTAATTAAATTATTGATAGTCTTTGTGATCGCTTGTGTTATTGAAAATAGCTTATGTCGAGGACGTTTTTTACTCACTGCAAAAGTGACATGGGTTGGTTTTGGTATTTCCGTATTAGCTTATGTCTTTTACCTCGTAAGCTTATAAAAGGAGAGCAAAATAATATGGAAAATATTGCAATTGCGACGATTATTGGCCCTTTTATTGGGGCATTGATTATCGCATGTTTACCGTATAGTCGGTCTCGCTTGTTAGGCGTAGTCGTTTCTTTACTTGCCTCATTTGGTATCACCTTATTAGGTTACATGCTGTTAAAGAGTAGCGAGTCAAGTTATTACTTTATGCTCTTTAAGCTTGGTGAGACGGAAATTTTAGGTATTTTAGTCGATAAAGTAAGCACGCTGATTGGCTTTGCTGTCGTATTTTTGGGGTTCCTTGTTTGTGTTTATTCTACCGCCTACTTAACCAAACAAAATCGCGAACATCCGCATGAGGGAACCAAGCGCTATTATGCTTTGTTAATGGTATTTATTGGCGCAATGGCGGGATTAGTACTATCCTCAACGTTGATTGGTCAGTTACTGTTTTTTGAAATCACAGGAGGATGTTCTTGGGCATTAATTGGTTATTATCAGACCGCAAAATCACAGCGCTCGGCACTTAAAGCTTTACTCGTTACGCATATTGCTGCCTTAGGTCTTTATTTGGCAGCATCGTGGTTATTTGTAGAAACAGGCACATTTTCCTTAATGTCTATTGCTCAAGTTAATGATACCGCCAAGATTATTATTGTTGGCGGGATCTTATTTGCAGCCTGGGGAAAATCAGCACAGCTACCATTACATGTTTGGTTGCCTGATGCGATGGAAGCACCAACGCCGGTGAGTGCTTATTTGCATGCTGCATCAATGGTAAAAGTTGGCGTTTATATTTTTGCAAGGGCCATTATGTCATCAGGCAATATTCCAATAATTATTGGTGAAGTGGGTATGGTTTTATCCGCTATTAGTCTGGTGTATGGCTTTGTGATGTATTTACCGCAAACGGATATGAAGCGCTTGTTGGCCTATTCAACGATCACACAGCTTTCCTATATCTTTTTTGCGCTGTCATTATCTATTTATGGTTTTGGTACGGTATACGGAACTATGGCGTTTGCAGGCGGAATTGCATACATCTTCAATCACGCTTTTGCTAAAAGTCTATTTTTCTTAGTTGCAGGCGCGCTTAGTTTTAGTTGTGGAACGCGAATGCTACCTAAGCTAAAAGGTATTATTACGGTTTTACCATTACTCGGGATCGGGTTTTGTGTCGCCGCATTAGCGATTTCTGGTGTGCCGCCATTTAATGGTTTCTTTAGTAAGTATCCTATTTTTGCTGCGGGTTTTGGATTATTTAATGGTAATTGGCTCGTTATGGCGCTACTCATTATTATTTTAATTGAATCAGTGGGTAGCTTCGCATGGTTTTTATATTGGTTTGGTAAGACGGTACCAGGTAAACCGTCGGATGACGTTGCTAACGCATCACCCGTTCCTTTGGCAATGAAGGTGGTAATTATTATTCTCATTATTATGTCACTGTGTTCAAGTGTGATCGCTTCACTCTGGTTAAATTAAAAGGAGAACTAAGCATGACTGAATCTTTTATTGTCAATAATTTAGCCGGCATTCTAGTTGTGACATCCATTGTGCTTATTTTAGTTAAGCGATTGACGACATCAATTTTGGTGTTTGCGCTACAATCCTTAATATTAGTGACTATTTTTTTTGTGATTGCCTATTTTATGAATGCGCATGAATTATATAGTTGGGCGATAACCTCAATTATAACTAAAGTGATTTTAGTGCCAACAATTGTTTACGTTGCTTTTCGTAACATAAAAGAGACCAATATTCGCTATAAAGATGTCCCTATTCCGCTGATTATTTTATTAGCTGCGGCTATTTTATTAGTTTGTTACTTTGTTGCTGCGCCAGTGAAGCTGCCTTTGCGTCAAGATTTAAAACCTGTTTTAGCCGTTTCTTTGGCACTTTTTTTTATTGGTCTTATGTGCATTATTAGTCAACGCAATATCGTTAAACAAATTTTTGGTTATTGTTTGATGGAAAATGGCTCGCATTTAACCTTGGCATTATTAGCGTTTCGGGTGCCTGAGCTCGTTGAAATAGGGGTAACCACCGACGCAGTTTTCGCTGTCATCATTATGGCATATTTTGCTAGGCGCATTCATCGAGACTTAAGAACATTAGATGCGAATAAACTAAATGCATTAAAAGGGTAGTGGTTATGAACGGAACTGAAATTATCTATCTATTACTTGCAACCCCATTACTGTTTGCCATTTTAGCTTTTTTAGTCTGCTTTTTGGCTAAAATGGCAACTGGCTTGGTGACATTACTCAATTTTGTTGGCGTGGTGGCATTATTTATTTTATGTGGATTGGTTGTTTATCGTATTTTTTTTGAAGGGCAAATATTATCCGATAACTTGTGGTGGCACGTTGATTCTTTGAGCGGTCTGTTTATCGCAATTTTAGGCATAATTGGATTGATTACGGGGATCTATTCGATTGGTTATATGAACCATGAAGTACGCCATGGCGAAATTTCCGCTCGTGGCCTTTGCTGCTATTACGGTTTTTTTCACCTATTCTTATTTACTATGTTACTTGCGATTACGACTAATAATCTTATTGTCATGTGGGTGGCGATAGAAGCGACAACACTTAGTTCGACTTTTTTAGTCGGACTTTACGGGCAAAAATCATCTTTAGAAGCCGCATGGAAATATATCATTATTTGTACTATCGGCGTGGCATTTGGGCTTTATGGTACGGTGCTAGTTTATGCCGATGCAGCCAGTTTAATGGTCGATCCTAGCCAAGCCATATTTTGGACTGAGGTTGTTAAGCATCCAGAGATTCTTGATCCAACATTAATGCACATTGCTTTTGTATTTATCTTGTTAGGTTTTGGCACTAAGATGGGGCTATTCCCAATGCATGCTTGGCTTCCTGATGCACATAGCGAAGCGCCAAGTCCTGCCAGCGCTCTCCTTTCGGCGGTGTTATTAAATTGCGCGCTATTAGTTGTGCTGCGCTATTTTATTGTTATAACCGAAGTCATCGGTGATAGTTTTCCCAAAACGTTATTTCTTGTATTAGGGTTTTTATCTGTTGGCGTTGCCGCCTTTTTCATTATTGTCCAGCGAGATATAAAAAGGCTACTCGCCTATTCAAGTGTTGAAAATATGGGATTAATTGTAATAGCTATTGCTATTGGCGGACCAATAGGCACTTTTGCTGCAATATTACATACGATCAACCATAGTTTAGCCAAGACTTTGTTGTTCTGTGGATCGGGTAATATCCTATTAAAATATGGCACGCGTGATATGTCTGTTGTCAAAGGCTTATTAAAAATCGCACCAGTCACCTCGGTATTATTTATTGCTGGTGCGTTAGCACTTGGTGGTATGCCGCCTTTTAATGTGTTTGTGAGTGAATTTATGATCGTTGTCGCATCGATTAAAGCGGGCTCAATATGGTTGACGATATTGCTGTTACTCTTACTTACTGTAGTGCTTGGTGGTTTAGTTAAAATGGCCGCTAAAGTGAGTTTTGGCACACCGCCAGAAGCCGTATCGAAAGGCGAGCTTGGCTTTATGACCGTTTTACCGATGGCGATATTATTAGCCTTAATGTTATTAATGGGAACCTATATTCCTCAGCCAGTTAAACAATATATTTACCGAGCGACAGACATTATTATGCAACCACAAACAGCGCATATTAATGTTGATAATCAGCCGATTAGCAATCAAATTGAGTTATCGAATTAGCGTTAACATCATTACGACAGGAGAGCGACAGTGATGAAAAATTTAGGACCAACAGGGCATAATTTAAGAGATAAAAACCTGGGTGATAACTATGTTAGCAATGTTAGAAATCGCTTTCCTCATGCCATTTTAGAGCAAGAGAGGCAAACTTATAATCAACTGACGATCACCGTAGATCTAAATAGTTTGCCCAATATCGTCGCTTATCTCTATTATGATTTGGGCGGGTTTTTGCCCGTGCTATTTGGTAATGATGAACGCTCACTACATGGTAACTTTGCCATTTATTATGCTTTATCGATGGAGGAGGGTGAAAAATGCTGGATAGTTATCAAAGCCTTGGTCGATCCAGTTAAAGCTGAGTTTCCATCGGTAACGCCACTTGTTCCCGCGGCTGTTTGGGGAGAACGTGAAATTCGCGACATGTATGGTTTAGAGCCAATCGGTATTCCTGATGCGCGCCGTTTAGTTTTACCCGATGATTGGCCAGATGAACTCTATCCTCTGCGTAAAGATTCGATGGATTATCGTCAAAGACCTGCGCCAACTACGGATAATGATACCTATCCATTTTTAAATGAGCTTGGCGATAGCGGTAACCGCATTGTACCGATAGGGCCAATGCATATTACTTCGGATGAGCCCGGCCATTTTCGATTATTTGTCGACGGTGAACGGATTATTGATGCCGATTATCGACTGTTTTACGTTCACCGTGGTATGGAAAAGTTAGCTGAAAATAGAATGGGCTACAACGAAGTTACCTTTTTAGCCGATCGTGTTTGTGGTATTTGTGGCTATGCACATAGTGTTGCTTATGCCAATTCAGTTGAGAATGCGCTGGGTATTGAAGTGCCGATGCGAGGACAAATGATTCGTAGCGTGTTACTTGAAGTTGAACGCCTGCATAGCCATTTGCTTAATCTTGGACTGAGCTGTCACTTTACTGGCTTTGATGGTGGTTTTCAACAGTTTTTCCGGGTGCGTGAAAAAGCGATGGTGATTGCTGAACTGCTGACTGGCGCTCGAAAAACCTATGGTATGAATTTAATTGGTGGTATTCGGCGCGATATCTTAAAAGATGCACGCTTAAAAACAATATTGCTATTACAAGAGATGCGTAAGGAGGTCATGACGTTAGTTGATATGTTAGTGAGCACTCCTAACTTTGAACAGCGGACTAAAGGCATCGGGATTTTAGATAAAAAAATTGCCCGCGATTTCAGTCCGGTCGGCCCGCTTATGCGTGCTAGTGGTTTTAAGCGGGATGTCCGTTTTGATCATCCTTATACTGGTTATGAATTATTACCTAAAAACTTGATTAGTTACGATAGTTGTGATGTTGCAGCTAGAGTCTTTGTGCGTGTTGAAGAGACATTAGATTCCATTGCGATGTGTGAATATGCCTTAGATAATTTACCAGCAGGGCCGCTATTAGTTGAAGGATTTACATATAAGCCTAATAAATTTGCTTTAGGGTTTACCGAAGCACCGCGTGGCGAAGACGTTCATTGGAGTATGACAGGTAATAATCAAAAATTATTTCGCTGGCGTTGTAGGGCGGCAACCTACGCTAATTGGCCGGTACTGAAATATATGTTACGCGGCAATACGGTTTCTGATGCGCCTTTAATTATTGGCAGTCTTGATCCTTGTTACTCTTGTACAGATCGCGTGACACTCGTTGATGTGCGTAAGCAAAAATCTGTAACAGTGCCTTATAAAGAAATAGAGCGCTACGGCATTGAGCGGGTAAATTCTCCAGTTAAAGGATAGAGAGGTTACGATGTTAAAATTGCTAAAAATTCTAACTAAAACGGGTGATGTTACCGTCAAATATCCGTTTAAACCACTTGATTTACCTGAAGGTTTTCGCGGTAAACCAAAATATGAACCAGAGCAATGTATTGCTTGCGCCGCATGTACGACAGCATGTCCTGCTAATGCGTTAACAATGGCAACGGATCTAACGTCAGGAACGCGCACGTGGCAGCTATTTGTCGGTCGATGTATTTTTTGCGCTAGATGTGAAGAAGTTTGCCCGACAAGAGCAATTGTATTATCTCAAGAATTTGAATTAGCTGTGACTAATAAACAAGATCTTTATGAAACGGCAATATTTAGTTTAACGTCTTGTCGAGTATGTCAGCGCTATTTTGCGCCGCAAAAAGAGATCGACTATGTGATGGCTTTGCTGGTTCAATCGGGCATGGATATTGATGAAGTTGAAAGTCATCGCGAGCACTTTGAAACCTGTTCTGATTGTAAACGCCGGCAAAATATTGTCAGTGAAGATAATATCATGTTAAGCCAACATATTCAGCCTAGGAGCTAAGCTATGAATATGAAAAACAGCCAATTAAACTCAAGCTATGATCATCATCGGTTAGAGCCGATAACGGTTGATGAACAAACTAAAAAATTGAAAGAGACCTTATTAAAAAAAATTAAACGTTCAGCTTATGTTTATCGCGTTGATTGCGGTGGTTGCAATGGCTGCGAAATTGAAATATTTGCTGCGATAACACCACTATTTGACGCCGAGCGTTTCGGCATAAAAGTCGTCCCATCTCCTAGGCATGCTGATATCTTAATCTTTACTGGTGCGGTAACGCGTTCAATGAGGATGCCGGCTCTGCGAGCCTATCATAGTGCACCTGACCCTAAAATTTGTATCTCTTATGGTGCTTGTGGCTGTGGTGGGGGGATTTTTCATGATCTCTATTGTGTATGGGGCGGTAGCGATAATATTGTGCCTATCGATGTCTATATTCCAGGTTGCCCACCAACGCCTGCGGCAACGATATATGGTTTTGCCATGGCGCTTGGATTGCTTGAGCAAAAATTACATGGTAAAACCAGCGATCAAACGCAAGCTATGGCGCCTTCATTAATTTACGCTGATATTCCTTTATCTATTCGAGTAACGGTAGAGCGTGAAGCACGAATTTTGGCAGGTTATTACAAAGGTAAGCAAATTAGCGATAAAGTTATGCAAATATTAACATCATCTTCTCCTCATGAGTTTGATAGTCAAATTGAGCAGTGGTTGTCGCAAGAAAATGATCCGCGTTTAACTGAAATAGTCATTGCATTAAAAGAGACGTGTGCTAAAGCTTTAAAAGGTGATGCGTGATGAATAGTCAGGTTTTATTTTATGCGTTAAATAGTAAATTTGTTGAGCAGGAACATGACATTCCCCAGCATGCCCAACAAGTGATGTATTACTCTTTAGCAATAGGTCATCATGTTGGTGTTATTGATTGCTTTCAAGCAGTAATTAACTGCCCTGCTACGCAATATAAACAGTGGATCGATCATATTGATGATTCGAGTGAAGCACACGCAAAACTTGATCGGTTGTTTAAATTTGGTGAAATTACAGTGGATATTTCGCATGTTAATTTATTAGCAAATGCTTTTTTACCTAAACGTCAGTCGATGGAGGAGCCATTTAGAACTTGGACCGAGACGCTATTTTCGCTATTTGAGGCGATGACCAAAGAACCCGCTATGTATTTAATGATTAAACGTATTGGGCAGGATTAGTTATGCAAACTCAAATGGTGTTTACGGTTGGTAACAGTATGATGGGCGACGATGGTGCCGGCCCCTTACTAGCGAAGAAAATGACTGAAAATTCAATTGCTAATTGGCAAGTGATTGATGGCGGGAGTTCACCCGAAAATGTTGTTCATATTATTCGCCGAATCAAACCCAACCTTTTGCTTATTATTGATGCGACCGAAATGGGGCTAAATCCTGGTGAAATTAGATTTGTTGATGTGGATATGATTGCTGAGATGTTCTTAATGAATACCCACAATATGCCGCTAAATTTTTTAGTAGAACAGTTAAAACCGGATATTGAAAGCATATTATTTCTCGGTATTCAGCCGGATATTGTTGGTTTTTATTACCCGATGACTAATGCGGTTATTGAGGCAGTTGAAAAGGTATATCAAGCATTACAGCAAAATAATATTACGACGTCATTTGAACGGTTACAAATAAGTGATAATGGTCAAATAGCTTAGCGTCATTGATAAGTGATGTTGTTATGCATATAGCAAAGAATACAAATGATTAAATCTAACCAATGCAATAAGGACAGATTATGAATAAGTTTATTAATGCAAATGCCGATGCATGCATTGGGTGTAAAACCTGTGAAATTGCCTGTGTTTTAGCGCATGGTGAAGAAATTAAAACGCTAGAAAGTGCCTATTTTAACGCCAGACTTCGCGTGATTGAGGTGGGTGATATTACGGTTCCGGTTATGTGTCACCAATGTGAAGATGCACCATGCATGCTAGCGTGTCCGAATGGCGCCATTATCCGTCAAAATTACCATATTGAGGTTTTACAGGAAAAATGCATCGGCTGCAAAACCTGTGTTTTAGCCTGCCCATTTGGGGCGATGAAAGTAAAACTAAAAACGCAAGATTTAATCGTTGCAGGGCATGTAAGAGGCAAACGCTATAAAGCTCAAGCGATAAAATGTGATATTTGTTATACCGACTCAAAGGGACCAGCATGTGTGCGTGCTTGTCCTACCGATGCCCTATCTTTAGTTGATCCTGAAGAATTGGTAAAAATTCAAGAAACACGTCAGTTAGAAAGCATTTTTCGACACGTTAAATCATCGTCGTTGTAATAGTTAATTGCTGGCATATAATTAATAAAAGCCGTTGATATAACAATAAGCTTAAATGAGTAAAAATTGAATAAATAAATTATTTTATTGAATGTATACAATCGTAATAGTGAGGAGTTGATAATGAAAAAAGTGATAGAGGTTTGTCCTTATTGTGCTTCAGGTTGTAAAATTAATTTGCACGTTGATAATGGGAAGGTTGTCGGTGCTGAAGGTGCAAACGGCCTAACTAACGAAGGTGAGTTATGTTTAAAAGGTTTATATGGCTGGGATTTTATTAATGATACAAAAATTTTGACGCCTCGTTTACGTAATCCAATGATCCGTCGCGAGAAAGGTGGCGAACTCGAGGCCGTTTCTTGGGATGAAGCCATCAATTTCACGGTAGCAAAACTAAAATCAATAAAAGAGCAATATGGCGCAGATGCCATTATGTGCTCCGGCTCTTCTCGTAGTACGGGTAATGAAACTAATTATGTAATGCAAAAATTTGCTAGGGCGGCGATTGGCACTAACAATATCGATTGTTGTGCAAGGGTCTGACACGGCCCTTCTGTTGCAGGTCTGCAACTTTCAGTCGGTGGCGGTGCCATGAGTAACTCAATCGTTGAGATTGATGATACTAAATGTATTTTTATTTTTGGTTGGAATCCAGCAACCTCTCACCCTATTATTGCACGCCGTGTACTAAGGGCTAAAGAGAATGGTGCGAAGATTATCGTTTGTGATCCGCGTAAAATTGAAACCGCAAGGATTGCGGATATTTATGTGCCATTAAAAAATGGTAGTAATATTGCGTTTTTAAATTCAATTGCTTATGTTTTACTTGAAGAAAATTTAATTAATCAGACTTTTATTGATAAATATACTGATGGTTTTGAGCCATTTAAACAAATTATCATGCAGTATCCACCTGAGTCAACTCAGACAACAACAGGAATTGAACCCGACGTTGTCCGTGAAGTAGCAAGAATGTATGCAATGTCTCCTGCATCAGGGATCTTTTGGGGAATGGGTGTTTGTCAGTTTTATCAAGGCGTTGAAACCGTTCGTGCGCTGGCAAGTTTAGCGTTATTAACGGGGCAAATTGGTCGACCAAATACGGGACTTGCGCCGGTGCGTGGTCAAAACAATGTTCAAGGTGCTTGTGATATGGGCGCTTTACCAAACCAATTCCCTGGTTATCAAAATGTGGCCGATGCCGATGTTCGTGCTAAATTTGAACAGGCATGGGGAGTTGAAAAACTTTCTGATAAGATTGGCGTATATCTAAGTGAAGTAGCGATGAAAGCTGAGCAAGGTTCAGTAAAAGCATTTTATTGCATGGGTGAGGATCCTTTGCAGACTGAGCCAGATTTATCGGCGGTAAGACATGGATTTAGTCAACTTGATCTATTAATTGTGCAAGATGTTTTTATGACTAAAACCGCTTCTGTTGCCGATGTTATTTTGCCCGCAACAACGTGGGGTGAACATGAAGGGGTTTATTCGGCTGCAGATAGAGGGTTTCAGCGCTTTTATAAAGCCGTTGAGCCTGTCGGTGATGTTAAAGTTGACTGGCAGATAATTAGCTTGCTTGCAACGGCTTTAGGCTACCCAATGCACTATAACAATACCCAAGAAATATGGGATGAGTTACGGGGATTATGTCCTAAGTACTATGGTGCTACATATGAAAAAATGGATGTGAATGGCGGTTTAGGCTATGTGCAATGGCCTTGCCCAACCCTTGATTCACCTGGGTCTCGTTATTTATATAGCGATGGACAAGGTGGGGTTAAGTTTGATACGCCAAATGGGAAAGGGCAAATCTTTACTTGCGATTGGGCACCGCCGGTTGAGCAAATTGATAATGATTACCCATTAGTGCTTGCGACTGTTCGTGAAGTGGGTCACTACTCGTGTCGTTCTATGACCGGCAATTGCCGGGCTTTAGCCACGTTAGCGGATGAACCAGGTTATATTCAAATTAATAGTCAGGATGCTAAAAATCTCAATATTAAGGATGAAGAGCTTGTTTGGATCTCCTCTCGGCATGGTAAAGTCATATCACGAGCGAATGTAAGTGACCGTACCAATAAAGGCGCGGTATATATGACTTATCAATGGTGGGTAGGTGCTTGCAATGAGCTAGTTGGGGAGAACTTAAGCCCAATAACAAAAACGCCTGAGTATAAATATGTGCCAGTTAAATTGGAAACGATCGCTGACCAGCAGTGGGCTGAAGCTTATGTGCTAGATGAATATCATCAATTAAAACATCGTCTCCGCGCGCAGACTGAAAAGGCAACCTTTTCGTCATACAAATAGGCATTGATTTACATATAATAGAAAGCCAAGAAAAATGCTCTTTCTTGGCTTTTTTATTGATAGTAGTTATTTTGTAGGTATAAAAAATGAATAGCTTAATAAACTCGACAGTTGAAGTTGATAATCTGACGATAAAGCAGGGTGAGAAGATCTTATGGCAAAATCTCTCTTTTTGTTTAAAGAGTGGCGATAGGTTAGGGATCTTTGCGCCAAGCGGTTATGGAAAAAGCACATTAGGGCGAGTTATTGCCCAGTGGCAAAAAATATCTTCTGGAAAAATATTATTGGATGGTCAGCAGATATCAACTAAAGGCTATTGTCCCATCCAGTTGGTTAATCAGCATCCTGAACGCAGTTTTAATCCTTACCGTACCATGCGAGCTAGCGTATATGACACTTGGGCTCCTGATACTGGTTGGCTTAATAAATTGTTTATTAAACCAGCATGGCTAGCGCGTAAACCCAGTGAACTATCAGGCGGAGAGCTCGCTAGAATCGCTTTGTTGCGCGCACTGGATCCACGGACAAAATTTTTAATTATCGATGAGGCTACCGCGCAACTTGATGCTTATATTCAGGCCAAAATTTGGCAGATGTTAATTGATGAATCAAATCAGCGTCCTTTAGGAATGCTCATTTTTAGTCACAATGAATCCTTATTACAAAAAGTCTGCACCAATATCATCTATTTTGATGACCAATGTTAGGCGTGAAGATTAGCTGATAAATTTGTGTTCGGGTAGTGCATCCCACAAACATAGTGACCACTTACTTGCTTGACGGAATTTTAGTTGGCTTGGTGTTACGATCTCTTCAAGTCTGCCATTATGTAGAATCGCGATGCGATCGGCAAACTTAGCCGCCATGGCAAGATCATGGGTTACCCACAAAGTGCCTCGACCTTGTTTACATAATTTTTTTAAGTAAGTGAGTAATTGCATAGCATGCACATTGTCAAGCCACGCGGTTATCTCATCAGCTAAAATATACTGGGCTTCGGCTAATGCCGCATTACATGCGAGAACTCTCTTTGCCATGCCGCCAGATAATTGCCTGGGATAGCAATTAACAATACTTTGTTGTAATTCAAATTGTTGCAAAATATGTAAAACGTCATGAGAGTATTTTTGTACGCCATTGAGTTTTGTGGTGCGCTTTAGTTGTGGGCCAATGCGCAAGAGGGGATTAAGCGCATTAACGCCTTGTGGAACATAACAAATGGTATTGCCTCTAAGTTGACTTTTCTGTTTGTCAGTGATTGTTCGACCATTAATTGTGATATGTCCCATTGAGCGCATGTTATTTGGTAATAATCCGAGTGAGTTTTGTAAAAAAATACTCTTTCCTTCACCACTACTGCCGACAAGTGCCACCATTTCACCCGGTTGAACATTGATGCTAATGTCGATTAATAAAGGGTGCCAAGTTTTAACGCCTAACCATTTAAATTGTGCAATATCAATTGTTATATTTTCAAATGTTAACATGATTTAGCCCTTAAACCGCATTACGGTAGTAACGGTTTCACTATTTTAGTCATTGAAATTTTATTATTAAGTCAAGGCTCAAACTACGCTCGCTATTATTAATAATATTATTAGCTGTGATATTATATAACCATTACTGATTAAAACGCAGTTTTAGCGAATCAATAAATAATATTCTTGTCGAGCTAGTTTAGTTATCATGACCATTTGATGACTAGCTTTACGTGTTTTATCTGTAATATAATCATATTTTTCAGGTGTTTTGCTCTATCAACTAATTAGTTTTTAATAGGATAGTCTATGCAAAAAATCAAATTAACTCAATTTTCTCATGGTGGTGGTTGCGGTTGTAAAATTTCACCGGCAATTTTGCAACAATTGCTCGCTAATATTCCTACTGGCGTTTTACCCAATGAATTGCTAATTGGCTCCAATACAGCTGATGATGCCGCTGTTTATAAGCTTAATGAACGACAAGCTATCATTGCCACGACTGATTTTTTTACCCCAATTGTTGATGATCCATATGATTTTGGTCAGATTGCGGCCACCAATGCACTTTCTGATATTTATGCAATGGGCGGCAAGCCGATTATGGCGTTAGCAATAGTTGGTATGCCATTAGATAAGCTTCCAATAGAGGTAATTAGCCAAATTCTTGCTGGCGGGGCCAGTATTTGTCAAAAAGCAGGGATCCCTATTGCTGGAGGTCATTCAATTGATATTTTAGAGCCAGTATACGGGCTTGTTGCGATTGGTGTTGTCGATCCTAAAAAATTGTTGAGTAACGCGACTGCCCAAATTGGTGATACGTTGGTGTTAACCAAGCCATTAGGGATCGGAATGCTATCTGCGGCTTTAAAAAAGGGTTTACTAACCGATGCGGATTATGACGTAATGGTTAAATTAACTACAACATTAAATATGATTGGTAGCGAGCTTTGTAATATTAACGGTGTTCATGCTATGACGGATGTAACCGGATTTGGTTTAGCGGGTCATCTACTTGAAATGTGTCGAGGAGCTAAATTACAAGCAACGATTAATTTTGCGCAATTGCCGATTCTTGAGCCTGCAATAAATATTGCCAAGCAAGGTATTGCGACAGGTGCATCAAATCGAAATTGGCAGAGTTATGGTAAGTCAATAATACAGGTAAACGCAGCAGAAATTTGGCAACGTAATTTATTAACCGATCCTCAGACTTCCGGTGGTTTATTAATCGCTTGTGATGGAGCAGCATTATCTGCCGTGAATGACGTTATTAAATCGCTACAAGGTCATGAAGGTTATGTTATTGGGCGGATGAGTAAATCAGAACCGCAAGGTGCCGTTTTTGTTGAGTAATTAATGCATTATTATAAAAATATATTAATAAGGGGATAGTATGAATGCGGTTATTGGCACGGCTGGACATGTTGATCACGGTAAATCATCCTTGATTAATGCTTTAACCGGTATTCATCCTTCTCACTTGCCAGAAGAGCTAAAACGCTCGATGACTATCGATCTTGGCTTTGCATATTTTATTACTGCTGATAATGATAAGATTGGTATTATTGATGTCCCAGGGCACGAACGATTTATTCGTAATATGGTTAGTGCTATTTGGGGATTGGATTTAGTGTTATTTGTTGTCGCTGCCGATGAAGGATGGGCGCCGTTATCGACAGAGCATTTAAACGTTATTGCGGCATTAGGTATCCGTCAAGTCATTTTAGTGATAACGAAGGGCGATTTAGCTGACGTTAAGCAATTACAAGCCGTTGAAGAGCAATCCCTAGAACACTTTTTGGCTGAAATGGATCTGCTGCCTGATACTATGGTGGTTAGCACTAAAACAAGGCAAGGTATCGAGGATCTTAAACGGATGATCATTAAAAAAACTCAAACGCTTAGTAGGGATAACGAATCTTTGGTTTCAACGGCGCATCTTTATGTTGATCGCGTTTTCTCGGTTAATGGCATTGGCACAACTGTTACTGGAACACTGCGTGGCGGTGAAATATCAGTCGAGCAACAATTGACCCTGTTTCCAGGCAATCACTTGGTTAAAATTAGATCTTTGCAAAGTTATCACCAGACACTGCATACCGCATTGCCTCACACACGAACGGCAATTGGTTTAAAGCAAGTTAATAAAAATCTGATCCAAAGAGGAAGTTGCCTCGTTTTTGACCCAAATAGCGTTGAAATTAGTGATGAATGGGTTGTACAACTTAATTTAAATACCAGCATTGCTTTAAAAAAACAGAGTGTAGTTGAAGTTGCGCTAGGAACGACTTATACACAAGCAAAGTGTTATGTTTACGCCGATAAGCAGCTAGCCCGGCTGCAGTTAAATAATGTGATCCCTGCTTTTTGGGGGCAACCATTACTCTTGATTCAACAGGGGGGAAGCCATGTTATTGGTTCAGGGAGGTTAATCTGGAGTCAGGCGCTAGATCGTATACAACGACAACAACTAATTAGTATCTTGCCCGAAATACCGCTTTATAGCCGAAATAAAATAGCAGATAAAGCGATATTAGAATTAACCCTAAATGGTTTTACTAAGCCGATAGATCACTTAGTTAAACCGGATGATGTAACATGCTTAGGTGATTGGTGGATAAAGGTTGCTGTGGTTGGTGAGCTTAGCCGGCTTTGTACTCAGCTGCTAGCTCAAGCAAAACAAGCAATATTGTCCAATGAATTAGCTCGGTTGACTGGCTACCGATTGGAATTAGTCGAGGTAGTTGCTAATGAGATGTGCAAGCAGGGACTATGGATCAAGATTGATGGTGCAATAGCGTTAGCCAGCATGAAAGAAAATTGCTTATCAACTGATTTACAAAAACTTTTTTTATTAATCGAACAATCTGCAAAACAAGGATTTGATGCGAGTAAATCACAAATTGTTGGTATCCGTAAGTTATTACGCGGATTGACACAACGAGATCTCATTGTACCGACTGAAAATGAACTATTTTTTAGCCGCACAGCTTATGAGCAAATTGTTGTTGAGGTTATGTCTGATCGCCATTTAAATGAGATATTTAATGTTGCCGATGCCAGACAAAGAACAGGATTATCGCGCAAGCAAATTATTCCTATATTTAACCGTTTAGAGCGGGATGGTTGGGTGAAGCGCATTGAAAATGATCGGCAAGTCTGTCGTATATATGAATTAAAAAATTAATTTACATCTACATTCATTATCTGTTAGCACTGGTTTTGCGATTGTGTATTTTTTAAACTATAACACGCCGAACCTTGCCAGCTGATTTTACTATGACTGGCTTGCCTAAACCATTTACTTAGTGCAGGTTAATTTAGTACCTAGCAGGTTGACAGGGCTCTCTATTAAAGTGGAGATAAATGTATTGCCATTAATTAATAGGCATTCCCGAGTTGTATAACTTGGCATATACCCCATTTTTTCTTAATAGTTGTTGATGATTACCGTGTTCTAGAATATTACCATTATCAATAACAAGAATTTCATCCGCTTTTTCAATGGTTGATAAACGATGAGCGATCACGATTGATGTTCGATTTTTTTGCAGCTCTTCTAACGCTTGTTGGATTGCTCTTTCTGATTCAGTATCAAGTGCGGATGTTGCTTCATCTAGAATCAAAATAGGACTATTCCTTAATAGTGCACGAGCTATTGCAATACGCTGCCGCTGTCCACCAGAAAGCAGAGCGCCATTTTCGCCAACCCATGTATCAAAACCGTTTTCCATTTTCATGATGAAATCATAAGCGTTAGCATGACGAGTTGCTTGCTCAATTTGCTGTCGAGTAAATTTTTCACTACAGCCATAAGTAATGTTATTGGCGATGGTATCGTTAAATAAGTGAACATTTTGTGACACGAAGCCAATTTGTTCTCTTAAACTATATAAAGTGTAATCTTTAATATTATGACCATCGAGTAGAATAGCACCTTGCTCGAGATCATAAAAACGCATCATTAGGCTTGCAATAGTAGATTTGCCAGAACCTGAACGACCAACTAAAGCGATTGTTTTACCTGCCGCGATGGAAAAATTAATATTATTTAACGCGGGTTGTTGGCGGGTTGGATAAGTAAACGTAACGTGTTCAAAGTCGATGTTACCTTTTACCCTCTCAATATTTAAATCGCCTTCATCTTTTTCGGTAGGCAAATCAAAGATTGCAAATAGCGTTTGGCAGGCTGCCATTCCTTTTTGAAACTGAGCATTAACATTAGTAAGGTTTTTTATTGGTTGCATAAGTGCAACCATTGATGAGAATACAACAGTAAATGCCCCAGGAGAGATATCAAGGTCTGGATTTGCCGCCATAAAGAGCATAAATGCAATAGCAAATGCAATAACCACTTGAATCAGCGGTGTGGATAGCGCTGTTATTGTAACCATCCGCATACCGCTGCGTCTAAAATGGTTGCTTGCCTTTATAAAATTTTGGTCTTCAACCTTTTGCGAACCGAAAATAATAATGTCTTTATGACCTTTAAGCATTTGCTCTACCGAAGCGCTAACTCCACCCATTGAGTTCTGCATATTTTTTGCTAATTTGCGAAAACGAGTAGAAATAAAGGCAATCAATGTAATAACAATAGGGGCAACAATAATTAATGCCAGCGATAGCTGCCAACTATTTAAAAACATTGTTGTAATTAAGCCAATGATAAATGCTGTTTCACGAACGATGGTAATTAATGAACTCGATGTGGCAGAAGCGACTTGTTGGGTATCATAAGTAATACGCGACAGTAATTTACCCGTTGAGCTTTGATCAAAAAAACTCGTTGGTGATTCAACTAAATGGTTAAAGAGTTGTTGGCGAATCTTAGTTACAACCTTACCTGATACATAGGTTAAGCAATAAGAAGATATATAGTTAGTCAGTCCCCGTAAAAATACTAGTCCTACTATATAAAAAGGTACGATTAATAAAAAATCACGATCACTGTCGGCAAACCCTTTATTTAATAGCGGGTTAAGTAGCGAAATGAGCGATGTATCAGCTGTTGCAGCTAATATTAAACAAATGATAGTTACCACAAGAACAAACTTGAATGAAACCAAATAAGGTAATAATCGTTTAAATGTTTTAATTGTTGAAACATCGTTGTCGAGTTTGTCGTGATTAACTTTCATTACTAGTCCTACTACTGTTTAAATTATTATCAGCAACTAGCGTTTCATCGTCAAACAATGAACCTGCTATACCGTCAAATTGTATTTGATGCATCTGTGCGTATATACCATTTTTAACTAATAGCTGTTCATGGTTGCCTTGCTCAATAATTTTGCCGTTATCGATTACCAAAATGCGATCTGCATTTTGAATGGTTGATAAACGATGAGCAATAACCAGTGTTGTACGGTTTTGGCATACTTCATCAAATGAAGCTTGCACGGCTATTTCTGACTCTGTATCTAGTGCTGAGGTAGCTTCATCTAAAATTAGAATCGGATTATCTCTTAGCAACACTCGGGCAATCGCTAGTCTTTGTCGCTGTCCGCCGGATAACAAGGTACCATTATCGCCGATGATGGTATCAAGTCCGTGTTCCATTTGCGCTATAAAGTCCATGGCATTAGCTTTTTCCGCTGCATTAATAATTTGCTCTCGAGTGTAATAATCTTCTCGACCATAGGCGATATTATTTGCCACGGTGTCATGAAAAAGATGTACCTGCTGAGAGACAAGGCCTATCTGTGAACGTAATGAGGCTAAGGTATAATCGGTAATATTAATGTCATCTATCATGATACTACCGGTTTCAATATCATAAAAACGCGCTAACAGGCTGGTGATTGTCGTTTTCCCTGAGCCAGATCTGCCGACTAAGGCAATCGTTTCACCCGCTTTAATCTTAAAATTAATATCATTAAGGGCTGGGTTACTTTGACCAGGATAAGTATAAGTGACATGTTTAAATTCAATATGACCTTTTACTCGCTCGACGTTTATCGTCCCGCTATCTTTTTCTAGTGGAGAATCAAGCACGGCAAATAATGACTCACAAGCAATAAATCCTTGTTGTAGCTGAACGTGGACAGATGTCAGCTCACGCATTGGTCGCATAATGGCAACCATGGCGGAGAAAACTAATATGAAAGAGCCAGGGCTAATATCAATGTAACTACGCGCTACGATGTAGAGTATGATACCTAAACCAACGGCTGCGATTAATTGTGTAATTGGCGATGATAAACTAGATATAGCCGCTATTTTTAACATGCCTCGACGGACAACGTCGCTCGTATCTTTAAAATTATCTTTTTCTTGTTGCTTTGCATTATAAATTAGTACTTCTTTGTGACCTTTTAGCATTTGATCGGTAACAGTTGTAATTGTACCAATTGAACGCTGTATAGTTTTAACAATATCTTTGAATTTTTTTGCGATAAAATTAGCTACAAATATAACAATCGGAATAATTACCAGGACAATAAGTGCTAGTTGCCAACTGCCATAGAACATCACAGTTAACAAGCCGACAGAATACATCGTTTCACGTACAATGATGATTAATGCATCTGATGAGGCTTGTGATACCATTTCGGCATTAAAGGTAATAATTGCAACGGAGTCACCAACAGAATTTTTATCATGATAACTAACGGGGCTGCGCATAAAATGGGAAAAGACTTGCTGGCGAAAGGTCATAACCACTTTTCCTGACACCCAAGATAAACAATAGGTTGAGGCGTAGTTAGTTAATCCTCGTAAGGTAATTAGTATAACGATTCCAATCGCAATCCAGATAATGAGTGAATAATCTTTATCCATTAAGCCATTATCAAGTAATGGCTTAATTAGCGCTAATAACCCAGATTCAGCGCCTGCGTTTAATACTAACCCGATTACTGCAAAAATTAAGGCATGACGATAAGGTTTAATATAAGGCCATAAACGTTTGAATATTGCCCACGAATAGGATTTTTTCGGTTTGTTAGTTAACAACATCTGCAATTATTTATCCATATAGTTTATTACTATTTTATTTTCTAGGTGCTCTATTTGCAAATATCAGTTTTGAGTATGATACTTTTTAGAAAATTATAATTAAATCGAATTATTTAATACTTTTACCATAAAATCGGTATTTTTGCCATACAATCAAATGCTATTGATAGCTTAGCTGCATCTTAAATAACTATCGCACCAGATTAATGACTAAAAATAATTACTAATTTTTGTGAGTAAGTGAGTGTTTACATTAAATTTTGCTATATCCAAGGTAGAGAGCACGTTGAATATAGGGATTAAAATCCCTTCTTTTCACTAATGATGCTGGGTAAAATTGTAACGCTTATTTGTATATTCAGAGCAATTAGCCAGTTACTTTTTATTTAAGCAAGTGGCGGAAGAGGCAGGAATCGAACCTACCAAAGCCGATAGGCTTACATCGGTTTTGAAGACCGAGGAGACCACCAGATCACATCAACTTCCATACATAAAATAGTATATAATAACGTTGCTATTGTTATCTTTTTTATTGCAAACCACAAGATTATTCATTAAAAATTTTGTTTAAATCAGTCAGAAGGATTACGTATTATAAATTCAAAATGTTAGCACTTTATCCGCATTCTCAACTAAATTAGCGCAATCGATTAAATTACCAATAGTATTTTTTTGCACGCGATCAGTTAATTTGCGAAAATCTAAGCACGTGCCACAACTGGTTGCTATGCCGCCACGCTCAAAGAATAATTGCCAATTTTTTTGAATATCAAATAATTGATGATCGATAAATTCGGTTTCAACACCACCATTAATTAGAAAGGCGGATACTTGGTGCTCCATCGCCAAAAATGTATTCATTAAGCGCAGCGCATTCCACGCTTTTTCAATATTATTTGATGTGATTAGTACGGTAATTTTCATCGTGATTCCCTTACTTTTTAGTTAGCGAGTATTTGCTGTAATACTTTTTTTACTCTTTCGAGTTCATCATCAAATAAGGTTACTGGGTAAATGATAACCTTATCTTTTTTGATTGTTGCGATAATCGAAGGCTTATTATTGCGCAATTGTTCAATAATTAAATGCGGATTTATGGCAATTTTTACTTCAATTGCCCAGGTATCAAATTGTGCTTTAGGGGTTGTACCTCCACCAATTAAATATTTTTCATTAATTAAAGTTAATTGGTTAGGGGCGATTATTGCAATCTGCTCAGCTCGTTCTTTATGCCACTCAAGTGGGTGATTTAATACTGTTTGTACTCTACTCATGACGTCATTATCTTTATTTAGATAATGAATTAATAGTTTTTCCAATAAAATATAAGTCTCTTTACCTGGTCTAAACACTCGCATCATCGGATGTTTGACTAGGGTGTTGATTATTGATTTTTGACCTAAAATAATGCCAGATTGAGGGCCACCTAATATTTTATCGCCAGAAAAGCAGACAAGGTGGGCGCCCGCTTTTAGATAGTGAGAGACTGTTTTTTCGCCACTGATGCCGTTAAGCTGATTACCCGATCCTTGATCTACCACCAATAAAATGTGTTTAGGTAACTTTTGAGCTAACTGTATAATATCAGCTTGTTTACTAAAGCCTTCGATATAGTAATTTGATTGATGAACGATTAATACCATCGAAGTATTATCTGTTATCGCATCTAGATAATCATCAACGGTGGTGATATTGGTCGTGCCAACATCACGTAAAATAGCGCCTGACTCGGCTAAAATCTCAGGGATACGAAATCCCCCCCCAATTTGAACTTGTTCGCCTCGCGAAACAATAACTTCTTTTCCTTGTGCAAAGGCTTTTAAGATAAGATGTATGGCTGCGGCATTATTATTGACCAGCAAAGCTGACTCACCACCAAAATAGCGATTAAGCATAGTTGGCAATATACCCATACGATCACCGCGTTTACCATTATGCAAATTTAACTCAAGGTTGGAGTATCGACACATGGCATCTGATGCATTATCCCATACCATTTTAGGCAAAGGTGAACGCCCCAAATTAGTGTGAACAATAATGCCCGTGGCATTAATAACTGGTTGCAGGCACTTTAAGCATTCATTTTCTAACGCGATAATAATATTGCTTAATAAGCGTATATTATCCACCGATAAGTTATTTCTAATGATAAATTCACGGTATTGGTCGATTTGCCACTTAATAATTTCGCTAACAATAGGGCGGCTGAGCTTAACATGATAAGGCTGAATTTCTGTTAAACTTAACCACTTTTCTACTTGCATAATCTGTGATAATTGCATATTAAATAATCCAATAGTTTATTCTTCAAGACAGATATCTTTTGCTGAAATTCCTAAACGTTGCATGCGAGATAATAGCGTGGTGCGTTTTATATTTAATCGGTTAGCTGCACCACGGGGACCGGCGACAACCCCATTAGTCTCTTTCAAAATTTTTATGATTTGTTGTCTAAGCTGATCATCATGAGAAGCGTTCATTGGCTGCGAGAATTGAGGTGTATTATCGCCACTAATCGTCTTAGCGAGATTTGATGATTCGTATTTATCATCAAAACTCAAAAATGAACGATTAATATGCAGTGTTTGCCCTTTATTTATGATCACTGCACGCTCAATAACATTGGCAAGCTCACGAATATTACCTGGCCAATGATAATCACACATTAATTTTAACGATTGTGATGCAATACTATTAATATTTCGCTTTATTTGTCGGGAAAATTTTTCAATAAAAAACTGGACTAATAATGGAATATCGCCTTCGCGCTCCCGCAACGGTGGAATAATAATCGGGAACACGTTTAGGCGATAAAATAGATCTGCTCTAAAGCGTTTATCACTAATCATTTGCGCTAAATCGCAATTAGTGGCAGAGATAACTCGTACATCAACGGTGATCGATTTATTGCTACCAAGACGTTCAATCTCTTTTTCTTGTAGGACTCGCAATAATTTTGGTTGCAATTCCAATGGAATATCACCAATCTCGTCAAGCAGTAAAGTGCTGCCTTGTGCTAACTCGAAGCGGCCAATTCGCTGCGCTGTTGCACCAGTAAATGCGCCTTTTTCATGACCGAAAAGTTCACTTTCTAGTAAATTTGCAGGTACAGCCGAGCAATTTATTTTGATCATCCTTTTATCATTGCGCAAGCTATATTGATGAATCGCCCTTGCAAATAATTCTTTGCCCGTTCCTGTTTCACCAAGTAATAGCACTGAGCTATTACTTTTAGCAACCATTTCGACTTGTTCAAAAACACGCCTGATAGCTGGACTCGAACCGATGATTTCTTTAAACATATCAATCGATTTAATCTCTTCGGTGAGATATAAATTCTGATTTGTTAAGGAATTATTTAAGGCATTTATATCTTTATAGACTTGGATATTATTAATAGCAACAATAATTCTATCGGCAATATGCTGAAATAGCTTAATATTTTCATTCGTGAATAATTGATTATTTTTATGAGCTAATAGTAATAAGCCTTTTTCTCGATTATTGAATGCTAATGGAATACAAAAGAGAACGGTCAAACAATGCTCTTGCCAATTTGCAAGATAATCGATATCAGCATGCGCTTGATATAGCGAATCAATGTCAAATAATGTCGGTTCGTTTAATGCAAATAGTCGGTTGAGCAATACATCTTGCTTGCTTGGTGTGCAAGTCGTTTTAACCTGTGGCTTTATCGTATTGTAGATTGAATAAAACGAGGTAAGATCTGGTTTGTTATCGGAGGGTAGGATAAAACCGATATAATCGAGAGCAAAGAAATCAATAATTGCTCTAGACAATAACTGGATTAGGGTACCTAAATCGTGATTAGAGACGATGATATTTGTTATATCGACTAAAATATGGTCTTCAAGATGCGCTTTGTGTAACGCGATATTTTCTTGCCTTAGATCCTGTATAATTGAAAAGCCCTTAAAAATATTTTCAATTAAACCCGCAATTTGGCTAAAATTGATAATATCTGTTGCATTAAAATCTTGGTTTGATGTATTAATAAATTCGATAGCAGAACGTAGATTGGCATCACAATATAAAGGAAGGTGATAAGTGCAATACTCGTTTTGGTAAAATGGTGCTGGGTTATCATTAAAATTAGGTTTAGGTGATATTTTGTTGTAATAGTTAATTTGATTAGCCACTAAACTAACGGTGGTATCAGCGTGTCGTTTTACATGTTGTAAGCACGTTTCACCAGAGCGGCAATTAATCATCGCCATAATTGTTATATCGAGATTAAGCAATTCAACTATAATATTGATTTGATCGACATTGCTCAATTTATTGGACAATGCACTCACATTACCAAGACAGTCTTTAATTGTTTGATTAACAGTATTTAAATTGATTGGTTGCTTTGAGCACTCTTGCTTTACCAAAATGATCTCTTTTTCATCAATTTTATGCCTATTATTATATTCGTAATATATCACACTCGCCGATAGCATTAAAATTATTGTCACTGCTTTTGTGATATAACCGAGATTAAACGAACTCAGCTTATTTCATCAGTATCCAACCTACTGGTTATTGGTCCTACATTTAGTGTAGCGGCAGCAATAATCGCTTGACCAAATGAGATCCCTCCATCATTACAGGGTAAATTATTCGGCAGATAAACCGTATAATCTGCTAAATATTGTAATAGCAACTTACGTAATAATTTATTTTGTAACACACCCCCACTAACCACGATAATGCGACTTTTATATCGTTGGCTGGCTATTTTGGCTAAATCAGCCATTCCCCTTGCTAGTGCGTGGTGAAATGTGTATGCCTTAGCCGTTATACTATTATTACAATTAAACCACTGTTGCCAAAAATAAGCTAAATCTAAGGTCATACTTTCATCTACCGGCATCGTTAATGCAGGAATGATTTCACCTGTGTAATTGCTGGCGATGGCTTCAAGTTTAGATGCCGCTTCTCCTTCCCAGCTCACTTTTTCGGGAGCTATACCTAATGCGCAGGCGACAGCATCAAATAGTCTCCCTGCTGATGAAGCAAGAGGGCTATTAATTTGCCGTTTGATGCCCCGCATCACTAAAGATAGAGTATTGCGGTCAATACTAGTGATGCTACTTAATTGCGGTATTTTTTGGGGCGCGAAGTTAAGACAGTGAGCTAATAAGTTTCGCCAAGGTTGATGAGCGGCTAAATCTCCGCCAGGCATTGGGGTAGCAGGCAACCCGCCTAATTTATGACATTGTCGATAGTCAAATAGTACGCATTCTCCCCCCCATAGTTCACCATTTTTACCATAGCCTAACCCATCAAGGACTAAACCGATGACTTGTGGATCATCAAGTGGATAGTTATGCTCAGCTAAACATGAGACCAGATGTGCATGATGGTGTAGTGTTGTTATAACGGGAATATTCAATTGTTGACCGAGTTGGTTGGCGTATTGATGGCTAACATAACTTGGATGGGCATCTGCTACAATGTAGCTTAAGGATGGTTGATATAAGTCGAGCCATTTTGCAACGGCCTCTTGCCACTGTTTTATTGCATTAATTGAAGTGAGATCACCTAAATGTTGGCTGACCAATGCTTTTTGTTTATTGATGAGACAGAATGTATTTTTAAGATCGGCTCCTAAAGCTAATATTGGCGGCGTATTTTTGAATACGCTCGGTAATGCTAATGTATCGGGCACGTAACCTCTAGAACGCCTAATTATTTCAATACCTTGTGGATGATGGCGAATAACTGAATCATCAGCCCGCTGAACAATCGTCCGATCATGCAAAAGCCAATAATCTGCTAATCCAGCTAATTCAGTCAACGCTTTTTGGTTATCTAAAACTGGAGGTTGATCGTTGGCATTTGCCGATGTCATCACTAGCGGTCGTGCGTATTTTTTGGCAAGTAAATGCTGTAAGGGATTAGCGGCTAGCATTAAACCAATGTCATTAAGATCAGGAAAAACAGCCTGATCAATAGGGATATCTTGCTTTGCTTGAAGTAACACAATTGGTGCCGCTATACTGGTTAAAGCGTGTTTAATGGCCGTGAAATTGGCCGAAGGATCTGCGCACACCTCTAACCAATCAATATTTGGGATCATCACCGCAAAAGGTTGATGCGGGCGGTTTTTTCGTTTACGCAGTAAATTAACCGCGCTTGCTCGCTGAGCATCGCACACCAGATGAAAGCCTCCGAGGTTTTTTATGGCTACTATTTTGCCTTGCCGTAAAAAGTTAATAACTAAATCTAAAGCCGCCTCTTCTTGAGCAAGCGATACTCCTTCGGCATTTGCGCACCATATTTTGGGACCACAAATAGGGCAAGCGGTTGGCTGAGCATGAAAGCGACGATCCGCGGGATCGTTGTACTCTTTTTGGCATTTTTCACATAGTTTAAAGCCGTGCATTGAAGTATTGGCTCTATCGTATGGAATACTGTTAATAATCGTAAACCGTGGGCCACAATGGGTGCAATTAGTAAAAGGATAGTGAAAGCGCCTATCTTTTGGATCTTCTAGCTCCAGCAAGCATTTATGGCAAGTTGCGGCATCGGGTACAATTAATGTGTCGATGACATCCAGTTGGCTAGCCATGATGGTAAAAGTCTCTGGCTGGCATTGCCAGTGATAATGATTACAGTCGATTTCATCGATTCTGGCTAGTGTGGGTAATTCGTCGGTTAAGGCTTGCAAAAACTGGTCGATATTTTTATCGTGCCAAAGCCTGATTAAAACGCCAGAGGTATCATTATAAACGTGGCCAATTAAACGATAGCGTTTAGCTAATTGCCAAACAAAGGGACGAAAGCCAACCCCTTGAACCTTGCCTTTTATGCGGATCGCAATACCATTATCAATTGCCATTGATGACCTTAACAAATACGGGGTAATGGTTCGTTATGTGGTAAATCTAATAACCGTTCAATACCATAGAGTCCTTGCAAGGTAACCTGTTTTTTGGCAACAACTTCACCGATTACGCAAGCATTAATACCGAGTGGATGGCTATGTAGTAGTTGTAGTACTCGTTGCTCACAGTCAGGCGAGACAACGATAACCACTTTACCTTCATTGGCGAAATTAAGTGGATCTAAACCTAATAATTCACATAGTCCTCTTACTGTAGGCTGCAAAGGTAGCTCGCTTTCTTTGATTTGCATCCCTAAGCCACTACCCTGCATAAATTCATGCAATACCGCATTTACGCCTCCTCGAGTTGCATCTCTTAATGCTCGTACACCTTCAATTGCATGTAGCTGACGGATTAACTGGTAAAGTGGTGCGCAGTCACTTGACAGGGCACCAATTAGGCCGAGCTTTTCCCTTATGTTTAAAATGGTGGCACCATGATCACCAACGGTGCCGCTAACAATAATCTTGTCGCCTTTTTTGATATGAGTCATACCCCAATTAACGTGAGTAGGGATCGTGCCAATTCCGGCGGTATTAATAAATATTTTATCTGCCGCGCCGTGAGGAACGACTTTGGTATCGCCGGTTATGATTGTTACACCTGCATCTTTGGCGGTTTGCGCCATGCTATTAACAATATTTTGCAAGGTATCAAGTGGTAACCCTTCCTCGATAATAAACCCGCACGATAAATAAAGTGGAATTGCGCCGCCGACAGCGAGATCATTAACCGTCCCGCATACCGCTAACTTGCCAATATCGCCACCAGGAAAAAAAATCGGATCGATAACGTAGCTATCCGTACTAAAGGCTAAACGATTACCTAATTGAGTTAATTCGGTTAGCGCTATTTTGGCCTGATCTTCATGTGTTTGTAAGAACGGATTATTAAAAGCCCGCATAAAAACCTGCTCAATCAATTGTGTTGAGGCGAGGCCGCCACCGCCATGAGCAAGCGAAATTGTTTTTAGCATATAAGGTCACCTTGTCGATATTGATAGTAAGCTGCGCAGGCTCCTTCGGATGACACCATTAAAGCGCCATAGGCCGACTGAGGCGTACATTTTTTACCGAAAAGAGGACAATTAATCGGTTTGCTACGGCCCGTTAACACGTCCCCACAACGGGCGTTAGGATCATCTTGATGCGAGTAGTGTTTAGTATTAAAACGCAATTCAGCATCAAATTCTTGATACTCTTTACTCAAACGAACGCCAGAACCTAATATTTCACCCAGCCCACGCCATTCATCATTACCTTGTAGGGTAAACACTTGTTTGATTACGGCTTGTGCAAGCAAATTACCTTGGTCAGCAACAATTCGTCGATATTGGTTTTCTACCAAGTATTGCTGCCTTATCAATTGCATTAAAATCATCACCACACTTTGCAACATGTCAACCGGTTCGAACCCACTGATGACTACCGGCTTAGCATAATTTTCACTGATGAATTGATAAGGTTTAACGCCAATTATCATACTAAGATGGCCTGGCCCTAAAAAGGCATCAATTTTGATATTTGGTAATGTTAATAGGGCTTTTAATGTTGGTATAATGGAGATGTGTTGGCACAATAAGCTAAAATTAGTTAGCTGTTGTTGCTTGGCTTGCTGTATGGTTAAAGCAATCCCTGGCATTGTTGTCTCAAAACCTAACCCAAAGAGAACGATCTGCTTTTGGGGATTACGTTTTGCTAACGTTAAGGCATCAAGAGGAGAGTAAATAATCCGAATATCGTAGCCTTGTCCCCTCGTCGCGAGTAACGAACCTTGCTGACCGGGAACTCGCATTGCATCACCGAATGTACAAAATATGACATCGGGCAGCTTGGCAATATCAATGCAAGTGTCAATCCGTCCCATTGGCAGTACGCAAACAGGGCAACCCGGTCCATGTATAAAATTGATTTCAGGCGGTAATAATCTGTCTAGGCCAAACTTGAAAATAGCGTGAGTATGGCCGCCACACACTTCCATAATATTGAGCGGTGAATCTTGGGTAAACTGAGTTTGTTTAACTAATGCATTAATTTTATTTAATAGTAATTTGACTGCATTAGGATCTCTAAATTCATCAATAAACTGCATTTCAAAGTTACTCCTTCCCTATGAATAACACACTAACATCAGGCTCTTCTTCTTGCATAGCATTAAGGATAGATAATGTGTGTTTTGCTTCATCTTCATCTAATATGCTCATCGCAAAACCAACATGCACTAAAACCCATTGACCGACTGTGATGGGGTTATTGCTATTGGCAACTAGTGAAATATCAATCTGACGGCCAATACCGTTCACTTCTGCAATTGCAATGTTAGGTGCATGATTATCGATGCTCACAATCTGGCAAGGGATCCCTATACACACTGTTGTGCCTCCAACCAAGCTAACCACTCACGGAGGCCTTCACCTGTTTTACATGACAAGCTAATGGTCGTTAAGTTGGAATTAATTTGCTTTGCATTCGCAATGCAGGCGTCAATGTCAAAATCAACATAAGGCAGCAGATCGATTTTGTTGATAATCATTAAATCGGCAGCAACAAACATATGAGGATATTTAAGCGGTTTATCATCGCCTTCGGTTACTGAAATGACGACAACTCTGTTTTTTTCACCTAAGTTAAAGCTTGCCGGGCAGACTAAATTACCCACATTCTCAATAAATAAAATACTATTATTTGTCGGCGCTAGCTCATGCAAGGCTTTATGTACCATCTCTGCATCCAAATGACAACCTTTACCCGTATTGACTTGGATAACGGCAATACCTGTCGCGCTAATTCTTTGTGCATCATTATTGGTTTGTTGATCACCTTCGATAACAAAACAGTCCGTTTTGGTTTTAATGCGGTTTAATGTTTCGGTGAGTAGGGTTGTTTTGCCAGAACCGGGGCTAGACATAAGATTTAACGTAAGAATATTATGTTCACTAAAGTGTTGGGCATTGTGTTGCGCGACATGATCATTTTTGGCTAAAACATGCTGCTCTATGGCAATTAACCGTGAGGCTTTATTCGCATTTGCTGTATCGTGTTCATGTTCATGTTCATGTTCATGTTCATGTTCATGTTCATGTTGCTTGTTGAGTCTAATTTTGCTGTCACTCTCATAATAGTGATAATGATGATGAACATCGCCTTGATGGTGGTAGTGATGCTCGATTATATAAGGTTTATTTTTATTGATATCTTTATTAGTAACATCATCGGATTGAGGTCCTGAATCACAGCCACAAGTAACACACATAGCATTGTACTCCTCATTTATTCTCTTTATCGTGTAACACACAACGATAGGCTAATTAACGGATTATTAGCTAACACGTTTATCGGTATATTTTTATGTATTGATTTAAAGAGATGATTTCATCAATTTATGGGTCTATTTGTTCTTATAAATTTTAGCTTTTATTGGGTACTTATTACTTATTACCTATTACGTAGTACCGAGTATAGCATAACAATATCAGTCAACTTGGATTTTTTTTACCCATACTTTATCGTCTGCATCGACAATAATATTACCGTTACCGCATAAATTACATTCGGGGATAAATACATTATCAATATTTATTTTTTGTTGGCAGTCATCACACCAAGCTTTAGCGGGTTGCTGATGGATATGTATTTTACAGTTTTCAGCCATTGTATCTTTACAGACGAGCTCAAAACAAAAATTAATCGCCTCAATCTCAACACATGAAAGTGCGCCAATTTCTAACCAGATGGCATTAATTCGTTTTGCCCCGATTGCTTTAGCTTTTTGCTCTACCATTTCATAAGTTTGGTAGCATAGGGTAAGCTCATGCATGGTGTATATTAATATGAGGGAATCGTTTTACTATCATACCCTTTAAGCTCGGCTATGATAATAGCAAACGCGATAAAATTGTTTAATTAATTTTCTTTAATCTAGAGTTAGATAATAAATTGGAATATGATAGTGAATTGATTTTTTTAGCATTAATGTAAGGTAACACGATGCCGGTAGATATAACTGAACAAAATGAGCCATTTGGTACTTTGCTAGGCTATGCGCCGGGCGGTGTTGCTATCTACTCTTCTGATTATAGCTCAGTAAATAAAGACGATTATCCTGATGATGCTTCTTTTCGTAGCTATATCGGTCATGAATATATGGGGTATAAGTGGCAATGCGTTGAATTTGCAAGACGATTTTTATACCTTAATTATGGCGTCGTATTTACCGATGTAGGCATGGCGCATGAAATTTTTTCGCTACGTATTTTACGTCACGTGGTTGATGAAGAGTTATTGCCTTTACAAGCGTTCGCAAATGGGGGAAAAAAAGAGCCTATAGCTGGCGCGTTATTAGTTTGGCAGGAAGCGGGGATCTTTAAACGAACCGGTCATGTCGCAATTATAACTGAAGTTTTAGCTGATAAAGTTCGGATTGTTGAACAAAATGTCTTACATACACATTTACCGGCCGGCCAGCAGTGGACGAGGGAGTTACCATTAACCTATATTAGTGGAGGGTATCAATTGCATGATACTTTTACGGATACGGTTATTTTAGGATGGATGATACAAACCGCTGATCCCACTGATAGTTTAGAGCAGCCAACAACACCGTTAGAGCTTAGACCTATTCATCAACGTCAAATACCGAATAATGGTCAATTTGCTGGTAAATGGCTTAACGAAAACGATCCGTTAGAGCAAGCTTACGTTATGGCTAGTGGTCATAATGTGAACCACGATAATCCTTATCAATATTTCACTCTCTCTGAGAGCGCGCAACAAGAGCTTATTCGGGCGACAAATGAGTTGCATCTGATGTACTTGCATGCAACTGACCGGGTATTAAAAGATGATAAATTACTACGCACTTTTAACGTACCAGAAATGCTGTGGCCACGAATCCGCCTATCGTGGAAGATGCGTCGCTATCAGATGATTACAGGCCGATTAGATTTTTGTATGGATGAACGAGGATTAAAAGTGTATGAATACAATGCTGATTCAGCATCTTGCCATACCGAAACGGGCATTATTTTACAAAAATGGGCCGCACAAGGCGGGCTAACTGCCGGAACTAACCCTGGTGATGGATTGATTGATGTGTTAACTGAAGCGTGGAAACATAGTGATGCCAAACCTTTTGTCCATATTATGCAAGATAATGATAGTGAAGAAAATTATCACGCTTTATTTATGCAAAAAGCACTCACGCAAGCCGGTTTTGAGAGTAAAATTTTGCATGGCTTAGATGATTTGCACTGGGATCGGCGGGGCCAATTAGTTGATACTGACAATAGAAGTATCAACTGTGTTTGGAAGACTTGGGCATGGGAGACAGTGATAGAGCAATTGCAGCAAGATGGTGAAACACAATTTTTTGCGCCACCAATCAGGACAGGGCATCCTGACAACCAAGTGCGTTTAATTGATGTTTTATTACGACCTGAGGTTAATGTATTTGAGCCTTTATGGACAGTTATTCCCAGTAATAAAGCCATTTTACCGGTACTTTGGTCATTATTCCCTAATCACCGTTATTTATTGGAAGCAACCTTTGAGTTAAATGACAGTTTGATTGAAAAAGGTTATGCGATTAAACCGATTGGTGGTCGCCGCGGTGATAATATCGAGTTAATCAATCATGATGAACAAGTCTTAGGTAAAACAGCAGGCAAATTTGCTCAGCAAGAGAATATTTATCAACAGCTTTGGTGTTTACCAAAGGTTGCTAATAAATATGTGCAGGTTTGTACCTTCACTGTCGGTGGGCATTATGGTGGAACGTGTCTACGCTCTGATCCATCGTTAGTGATAAAAGGTGAGAGTGATATGGAGCCATTGCGTGTGCTTAATGATGATGAATTTATTAAGTAAAATTTATTTTATATTTGAATAGTTTCGTTAAAATTTTTTCGTAACATATTATTTTAGTGTAAAAAATCAGTTCTATCTCTTTATCACAGCCCAATTTGTTGGGCTGTTTTTCATTTAAAGTCATTTTTTAGTTAATCCTTAACCTTAGCGGAAGCTTTAACGGCTTCAATAACGGCATTGCGTAAGCCAAATTTTTCTAGTTGTGCTATGCCGCGAATAGTGGTTCCTCCTGGCGAACTAACACTATCTTTAAGTTGTGCAGGTAACATATCTTGCTCTAAAAGTACACTTGCGGCGCCTAAAACAGCTTGCTTGCTAAGCAAATATGCTTCATCACGGGATAAACCAGCCAGTACGCCAGCATCGGCTAAGGCTTCAGTAAATAGTGCAACATAAGCCGGTGAGCATCCTGCAACCGTGCCACTAATCTCTAGTTTTTTTTCTTCTATTAGGATAATTTTACCAATGGCAAGAAATAGCTGTTTTACCAGCTCAAGTTGTGCTGATTTAACTTGTGCTGATGGGGTAATTGCCGTCATACCTTGGCATACCGAACTTGGAATATTTGGAATAGCACGTACAATTGGCGTGTGCGGCGGTAAGTGTTGATAGAATTGCTCTAAGGTAAACGATGATGCGACAGAAATGATAATTGTATCTGCTTTGATAGACAATTTCACTTGTTCGAGTACGTTGGGCAGTATTTGGGGAATAACGGCTAAGATTAGAATATCAACCTTGCTAGCCAATTCACTATTATCTGCGCAAAAATGGCAATCCAATTGCTGTGCAAGTTTTTGGGCTTTATTACTTGCCCCTCCACTGATGAATAAGTTGTTAGGTTCAAGGTATTGGCTTTTTAACAAACCGCTGATTAGTGCTGAACCTAAATGGCCAACGCCAATTATTCCAATCTGTTTCATGTTTTGTCTCCTATTTTGGTGTGTTTCTTGCAGTGTGCAAATTACTTACACCCTTATACTGTTATTTGTTGTTATTGATGGATTGCTATTAGGATATTTTACCTATTCGTATCGTGGGTCGCAATATTGTGTCTAAGCTATATTATTATGCAATTTTAGTGTTATCGAGGATTATTAAGATTATTTGATTTTTTATCTAAGAAGATTAACCTTATCTTTGTTATTGGTAGATATACTTTTTTAGGCTTGTATAATAGTTGATCAATTATACTATTAAGGGTGAGTTAAATGATGCGATTGAAACAATTATCACTATTTATGGCACTACTTTTACTAGCTGGGCTGCTTTCAGCCTGCCAGCAAATTGGTCAATATAGTTTATCTGAACAGGCGCTAAACAGTGCCTTACAAAAAAAACTAGCTGAATATAGCCAGAGTATTGATGCAAGTAATATGCTTAAAATGAAGTTAGATTTTAATAAACTTAACTTAAATATTGGTCAGCAACAAGCAAATCAAGTTGCAGCAAACGGTACTGCACAATTGTCGATTCAAACCCCATTGGCGACCGAAAACGTTAGCATCAAATTGCATCTGAATGCACTGCCAGAAATAAACAAACAACAAGATGCCATTTATTTAAAACAAGTTGAAATAGCCGATTATCAAATCGATTCTCGTCTCGGTTCTATCAGTTCTGGTATGTTGCTGCCATACCTTAATCAAGCATTACAGCTATATTTTGAACATAATCCTATATATCAATTAGATCAGAGTAATCAACTTGAACGTCTGGCATTCAAAAGCGTATCAAATATCAGAGTAGAGCAAGGAAAACTAGTTTTTTCTATGTTATAACAAAATCTGGCCAATTATGAGTGGGAAATTTTGTCTCTGCGGGTAGTTTATTATTGCTATATCAAGCAGTTATATACTGAGATCACTGCATATAAGGTTGATTATAAATGACATTATCGCGCTTAATCTTTTGGCTATGCAATGGACATCGGTTAACAACCGATTAGTAAACGCCTGTTTTGAGCGTTTGCTAATCGTATTGATATATTAAATTAATTTAATTTTTGCTTATTTGTTCGCGTGCTATTGCTCGATAACCAATATCATTGCGGTAGAAGCAACCATTCCAATTAATCGATTTTATTTGTTGGTAGGCGTATTGCTGAGCATCCGCGACAGAAAGCCCTAGAGTTGTAATGCATAATACTCGGCCACCGTTGGTATACACTTTATTCTCGTTAAGAACGCTGCCAGAGTGGAACACCTTACAGTCATTCTTATCATACTTAGGTAAACCCGTTATCTCATCACCTATTGTATAATCGTTTGGGTATCCGCTAGCCGCCATAACCACACCTAGTGCTGGCCTTGCATCCCAATTGGCATGAACGGTATTGAGTTTACCATCGATCGCTGCAAGGCATAGTTTGACTAAATCTGATTGTAGACGCATCATAATTGGCTGAGTTTCTGGATCGCCAAACCGGCAGTTAAATTCAATTACTTTAGGGTTACCTTGCTTGTCGATCATTAAACCCGCATATAAAAAACCAGTGTAAATATTACCTTCCGCAGCCATTCCTTCGACGGTTGGATAAATTACGTGTTCCATTACGCGTTTAAAAATATCATCGGTGATAACGGGAGCTGGGGAGTAAGCACCCATTCCTCCGGTATTTAGTCCACTATCTTTATCACCAACTCGTTTATGATCTTGACTGGTGGCCATCGGCTCTATGTGTTTACCATCAACCATGACAATAAAGCTTGCTTCTTCTCCATCAAGGTATTCTTCAATGACCACTCGATGCCCAGCATCGCCAAATGCATTACCGGCTAGCATATCGTGAACGGCATTTTCGGCCTCTTGCAATGTCATTGCAACAATAACGCCTTTACCAGCAGCGAGCCCATCAGCTTTAACTACAATTGGCGCACCTTTTTGATGTATATAGTTAATTGCCGGTTCTATTTCAGTAAAGCTTTGGTAATCAGCAGTTGGAATATTATGGCGCGCTAAAAAGTCTTTCGTAAACGCTTTCGAGCCTTCGAGCTGTGCGGCAGCTTTGGTTGGGCCGAATATTTTTAAACCTTCCTCGCGAAATCTATCTACTATGCCCATTACTAATGGAGCTTCCGGACCAACAAGGGTTAGGTCAATTTCTTCTTTTTTGGCAAAAGCAACTAAACCTTCAATATCGGTTGCATTAATAGCAATATTTTCTAAATTGTCTTCAAGTGCCGTTCCTGCATTACCAGGTGCGACAAAAATTTTTGTCGCTAGAGGCGATTGTACTACTTTCCATGCCAGAGCATGCTCTCGTCCACCGTTACCGATAATTAATACTTTCATACCAATCCTCATTTAGATAAAACGTAACTAGTTAATACTTTATTTAATATCAGTGCCGAAAATGCCTCATTCCGGTTAAGATCATGGCGATATTGTGTTCGTTAGCAGCTTGAATCACATCTTCATCTCTAATTGATCCGCCTGGATGGATAATACACGTTATACCGACGCTGGCTGCAGCGTCAACACCATCACGAAATGGAAAGAAAGCATCTGAAGCCATAACTGAGCCCGCTACTGGTAGATTCTCATCTTGCGCTTTTATTCCCGCTATCTTGGCTGAATAGACTCGGCTCATTTGTCCGGCACCGATACCAATCGTCATGTTATTTTTAGCATAAACAATGGCATTTGATTTTACAAACTTTGCTACCTTCCAACAAAATAGCGCATCGGTTAGTTCTTGCTGGGTTGGTTTGCGTTTACTTACAATGTTGAAGTCGCGCGTAGTTACCATACCTAAATCGCGTTCTTGTACTAATAAGCCACCAGTAACACGTTTAAAATCAAGAGCTGAAATGCGGTCTTGCCATTCACCGCAGACCAATACTCGAATATTCTTTTTAGCTTCAAGTATTGTAAGGGCGTCATTTTCAATTTGTGGTGCAATAATCACTTCAACAAATTGCCTCTCAATAATCGCTTTGGCTGTTTGCATATCAAGAGGGCGGTTAAAGGCAATAATGCCTCCAAATGCAGAGGTCGGATCAGTTTGATAAGCATGCAAATAAGCCTTTAATATCGAATCACTTACGGCAACACCGCATGGATTCGCATGTTTAACGATCACACAGGCCGGCTGACTAAACTCTTTCACGCATTCAAGCGCAGCATCCGTATCAGCTATGTTGTTATAAGAGAGCTCTTTTCCTTGCAGCTGCTCGGCAGTGGCAACACTTGCTTCTTTTATTTCATTATCGATATAAAAAGCCGCATTTTGGTGGCTATTTTCACCATAGCGCATATTTTGTTTTTTTGTAAATTGTAAATTCAGTGTTCTCGGAAATTCACCTGATACTTTGTCAGTTTCTCCAAAATAAGGCGGAACTAGTTTTCCAAAATAATTGGCAATCATGCCATCATATTGAGCGGTATGTTCAAAGGCTTTAATTGCAAGATTGAAACGATACTCCAATGTTAAACTATTTTGTTGGTCATCCATCATGTTAATAATTGTCTGATAATCTTTATTATCGACAACAATCGCTACATGCTGGTGATTTTTGGCAGCAGAACGGACCATCGTTGGCCCACCGATATCGATATTTTCAACTGCTTCTGCAAGTGTACAGCTTGGCTTTGCAACCGTATCAGCAAAAGGGTATAGATTAACCACAACCATATCGATTGGCTTAATGTGGTACATGGTCATGATATCATCATCGATTTGACGCCGCCCTAAAATGCCACCATGGATTTTGGGATGCAGTGTTTTAACTCGACCATCCATCATTTCTGGAAAGCCGGTATAATCAGAAACTTCAATTACTGGAATACTATTTTGTATAAGGAGCTGCGCGGTTCCGCCAGTAGATAAGAGCTCAACATTACGGTCAGACAGAGCTTTAGCGAATTCAACAATTCCTGACTTATCTGATACACTTAATAGTGCACGACAAATAGGGTGCTTTGGTTGCATGCCATTTTCTCCAGATAGACTTTGAAGGCTAGATTAGAGCCCGTAGTATACCGAATTTAGATAAAAAAGTTTAGTTATTGTCGATCAAATGCGGGAAAAAATGACCTATATCAAATAGGTCATTTTATAAGAATTACTCGTTAGATATGATTATACGCCCATTTAATGGCTGTATTGGCCGATTATTATGGTGTTTAAAAGCATGTGCAAATTTATCTATTTCTGATTTTGATAATGTCATCGGATTTTTTAGGACAATCCATGTTACACCTTCTGAACATGGCGGTGTTGTGAGTGAACCTGAAAAACGATAATAGCTTTTATCTTTTGGTAAAAAAGAGGCAATATTGATATTCTCAAAGCTGGTTGGTTTATTTTCTTGTTCGCTAAGTAATGATAGTAATTGTTCTGCTGATGTATTTTCAGTGCCTTCATCAAACATTACAGCCATAACTAATAGATCGCCATTCTCATTTGCATGTACAAAGTGACCTTCCATTGGATATGATTTGCCATTAATTTTATTTTCGCTTGGTGCATGGAAATGAAATTGTATCAGGTTGTATTTTTCACCATTAACAATAAGATAATCATTGGGATTTTTTTCTGTAATTTGGACGGTATGGCCGTTATTAACAATCGTACCAGATGTTTGGCCATAATGAGCATCTAACTCACCTATTTGCGCTTTAATGGTGCCAGTAATATCGACAGGTGATTGGTTTTTACCTAAGCTACACATTTGATATTCAGGTGATAATTGTGCCCAATTTTCAGGCAATTCACTACCCTCATATCCCCAATGAACGCCAGCTAATGCAGACGATGCAAATCCAATTGAAGCCATTAATAGTGGTATTGCTTTGATTAATGTTTTCATCTAACTTAATCCTTAAAAATTAAAAATTTTAACAAAAAATGTAATCGAATTTTACACTTGTTATTTGCTATTACAAGCGGTTAGCGATTGGGGTGGAATTTTTTATATAGCGTATTTTTAATAATAAATATTGAACCGTTTAGCGAAAACGTTAACTATTTTATAAAGGCAGTATAAATAAATTATACTGCTGATTATGATCTATTTAAATTGTGAGCCTATTTGTAATGTTGCGGCAATATTGCGAGCATTTAGACAAAGATTATACTTTGCTGTCTGCGGGTCAAGAGCTTCAGCCAAGGTTGATATTTTTGACAAAATACTAAACATGGCTGAGATACCGTATGGATAAACAAGTTCCGCGTTATTACCAAAGCTACCGACAATTGCGATCGTTGGTTTATTATATTTTTTAGCAATCGTTGCGATGCCAATAGGCACTTTGCCATTAATGCTTTGATGGTCTAAGCGTCCTTCTCCAGTAATAACGAGGTCGGCATTTTTTATGAGTTCATCTAAATTAAGTAATTCGGTAATAATTTCGATTCCAGGTTTAAGCTTGGCGTTTAAGAAGGCAAGCAGAGCCGCCCCCATTCCACCCGCAGCACCGGTACCCGGAATATGTTCAACATCAATATTGAGATCATTTTTTATGACATTAGCAAAATGTTTAAGGTTATTGTCGAGTAATTCAATGTCTATTGCATTAGCTCCTTTTTGTGGACCAAAAATGAATGAAGCGCCATTTTTCCCGGTTAGGGGGTTAGTTACATCACAAGCGACTTCAAAATCACAATTTTTTAATCGAGGATCCATCCCTGTGATATCAATTTCATTTAAATCGGCCAGAGCTTGCCCACCGTAGCCAATTTGCTGACCATTTTTATCAAGTAGTTTGATCCCTAATGCTTGTAGCATACCCGCTCCACCATCATTAGTTGCGCTGCCGCCAATGCCGATGATAAATTTTTTCACCCCTTTTTCTAACGCATGATAAATTAGCTGCCCTGTACCGTAAGATGTTGTTATTTTTGCATTTCGCTCATTGATTGGGACAAGCTCTAAACCGCTAGCCGCAGCCATTTCAATAATGGCACATTGCTTATCTTTTGAGATGCCATAAAAGGATTCATTTTTCTGGCCTAAAGGATCGATAACGACTGTTTTAATGATACTGCCACCAATGGCATTAACCATTGCCTCTACGGTCCCTTCACCACCATCAGCAACAGGTAAGAGAACATACCCTGCATCAGGGTATATCTGCGAGAACCCGGCTTTTATTGCACTTGCAACATCAGAGGCTTTCAGGCTTTCCTTAAATGAATCAGGCGCGATTACGATTTTCATACATATCCTTCCAGAGCAACTAAAGATTATTGAGTATGTTGCCATACTCAATAACAGTGGGTTTATTTAATTTCTACATGGGCTAATTTTTCATAATAACGCGCGAGTGCACTGTGGTCACACGCACCCATTCCATCCGTACGTAACGCTTGCATCATTTCCATTACCGCCGCGGTTAATGGTAATGATGTTCCTATACCATGGGAGGTGTCTAATGCATTTTGTAGATCTTTTATATGTAAATCAATCCTAAAGCCAGGTTTAAAATTACGATTTAATACCATTGGCGCTTTTGCATCAAGTACGGTACTACCAGCAAGCCCTCCTTTAATCGCTTGATAAACCAATTCAGGATTCACCCCTGCTTTTGTCGCAAGTACTAACGCTTCAGACATTGCTGCAATATTTAAAGCAACAATCACTTGATTTGCCAACTTAGTTACATTGCCAGCACCAATCTCACCTGTATAAACAACGGATCCTGCCATTGCTTTCATGATGTCATAGTATTTATCAAACACCGCTTTGTCGCCACCGACCATCACCGATAGGCTACCGTCGATTGCTTTTGGTTCGCCGCCACTAACGGGAGCATCTAGCATCGTTATGCCTTTTTTGGCTGCCTCAGCACAAATTTCGCGACTTGCTAAAGGTGCAATTGAGCTCATATCAATAATCGTTGTGCCTGCTTTTGCGCCGTCGATTATCCCATTTTCGCCAAGTACCACTTCTCTTACATGAGGTGAGTTAGGTAACATAGTAATAATTACATCACACAGCTTAGCGACTTCTTTAGCATTTTCTGCACTTTTAGCCCCAGCAGCAACAACTTCATCTACTGAAGCTTGATTTCTATCACATACTACGAGTGAATAACCTGCTTTTAATAGATTTTTACTCATAGGTTTACCCATGATCCCTAAACCAATAAAACCGATTTTCATTTTAAGCTCCTCTATTTTATTCAATCAAGATTATCTAATTTATTTTAAAAATTTATCGGCTAATGCTTGTGTTGCGCTACGTAGCAGCCCAAGATCATTGCCTACCGCAACGAACGTCGCGCCCATTGCTAAATACTCTCTAGCTTCTGCTTCTACTGGAGCTAATATGCCACCGCCCTTGCCATGTTTTTTGGCCACGTCAAAGACTTTTTTAATTGCAGCTTGAACTTCTGGGTGTTGTGGGTTACCAAAGTGGCCGAGTGATGCCGATAGATCGCTTGGACCGACGAAAATACCATCCACCCCATCAATAGCGACAATTTCCTCGACATTATCGAGCGCTTGCTGGGTTTCAATTTGTAGCATGACACAAATGTTTTGGTTAATTTTTTCAAAATAATCTTTAATTGAACCAAAAGCATTGCTGCGATGTGAAACGGAAACGCCTCTTATCCCTTCCGGTGGATAGCGAGTATAAGATACCGCTTGTTTGGCTTGTTCTACCGTTTCAATATATGGAATTAAAAAATTATAAAATCCGATATCCAATAACCGTTTAATTAATACTTGATCATTCCATGCCGGTCTGACTACGGGGGCGCTTATACTGTCTTTTAGTGCCATTAATTGGGGAATAAACGTTAATACATCATTAGTGGCATGCTCTCCATCTAATAACAACCAATCAAACCCTGCAATTCCTAATATTTCAGTTGAAATGGGATTACCTAGCGCAGCCCAACAGCCAATTAACGTTTTACGATTGGATATATCTTGTTTAAATTGATTATGGCATGTCGTTTTTTTCATAATTTACCTTCATATTTTTTATAAATAAAATGTGATTAACGCACTAAGCAAGGTTTTTTGTTATCAAATGACCAATTAGGGATTAAGTATTGCATAGCCATTGCATCATTGCGGTTGCCAAGGCCCATCGCTTTAAATAATTGATGGGCTTTCATTATTTGATCCATATCGATTTCAATGCCTAATCCAGGTTTTTCCGGTACATTTATCTTTCCCGCTACAATTTGTAACGGCTCTTTGGTTAGACGCTGATTACCTTCCTGCCAGATCCAATGGGTATCGATTGCAGTTGGATTACCTGGCGCAGCAGCAGCGACGTGCGTAAACATTGCTAGCGATATATCAAAATGGTTATTAGAGTGTGAACCCCAAGTTAAACCAAACTCATGGCACATCTGTGCAACTCTAACCGATCCATTCATCGTCCAAAAGTGAGGGTCAGCAAGAGGAATATCGACGGATTGCAGCGATAATGTATGACCCATTTGGCGCCAATCTGTCGCAATCATATTTGTTGCAGTAGGTAATCCTGTTGCTCGGCGAAATTCCGCCATTATTTCTCGCCCAGAATAACCCTGTTCTGCGCCGCAAGGATCTTCTGCGTAAGCTAATATATTTTTCAGGTATTTACCAATTTTGATAGCTTCATCTAATTTCCAGCCTCCGTTTGGATCTAATGTGACTCTTGCTTCTGGAAATTTGTGCTTTATTGCGATAACGGCTTCGGCTTCATCTTCCGCGGATAATACGCCGCCTTTAAGTTTGAAATCTTTAAAGCCATATTTTTCGTAAGTGGCTTCGGCGAAATGTGCGATTTTTTCGGGTGTTAAAGCTTCATTATGGCGCAAACGATACCATTCGCATTTTTCGTTTGGCTGGCTTTGGTATGGTAAATCTGTTTTTGTTCGGTCGCCAACATAAAATAGATAACCAAGCATTTCAACGCTATCGCGCTGTTGACCGTCGCCTAGTAGGGAGGCGACTGTAACACCAAGGTGTTTACCGAGAAGGTCAAGCATTGCGGCTTCAATAGCGGTCACAACATGGATGGTGGAGCGCTGATCAAATGTTTGATTTCCGCGACCGCCAGCATCACGATCAGCAAATTGATTACGAACGCTATTCATAACATTTTTATATTCGCCAATGTTTTTACCAATGACCAGTGGTTTGGCATCCTCTAATGTTTGAGTGACTGAGCCAACACAAGGTACTTCACCAACTCCAGTGTTGCCTGAATTATCCTTTAATATGACAATATTGCGAGTAAAATAAGGTGCATGAGCGCCGCTTAAATTGAGTAACATACTATCGTATCCAGCAACTGGATAGACATGCATTGCAGTGATAATTGGTGTTGAAAATGTCATATTGGTTTTACCTCATCTATTATAAATTATTATTAGCTATGCATTATCGAACCATACAAGGTCGCTTTTTATCAAACTGCCAGCCTGGTATTAAATATTGCATAGCAATTCCATCATCACGACTGCCATTAGCCAGCTTTTGGTGTAATTGATGTGCTTTTTCCACTTGCGGCATATCAAGTTCAATACCTAATCCTGGTTTATCGTGTAATTTAATCTTGCCGTTAGCTATTTGTAATGGCTCTTTGGTTAAACGATCTTGACCTTCTTGCCAGATCCAATGAGTATCAAGTGCAGTTGGATTTCCAGGTGCTGATGCCCCTACGTGGCTAAACATGGCAAGTGAGATATCAAAATGGTTGTTGGAGTGACAGCCCCATGTTAATCCCCATTCATGGCAAAGTTGTGCGACGCGACTTGCACCGGTTAACGTCCAAAAGTGAGGATCAGCAAGAGGGATATCGACGGCTTGCAGCATAATAGCGTGGCACATTTCTCGCCAGTTAGTGGCAACCATGTTGGTTGCGGTCGGTAAACCCGTCGCTCGGCGGAATTCTGCCATAATTTCGCGCCCAGAGTATCCATCTTCAGCGCCGCATGGATCTTCTGCATAAGTGAGTACATTATGCATACCTTTGCAGAGCTCGATAGCTTCATCTAGTCGCCAACCACCATTTGGGTCCAGCGTAATTCGAGCATCAGGGAAATGCTGTTTAAGAGCGGTAACGGTTACGATTTCTTGTTCGCCAGCGAGTACGCCACCTTTCATTTTAAAATCTTTAAAGCCATAACGATCTTTAGCGGCGGCGGCAAGTTCAATAACCGCGGACGTATTCATTGCGCATTGCCTCCTGATTTTATACCAGTTATGACCATCCGATTTAGGTTTAGCATAAGCTAAATTTGTTTTGCTATCATCGCCAATATAGAATAGATAGCCGAGTACGGTGACTTCATCTCTTTGTTTGCCCGAACCGAGTAATTCAGCAACCGGGACATTTAAAAATTGCCCCATAAGATCGAGCAGTGCGGCTTCTAAAGCCGCTACCGCATTGACTCTTAATTCAAATGTCCACGCTCCTTTGCCAAAGGTATCATAATCAGCATCAAGATAACCTTGGTGCATATTATTCACAATACGCTTAAAAAGTGATATTGGCTGGTCTTGTACATGTGAAATAGCTTCTTTTAATGCATTTTCTATCGTTGCTCCCCCAGGGGCTTCACCAACACCAGTATGGCCTGCATTATCTTTTAAGATAACAATGTTGCGAGTAAAATAAGGTCCATGAGCGCCGCCAATATTCATTAACATACTGTCATAACCTGCAACTGGAATGACTTGCATAGCGGTAATAATTGGTACTGATTGTGTATTCATCATAAATTTCCTCTTATGATCCTTAGGCGTAATGATGGTTATTTTTTTAGTTCCATACGATTAATCGGGCCAACCAAAACTAAGTAGCTAAATGCTGCAATTAAAGCGTGTACGGCAACAAATACTAGCGCCCATTCAAAACGACCCGTCCATGCAACAATATAACCAATGATGATCGGCGAAATGATGCTCGAAGCATTACCAAACATATTAAATAATCCACCAGCAAGGCCACTCATCTCTTTTGGCGCGGTGTCAGCCATAACTGCCCAGCCTAATGCGCCAATGCCTTTGCCAAAAAAAGCTAAAGACATAAAGAAAATGACGAGCGCGATTGAATCAACGTAATTACAAAAAATCATCGTCATTGAGAGTAACATGCCTGTGACGATAGGGGTTTTGCGTGATATCGAAAGTGAGTTGGTTTTTCGCATTAAATAATCAGAGAATACGCCGCCACTTATGCCACCAACAAATCCTGCAATAGCAGGGACTGCTGCCGCGAAGCCAACCGCTTTAATGTTCATGCCTCTTTCTGTCGCTAAATAAATAGGAAACCATGAAATAAAGAAAAACGTTAGGCAATTAATACAATATTGACCTAAATATACTCCTAATAGCATTCTATTCGTTATGAGTTGTAATAGGTAACTCAGCTTTGGACCCTGTTTTTTCCCACCACTCTTTTTTTGATCCATATCAATTAACGCTCCCCCTTCTTTGATATAGTCAACTTCAGCCTCATTTGCCCAGGGGTGATCTTTGGGGTTACGGATAACCACTAACGTTGCGATGCTAACTAAGATGCCAATACCGCCCATGAAAAAGAACACGGATTGCCAACCATATTCATGAGTAAGCCAGCCCATAATAGGAGCAAAAATGACGGTGGCAAAATATTGCGCTGAGTTAAAAATAGCAACTGCCGTTGCCCTTTCTTTAGCGGGAAACCAGGCCGCGGTGATCCGGCTATTACCCGGAAATGAAGGTGCCTCAGCAAATCCCATTAGAAAACGGAAAGTGAACAGCATAATAATCGCCCAAGCACCAATAAAAAAGTGAACAGTACCTTGTAAGAGGGTAAAAATGGACCAAAATGCAATACTTAAAAAATAGACCCGCTTCGAGCCAAATCGATCAAGTAACCAGCCACCCGGTAATTGACCTATAACGTAGGCAATACCGAATGAGGACATAACCCAACCCATATCTGCAGCGTTAAAACCAAGCTCACCTTGCATCGCTTTCCCTGCAATGCCTAGCGTTGCTCTATCACCATAGTTAACGGCGGTCACAATAAATAAAAATACGACTATCATCCAGCGAGCGTTGCTTCTTTTGTACAGATTCGTTTTAATGCTTATTTCCATTTTTAACCCCTAAACTTATTAACTTTATAATTTTCTATTGGGTGACGGTGAACTAGAAAATAAATTAATAACGCTAATATTAAAATTAATTGGCAATTAGTATGGAGAGATTAGCAATAAAGGTCATTGGGCAAATGTATAGAATATTGGTGAATTAAATGATTATTTATGTGATGAGTTACTAAATAATGTTAACTCCTTCACATAAAATAATTCAATAAGTTGATTTATGTGATACTCATCACTTAGATATAGTCAAATTCACAAAATTAGCTATATTTTTATGTAAAAAATTGGCTTTTTAACAATATTATTTTATCCATTTTTACTTAATATATAGTGATAAAAGCCTTTTATTACTAGTCTTTGTGGTATTGCACTATTTTTAATAGTGAGGGTGTTTGCGGTGAGCTCACATGCTGTAATTCTCATATAACCAATTATTTAATAAGTAAGTAGTAGATAGCCGAAGCGTTATAACATAATATTTGGAGCAAAAAATGGCCAATCATTTAGACAAGCCACTCTATATCAAGATACATGAAATAGACAATGTCGCTATTATTGTTAATGACAATGGATTAACAAAAGGGACCATCTTTGCTGATGGATTAATATTGCAAGACGATATTCCACAAGGACATAAAGTCGCGTTAACTAATATCGATAAAGATCAGGCTATTATTCGTTATGGTGAAACTATTGGTTATGCAATAGTTGATATTAAAAAAGGGAGCTGGATTAATGAGTCTATCACTAAAATGCCAACAGCACCTGAATTGGATGAATTAGCGATTGCGACTAAAATTCCACCACCGCTTCCGCCACTGGAAGGCTATACTTTTGAAGGCTACCGTAATGCAGATGGATCTGTTGGAACACGTAATATACTTGGGATCACAATGAGTGTTAATTGTGTATCTGGTGTTGTCGAGTATGTAGCGAAGCTAATTGAGCGTGATTTATTGCAGAAGTACCCTAACGTAGATGGCGTGGTCGCTTTAACCCATTTGTATGGCTGTGGTGTTGCGATTGATGCACCTGCCGCGATAGTGCCGATTCGTTCAATTCATAATCTTGCAAAAAATCCTAATTTTGGTGGGGAAATAATGGTGGTAAGCCTTGGCTGTGAAAAATTTCAACCTGCGAGATTATTAAAAGGTACAGCCGATACCATTCCGATTAGATTACAAAGTAGCGATGATGTGATTACTTTACAAGATGAGCATGGCTTTAAGGCCATGGTTGAACATATTTTAGTTGTTGCAGAAAAGCATTTGCAGCGATTAAATCAGCGTAAGCGTGAGACCGTGCCAGCATCAGAGCTGATTGTAGGGATGCAATGTGGTGGCAGTGATGCATTTTCCGGTGTTACCTCAAACCCATCGGTCGGTTTTGCCTCGGATTTGCTTGTTCGAGCCGGTGCTACGGTGATGTTTTCAGAAGTGACAGAAGTGCGTGATGGTATTCATCTTCTAACGCCAAGAGCGGTTAATGAACAGGTCGGTAAAGCGCTCATTCGTGAGATGCAATGGTATGATGATTATTTGGCTGCAGGAAAGGTCGATCGAAGTGCCAATACGACACCGGGGAATAAAAAAGGGGGCCTTAATAATATTGTTGAGAAGGCAATGGGGTCTATTGCCAAATCAGGTAAAAGTGCTATCGTTGAAGTGCTCTCTCCTGGGCAAAAACCAACTAAAAAAGGCTTAATTTTTGCAGCAACGCCTGCCAGTGATTTTGTTTGTGGCTCTCAGCAAGTTGCATCTGGTATTACCGTGCAAGTATTTACTACCGGGCGAGGGACACCTTACGGGCTTGCAATGGTGCCTGTTATTAAAATGTCTAGCCGTAATCTTGTCGCTGAGCAATGGTTTGACCTAATTGATATTAGTGCGGGTGATATTGCGATTGGTAAAGCAAGCATTGAAGACATCGGTTGGCGGCTTTTTTACCTTATTTTAGCTGTGGCGAGTGGCAAAAAGCCTTGGTCAGATCATTGGGGCTTACACAATCCTCTCGCTATTTTTAATCCCGCACCGATAACGTAGCCGTCAATTATTGCCAAATAATCATCTATTTTTTAGGATGGTTATTTGGCGGTATAGCATTATATTTTTTTATACTAGCTTAGTCACATGTAAAATCGTTGCTTATTTATCTAGTTGTAGCGCGATATAAAGTAGCATTCGGTCATCAAATTTGGTTAAATTAAGATCGGTCAATTTAGCAATTTTATTTAAGCGATATTCTAATGTGTTACGGTGAATAAACAATTTATCAGCTGTTTCGCTATTTTGTAAATTGTGATTAAACCAGGTGAGTAGCGTTTTTTGCAATACGCCATTTCGGTCTGATAGTTTCAATTTTTTTAGTGGTAGCAAAAGTTCCTCTGCTTGCCAATCATAGCTTAAACCATGTAGTAACACAGGTAGAATAAGCTCTTGATAGTAATAATTACGTAAATCAGGCATTCTTTGCTTACCAATTAGCATGGTGGTTTTAGCCGTTTGATAAGATTTGGCGATACTATCGCAGCCCTGAGTGAAGAAGTTACCTAATGCAATGCGGATCTCTAAAGGGCTAGAGTTTTTTATTTGCGAGATTAGGTTTTCTAATTTTTTTTGATGTTCGGTGAGATCCCAACGGTTAAAACGGTTTAGAGCCGGAATTAGGACTACGATTTCAGTTAATGATTGAATCGCAACCAAGCTATTTTTGGTGACCGATTCTAATGCATTTTGTAGGTTTTGTAGTTCACTCATTGCACTTTCAATACCTAATTGTCCACTGTCTATTTCAACTACGGCAGCTACTCGTGGTAATGTTAGGTCAATATTGAGCTTTCTTCCCCATTCAGATAAGTTTGTGCTTAAGTTATCCGATTGTATTAAAGACAGTATGAGTTCTTCTTTTATGCGATTATCTTGTGAGATTTCATGCAATAGCTGCGCTTGTTCCATCATCATTTCAGCCGACATACAAACCAGCTTGCCAAATTGAGTGATATTTTCTGGTTTTCCTGTTAAACCAATTACACCGACTATTTGTTCATTGAGATGTAAGGGGAGATTTACGCCAGGTTTAACGCCATGTAGTTGTTGTGCTGTCGCATGATCAATCGATACCACTCTTTTTTGTGAAATAGCAAGCATGGCACCTTCATGAATTTCGCCAATTCGATCCAAATCGCCACTACCAATAATACGACCATGCGCATCCATTACATTAATATTGCAATCAATAATTTTCATCGTTCTATCGACAATTTCTTTGGCTAATTGACTTGTTAAATTGTAACTATGCATTACCACATATCTCAGTTTTAATTAATTATTTTGTTGGTGGTTGTTTAGGTGCAAACATCACCATTTGGTTATCATATACAATTGATCCTTCATCACAAGATTGTTGATAAAAGAGTGTGAAGTTAGTCGTTATTTAACAATTTTTTTGTTAGGATAGGCAGCTAAAAAGTTAAGTTAGATATAAGAATATGATTATCCTATCCTCAATACAGATCCGCCGTGGTATTAATTTACTCTTAGATAATGCCTCGGCAAAAATTAACCCAGGTCAGAAAGTGGGGCTTGTTGGTAAAAATGGTTCGGGTAAGTCAACGCTATTTGCCTTAATAAAAGGTGAAATTGTCGCCGATGCTGGTGAGCTTTCGATACCTAATCATTGGCAACTTGCCTGGGTAAACCAAGAGACGCCGGCGGTTGACATGGCGGCTATCGACTATGCTATTGATGGTGATCGGGAATATCGCAAGTTAGAACATGAACTTGCCGTAGCTAATGAAAAAAACGAAGGTAACCAAATTGCGTTAATTCATAGCAAACTTGATGTTATTGATGCTTGGACCATTCAAGCAAGAGCCGCATCTTTACTCAATGGGTTGGGGTTCTCTCAAGAACAACTTACTCAGCCAGTTAAGTCTTTTTCTGGTGGTTGGCGTATGCGTCTTAATCTGGCGCAAGCACTGATGTGCCGTTCCGATCTATTATTGCTCGATGAACCGACCAACCATTTAGATCTCGATGCGGTTATGTGGCTAGAAAAGTGGCTAAAAAGCTATAATGGCACGCTGTTGCTGATTTCCCATGATCGTGATTTTTTAGATCCTTTAGTCGATAAAATTATTCATATTGAGCAACAATCACTATTTGAGTATTCGGGTAATTACTCTTCCTTTGAAATCCAACGTGCGAGTAAACTCGCTCAGCAGCAATCACTTTATGAACATCAACAATTAAAAGTTGCTCATTTACAACATTATATTGATCGATTTCGAGCTAAAGCAACTAAGGCTAAACAGGCGCAAAGTCGCATAAAAATGCTAGAGCGGATGGAAAAAATTGCCCCTGCACATGTTGATAATCCTTTTCATTTTTCATTTCGAGCGCCAGATTCTTTGCCTAGCCCACTATTAACGATGGAAAAAGTGGTTGCTGGTTATAGTAATAAAATTATCTTAGATAATATTAAATTAAATCTTGTCCCAGGCTCTCGTATCGGCTTACTCGGTCGCAATGGCGCAGGGAAATCAACATTGATTAAGTTACTTGCTGGAGAGCTAGCGCCAATATCGGGTAAGATGGCACTCGCTAAAGGCATACAGTTAGGCTATTTTGCCCAACATCAACTAGAATATTTGCGAGCAGATGAATCACCACTTTGGCATTTAACCCAAATTGCCGATGTTAAAAATAGTGAACAGGTACTCCGTAATTACCTTGGCGGTTTTGATTTCCGTGGTGATAAAGTGACCGAACCGGTAAGGACCTTTTCTGGGGGAGAGAAGGCTAGGTTAGTATTAGGTTTAATTGTATGGCAACGTCCTAATTTACTCCTTTTAGATGAACCGACTAACCATTTAGATCTTGATATGCGTCAAGCTTTAACTGAAGCCTTGATGGATTTTGAGGGGGCATTGGTTGTGGTCTCTCATGATAGGCATTTGCTACGTTCGACTACCGATGAGTTTTATCTGGTTCATAATCAGCGTGTTGAGCAGTTTGATGGTGATTTAGATGATTATCAAAAATGGCTTGCTGAGGAGCAGAAAATAAGCCCGATTGACGCGGTGGAAGAGTCGACCAGTAACCTTTCGGCGCAAGATAAAAAAGAGCAGAAAAGGCGAGAGGCAGAATTACGAACGCAATTACAACCGCTGAAAAAGTCACTGCAAAAAGCCGAAGCGATGATGGATAAGCTAGCAAATGATCTTAAAGATATTGAAGTTAAGCTTGCTGATCCGGCTATCTATGAGCAAGGACAGAAAGAAGCACTAACCAATTTGCTCCTAAAACAGAGCCAGACCAGAGCAGAGCTTGATGAGAGTGAAATGGCATGGTTTGACATTCAAAATGAAATTGAGCGTTTTAGGCGTTAATGCTGATAAAAAGAGTCCTTATTGCGCGACATATCCCAAAAATTACTTAATATAAGCCTATGGCAGGATAACGATCCTTAAAATAAGGAACTTTTTATAGCCGCCGAGCCACTAACTGTTTTCGGTAATAGTCAAAAAAAATGGTTGTGTTAAAATTCTGTGCCTAAAATAAAATAGTGACCAAGGACGAGTTACCATGACAATAAAAAAAGTTACCCATTTTATCTTCCCCGTTGGCGATAAAATATTGAGCCAAGATGCCTACTATCGCGCCCTGTCCGAGGCGAAAAATGGTTTTTATCCGTTTAGCGAAAATGGCTTATGGCATGGTGGCATTCATATTGATGATGGCGTGTTTAAAAACGTCAGTCGTAATGACAATATGCTTCGCTGTATGGCGCAGGGTGAAGTGATTGCCTATCGGGTCAACTCGGTTTACCCAAAAGTAACCTATGAAGACACGCTGCCCCCTACGTCACCATTAGTGAATGGTCGAGAACGCGTAGCCTATTTTTCAACCAGTTTTACCTTAGTCCGTCACTATTTTGCTATGCCCAAGGTGGCAGGTGAAACAGATCCCCCGCCAAGCATAACGCTTTATAGTTTATATATGCATCAACTCGATTGGTATGGTTATCAAGAGTTAGCCAAAGAAGCGTCCTTAGCGCAGCCGCAGTACTGGCACTTAATATCAGGGCGCGTGAGCAGTCACTGCAAAGACCCAATCAGAGGTACCATTGTCCGTCATAATGGCGCAAAAACCCCTGGTGTCGCCTTATTACTTAAAGGTAGCAAAATCAAGCTTGGCGACCAAATTAATAAGAGCGGATGGTATAAATTAGAATCGATTATTGAAGGTGGCTTAGTAAACAGCAATGGAACGTTTTACGCAGATTTGGTGTCAATAACTGGATATGTGTTCGGTAAAGAGATTGGCTCCATTGAGTCCGATCCCACAACCCATAAAAATACGGTTTATACGGTAAATAAAGACAATAACGATAAAATTGGTTCACCGGAGGTTAGCGTAGCGGGGATTACGGTATACGCCAATAAAGAGGGTAAGGATGTTTTAGCCTACTTGCCCAAAGAGACACGGTTTGAGTTTGATGGACAAGAAGATGGCTATGCAAAAATTAAAAAAATTCAAACCAATTATATCCCTACAAGCTTAAAAGTTGAAGGTGGTGCAACGGCTGATTCGCCGCACCACGGTTGGGTAAAGGTCGCGAACTTAACTGGGCTGGGCTATGAACCTAAAGCGCTTGATAAGGTGGTGGTACTCGATAGTCCGATGGCGATTAGTGCCGGTGACTTTATCGGCTATTTAGGACACAATGTGAGTAGTAATGGTCAGTTTTCACAAGCTAAAAGGCAAGTTTTAGCCACTGAAAAACGCCCTTCTAATCACAAACTCACCTTACAAGGGCACGTGGAATTATTTACCTGTGACGATTTACCGGCGTTTATCACTAAAACCCGTCTACTTGCCGATAAGTTACCAGAGAGCGAAAAAAACCTTATCTTGGTTGAAGAAGGGGCGCAGCTTATTAGTGAAAGCCCAAGTGATGGCGAAATATTAACCGGTCGGTACATTAGCCTGATTGGCTCACCGCGTGAGAGTTGCTATATACAGGCGCATGTTTATTATGTGCTTAATATCAATCGCCAGCACTGTCATGCTGAGCAAGTTATTGAAGCGCATACCTTACCTGATGGCGCATGGGATAGTCTTGCTGCCCCTCAGCCAACCACCTACCGCTTAACTGCGGCAGATAAAGCGCAACTGATTACTTACTATCAATTTCAATATCCAGAGTTAACGGTTGCTAATATTCCTGATACAGCGCTGCTTATTGGTTATGCGTCGTCATTTTCTGACTCCAGCCTGAGCACCTTATCAGACGGTAACACGCACCATGGCGCGCGTGATGAAGTACAGCTGCGCTTTAGTTTAGTGGGCGGTGACAGCGCTTATTGGGTTAACGCATGTGATGTTATGCACTTGCAAGGTGGCGAAGGTCAGTTAAATCAGCCTATCGCCTATTGGCAGACCTTCCCTTTAACCTTAACAAACTTGCCTGCGGCAGATAACTCTAATACCGTTTATTACCCACGCACGCTACCGCTTGCCTCACTTAAGAGTGATAACCATATCGCTATCGATAAGGAGGCTAATCACTGGGCCTATATTACCGCCGGTAATCAACTCGGCAGCCCGATTAGGGGATGGGTGAATATTAGCAAAGGCGCTACTGATTATCGCCAACCGCATATTAAACGAGTCAGCCCGTGGGCATGGACAGGATATTCAACCATCAAAGAGACCGCCAATGTAGCTAACTTTGTTGAAAAGCTACAGACTAATCGTAAGATGACGTTAGATTTAAATGATTACACTGAATCAATGTCGGCAATGCACCATATTTTAACTAAGACGCCCCTTAGCAAGGCGCTGCCTTACGTTTTACCGCCCTTCACCCATAAACAGCTACAAATGGGATTACAAACACCGTGGACGGCAGAGCTTATCAGCCGCTTAGCGATAAACTATGAGAGTGAATGGTATAGCGATGAAAGTTTAAGCAAATGGAATGAGATTGATGAGCTTTATCAAAAGCAGACCGAGCAAAAACGCCAAGCGATTATTGACGAGTTAACTAAAGCAGAGATAACTGCTCCAGTGTTACGTCAACATGCGTGTGGGATACTCGATAAAAACGCTGCATACCGAATAAATGAATGGCAGCTAGAAAAACAACACCGCATTAAACCGTCGCTATGGTGGGATGAAGTCGCTAAGGCGCAGGCAGCAAAAAGCACAACAGATACAACAGCGACGACCAACCAACCCGTCTTATCCAATTTATCAGCAGATGGTAAAGCATGGTATCTGCATCCGGTGGGGATGGAAGGGTTTGTTATTGGCGAAGATTATTTAATAACAGTAGAACTAATTGAAAAAATAACAGGGAAAACGGGAAATTGGTTTAATGGTAAAGGGAGTGATAAAAAGTTTCAAGAAATGTTTAAAGCTACACACCCTAATGTATACCAATTAGATAAAGAAAATTTTGTATCATTATTTAATTCTTGTTTGCAGAAATATAATATTACTAGCCCTTATCACAAAGCGCATTTTCTTTCTCAATGTTTTCATGAGTCAGCTAATTTTGAATCAACTCTAGAATTCGCATCTGGAAGAGGATATGATCCAGGTCGACATAAAAATGCAATCAAACATGGAAATACTGAGATAGGAGACGGTCCGAAATATAGGGGAAGGGGGCTAATTCAACTTACATGGAAAAATAATTATAAAGATTACTCTTTATTTAAAAATATTGATTTTGTATCAAATCCTGATTTGATATCTCAAAATATGGAATATGCAATAGATGTTTCTTGCTGGTTTTGGCGTTGTCATGGAGGATTATATAAAAAATATAATGCAAAAGGTGATATTAATATCTTAATAGATAATGAAAAAAATAATGTTAAATTAGTTACATTGGCGGTAAATGGTGGGGAGAATGGGTTGCAGCATCGAATGAACCTTTTTAATGCGATAAAGCGTGAGTGGGAACTTAAATAATGCTTAAAAATTACATACTAAAACTTATAATTTTATTTTTTATTTTTTTTTCAACGATAAGCTATGCAGAGCTTACATACCATCAGCTTGATAAGTCAATCTATAGCTGTACAAATGGAGGGGGAATCTGTGATATATTTAAGGTTCCTGACGAGTTAGAGGATTACATTATTGATAGTAATTTATCTATAGATACCTTTTTTGGGAAAAAATATTTGTTAACAACGCTTAAAAATAATTCTACAGCTAATACTTGTTACACTTTATATCTTATTGATAATAATACAGTACAAAGTGATGAAATCTATTTATTGGAGGAAAATCATAGCCTTTGTTTATATGAAAAAATTGGTCACCAATTAATTAATAGTTTCCGAGATGGTGCAAAATGGTATGAAACATTATACCAAGAAAAAAATGGTTATTATCAATTAGTATTGACAGATGAATGTATTGGTTGCGGAATGATTCAAAGATTTTATGTAGATAGCAATAAATACGCTATGGTTACAGATAATGAATTATTGAATATGAGAGAAGCTATAACTAAAGAAATCAAAAAACGAACTATTTTATTAAATAGCCCAATGATAACAGATAAAACAAAAATGTATTTAGTCACTGGTGATAAGGTTAGGTTGCTTCAACGACAGGATGATTTTTATTTAATCGAATATAATAGCCAAAAAAAGGGGCTTATTCATAAATGGCTACATTGTTCAGCAATTGACGCGTGTTAGTATGTACCAATAGTTTTTATTGCTGTGGGCAAACTCGACTATGAACCTAAAGCGCTTGATAAGGTGGTGGTACTCGATAGTCCGATGGCGATTAGTGCCGGTGACTTTATCGGCTATTTAGGACACAATGTGAGTAGTAATGGTCAGTTTTCACAAGCTAAAAGGCAAGTTTTAGCCACTGAAAAACGCCCTTCTAATCACAAACTCACCTTACAAGGGCACGTGGAATTATTTACCTGTGACGATTTACCGGCGTTTATCACTAAAACTCGTCTACTTGCCGATAAATTGCCAGAGAGCGAAAAAAACCTTATCTTGGTTGAAGAAGGGGCGCAGCTTATTAGTGAAAGCCCAAGTGATGGCGAAATATTAACCGGTCGGCGCATTAGCCTGATTGGCTCACCGCGTGAGAGTTGCTATATACAGGCGCATGTTTATTATGTGCTTAATATCAATCGCCAGGACTGCCATGCTGAGCAAGTTATTGATACCCATACCTTACCTGATGGCGCATGGGATAGTCTTGCTGACCCTCAGCCAACCACCTACCGCTTAACTGCGGCAGATAAAGCCCAACTGATTACCTACTATCAATTTCAATATCCAGAGTTAACAGTCGCTAATATTCCTGATACGGCGCTGCTTATTGGTTATGCGCCGTCATTTTCTGACTCCAGCCTGAGCACCTTATCAGACGGTAACATGCACCATGGCGTGCGTGATGAGGTGCAGCTGCGCTTTAGTTTAGTGGGCGGTGACAGCGCTTATTGGGTTAACGCATGTGATGTTATGCACTTACAAGGCGGTGAAGGTAAGTTAAATCAGCCTATCGCCTATTGGAAAACCTTCCCTTTAAGCTTAACAAACTTACCCGCGGCAGATAACTCTAATACCGTTTATTACCCACGCACGCTACCGCTTGCCTCACTTAAGAGTGATAACCATATCGCTATCGATAAGGAGGCTAATCACTGGGCCTATATTACCGCCGGTAATCAACTCGGCAGCCCGATTAGGGGATGGGTGAATATTAGCAAAGGCGCTACTGATTATCGCCAACCGCATATTAAACGAGTCAGCCCGTGGGCATGGACAGGATATTCAACCATCAAAGAGACCGCCAATGTGGCTAACTTTGTTGAAAAGCAACAGACTAATCGTAAGATGACGTTAGATTTAAATGATTACACTGAATCAATGTCGGCAATGCACCATATTTTAACTAAGACGCCCCTTAGCAAGGCGCTGCCTTACGTTTTACCGCCCTTCACCCATAAACAGCTACAAATGGGATTACAAACACCGTGGACGGCAGAGCTTATCGGCCGCTTAGCGATAAACTATGAGAGTGAATGGTATGCAGACCAAAGCTTAAGCAAATGGAATGAGATTGATGAACTTTATCAAAAGCAGACCGAGCAAAAACGCCAAGCGATTATTGACGAGTTAACTAAAGCAGAGATAACTGCTCCAGTGTTACGTCAACATGCGTGTGGGATACTCGATAAAAACGCGGCATACCGAATAAATGAATGGCAGTTAGAAAAGCAACACCGCATTAAACCCTCGCTATGGTGGGATGAAGTGGCTAAGGCGCAGGCAGCGCAGAGTACAACAGATACCGCAACAACTGGCCAACCTGTCTTATCCAACTTAGCTGCAGACGGTAAAGCGTGGCATTTGCATCCGGTGGGGATGACGGAGTTTAAACTTTCAGGTGCATTAATTAATGTTGAATTGTTCCTCAGATTATATGAACAGCAACATCAGCTTTTTGCTGCTGGTACTCCTAAATTAAATAACATTTCAAAAAATGCGATACGTTTAATTATAGAGAGTATTAATGTTTTCTATGAAGAACACCCTGAATATATTACAAATATTTATGAAGTTTCATATATGCTAGCAACGGCTAGACATGAATCTTCGTATGGAAATAATTACTTTTCTGAAACAAGAGAACGAGGTTCCGTTTCTTATTTTAATAGATATGATCCAATTCTTGCAGACTCCGCGGTAAGAAAAAAAGTAGCTATGTTAAATGGTAACACTTTGCAGGGTGATGGTTATAAATATAGAGGCCGAGGATTAGTACAGCTAACATGGAAAAATAATTATCAAGCGGCAACAAATTATTTTAATATTGATTTTATTAATAATCCAGACAAAGCTAGCGAGTATGGTTATGCTGTACCTATAATGATCTGGGGTATGAGATACGGTATTTTTACGACGAGAAAATTATCTAGATATATTAATAAAAACAGGGTCGACTATGAAGAGGCAAGAAGAGTAATAAATGGTCAAGATAAAAAGAAACTTATAGCATCTTATGCTCAACGATTTGAATCAATTCTTCGCCAAACATCGTTGCTAACTGAGGATTTTTATGATGATTAGGCAGTTTTTTTTGTGGTCTTTTTTAAGTTATAGTTTTGTTTGTTGCGCAACAGATAATTGCATAAACAAAGAGTCAAGTGAGCCTCATGTTTTTTATCAAAACAATAAAAGCTATAATTTTAGTTCTTATGATTGTGATTGTGATAAGCAAAGGTTTATAAGTCCAACTATTTTAAAAATTGAAAGTAATGATCTCAATATTACATTAAAAAATATTATTGGACATAAAGGGATGGACGATAGCGGTATATTAGATTGGAATAATAGGCCATCTTTATATTTTTATAGCGGTTCATCAACAAGAACTGAAGCATATATGACATTATCTATCGAAAATAAAGCAATTTTTATTGATTGTATTTATGTAAGTAATAGATTGAAGAATCTTATCAATACACAATATTCATTTTGTGGTCAACATCAATTAATCGTTGATGAATTAGATCTTGAAAGCTTAATTCCTGATTTCTATCTAGAACCATTATTTGAAACTACAGATTATTCATTAGTTGATCAACATTCATTAAATCAACCTTTTGATATATTTATTGGTAAAATAGATGATTTGAGTATTTATCGACGGTATTTGTCTCAAAATGATTACATGTCAGAAGAATATGACCTTATCGTCTCTTCAAAAGATAAACAGTATCAATTTAAAAATTCGAAGGTCTATCAAAGAATGACAAATGAGTCTAATTTTATAGGGCTAGATGTTATAACTGAAAATCATGATATTGCCTTTTATGATAAAAAATCATTATTAAAATTATTAAATACATCAACGGATAAAAGGGATATCCAAGCTTATATTCAAAGGGATAGAGCAACACTTTATAATGAACCGAATGATAAACATTCAATAAAGATGTATCTAGTTAAAGGTGACATAGTTATTATTCTAGATGAATATTGGGATGAAAATAATAAGTTATGGTTTAAAGTAAGTTACAGAAGTAAAAAACTTGGAGAAATAGTTAAATGGATAAAAAGTAATGCCTTTAACCATTTTTAGACGATAGCTTATAATATTAATAAAAAATCGGTGATATTCGTTGAACAATATACGCAGCTGAGCGGTGAATCACGATTACTAGCTCGAAAGGTGAATGCTGTTATGCACAGGCCAATGTCTATCATCTATTGAGTTTCAATCGCTATCAATGTAGACCTGATAACGTGCGCCAGTACTGTTCAAAACCAATAGCGATCATATTATTGGTCTTCATCAGCTCATGCATGGGGAAGGTGTTGGATTAAGACTATCCACATTTTGAAATGAAATTTGGTTTTAAAGCCACTCAATTGCTAAAAAAATATAATAACGGAGAACGTGATGATGAAGATTATGTTAAGGTTGACTAATATATTTATACTTCATTTATGTTTATTATCTAAAAATATTTATGCTGAATCGTTTGAAACTCAATCCTTTTCTACAGAAGGTGCAGAAGTAATATGTGATAGCAAACAAAATAAGTCTCCATTAGTTATTAATATCTATGGAGAAACTTTTTCTAGTATTATTAATATCACTCAAAATGAATCAAATTATTTTAATGTAATTGCTAAATTCAATTATTACAATGCACCAATATATGACGATTATAAAAATATCTTGAGCGTAAGTTACGAATTTCATATTGAGGATAATAAGTTAGTTGAGTCAACATTAATAGATCAGGATTTAACGCAGCAAACCAAAGATATTTTTGCATCAATAGGTAATCCCCCCTAAAAATAATAGAAGTCAAAAGTAGAATTTTCTCTTACTATAATGTTCGGAGAAAAATATGAAAAAAATGACTTTCACAGACAATCAAATACTCAATATATTAAAACAAGCCGAAAATGGTGTTCCCGTACCCGAATTATGCCGAGAGCATGGAATGGCTACTTCAACATTCTATAAATGGCGTGCGAAATACGGTGGCATGGATGCATCGTTAATGGCTAGAATGAAAGAGCTAGAAGATGAAAATCGTCGGCTCAAAAAAATGTATGCAGAAGAACGTCTTAAAGCAGAAGTGATACAGGAGGCAATGGCAAAAAAGTGGTAAAGGCTTCTGAGCGAAAAATATTAGCTAAAGAGGTCGTCAAACAAAATAGAATGGCGGTTTCACAAGCCTGTCGAACATTTTGTGTTAGTGAAACCTGTTATCGTTATGAACCTATATTAATAACCGAAAACCAAATCATTGCTGAGCATTTAATTGAATTAACAGAGCGACAACGAAATTGGGGATTTGGTTTGTGTTTTTTATATTTACGCAATGTAAAAGGTCATACTTGGAATCATAAACGGGTTTATCGCATTTACTGTGAATTATCGCTTAACTTACGCATCAAACCTCGTAAGCGTTTAAAAAGAGAAAAGCCGGAGCCCTTATCGACACCTAAAAATATGAACGAATGTTGGTCAATGGATTTTATGCATAACCAGTTAGCTGATGGCAGGTGTTGTCGCCTGTTTAATGTCATTGATGATTTTAACCGAGAAGGCTTAACAATTGATGTTGATTTTTCGTTACCAGCAGCGCGTGTCATTAGGTCGTTAAATCAAATTATCGAATGGAGAGGAAAGCCGAAATCGATTCGCTGTGATAATGGGCCTGAATATATCAGTTATCAATTAGCGAGTTGGGCTAAAAAGAACAAAATAACATTATGCTTTATCCAGCCAGGTAATCCACAGCAAAATGCCTATATTGAACGTTTTAATCGGACTGTTCGCTATGATTGGCTAAGTCATTACATTTACCGTGATATTACTGAATTACAAGATAAAGCGACCCGCTGGTTGTGGACATATAATCACGAAAGACCTAATATGGGAATTGGTGGAATTACACCTATACAAAAACTTAAATTAATACAACAGCAAAATTCTACGCCTAGCTTCCATTAAAAATGGGAGGATTACCAATTCCCCAAAGAATATTATTCAATTAGATAAAAATATTATGAAAGATAATAATTTGTCGGGCTTTGAAGGCGAATCCGATGGAGAAGAGTCTCACTTTAAATATAAAACAGCTGCTGAAGTAAAAAAATACATTAACGAAAAATATAATAAAAAATAAATATATTGTTCAAGTGAAATTGAACCGATGCGTAAAATAAATTAATGCTCAAAATCATATCGCTATCGATAAGGAGGCTAATCACTGGGCCTATATTACCGCCGGTAATCAACATGGCAGCCCGATTAGGGGGGGGTGAATATCAGTAAAGGTGAGAGCGAATATTTACAGCCGTATATTAAACGGGTCAGCCCGTGGGCATGGACGGGATATTCAACCATAAAAGAGACCGCCAATGTGGCTAACTTTGTTGAAAAGCAACAGACTAATCGTAAGATGACGTTAGATTTAAATGATTACACCGATACCATGTCGGCAATGCACCATATTTTAACTAAGACGCCCCTTAGCAAGGCGCTACCTTACGTTTTACCGCCCTTCACCCATAAACAGCTACAAGAGGGATTACGCACACCGTGGACGGCAGATCTTATCGGCCGCTTAGCGATAAATTATGAAAGTGAATGGTATAGCGATGAAAGCTTAAGCAAATGGAATGAGATTGATGAACTTTATCAAAAACAGACCGAGCAAAAACGCCAAGCGATTATTGACGAGTTAACTAAAGCAGAGATAACTGCTTTAGTTACATCAACTGAAAATTTCACTAACGAATTAAATTCGATCATGGAAAAATTTCAAATCAATACTTGTTTAAGAAAAATGCATTTCTTAGCTTAAATTTATAATGAAACTGCAAGATTAAGTACTCACACTTAAAGTAATAACTTTGCAGTTTTTTATGTGTGCATTTATTTACTAATCCGCGTTACCAAGTTACGCCAACACCTAAATTATAATTAACATTATTACTATTGCCGTCTTTGGTTTTATCTTTAGCTTTGTTTAAGGTCGAGTTTATCGTAAACCAATCAGTTAGTTTATATGACACCCCAATCGCGGTGTTTAAATCTAGCGACACGGAGTGATTAAAGCTTCTTCCTATTGATCCATTTGTAAATAAACGGATAGCTTTACCGTTGAAAAAGCGCTGATAGTCCCAACGCATCGTGCCAAGAGGATGACGAGACTCATCGCCATCTTGGTAGTGCATTTCTTGATAGTTTAAAAGTAAAGCAAGCGAAAGCGAGCTAAGCTCATTATCCCATAGCTGATAACCAGGGCCAGAACCAAAGCTTTTTTTCGAATTAATTGCTTCTATCCAGTCGTGGCGATATTGCACACTCGATTGCCAGAAAAATTCGGGTGTAATAAATTTATCTAGATTGTATTGTGCTGAGTAGTAGTAGGTACTTACATTATCATTTTTAAAATTACGGCGAAAGTTAGTCAAAATATTGTGTCGCCATAAATTATGTTTAACAAAAATATTAGTATCAAGCATATATTGCTCAGTTTTTTTAGTTCCCTTATCCAAGAAAAAGCCACCTTTAATATTACCGTTAAAGGTTATGTTATCGATAAATTCATTTATTTTTTGCTTATATAAAATTAGATTGTTGGTAATTGATACGGTTTGTTCTTGATCCTTTTTATCAACAATAATAATTGCGCCAGGTTCTTCTGATGGTTTTATTTGCTTAATAAAAAATTTTTCTGCATACAGATCATTTTTTACCACCGCTGGCTGATCAAGAGTAAATGTTTTTACTTCGGTTGCTTTAATCGTAATTGTGCCGGCATATTTGGTATCCATAACCATTTTATTTCGATCAATGACTTTTATCGAACCAGATAGTTGGTCGCCGTTTTTCATCCAGACGGTGTCGGCAAAACAGGAAGAAGATAGTGTCAAAAATAGTATAAGAAGTAAGTATCGAGTATAAGGCATAATATATAATAAGTATTTAGTCATGTTAGTATTTAATAATTAAGTACAGAGTAGTTTCTCTATCTCGCTAATCGCTTTTCTATCTGGTAAAAAGATAATTAAGTGATCATTGTCCTCAATGGCAAGATCATTTTGAGAAATAATAACATCATCACCTCTAATCATCGCACCAATAGTTATTCCTGCGGGTAGCTTAATTTCATTAATTGAGCGACCAACTAGTTTTGATGTGTCTTTATCGCCATGCGCAATGATTTCAATGACTTCTGATGAGCCTTGACGCAAGGAGATTACTTTAGCTATTCCAGATTGTCTTACGTGGCTTAATAGTTCGGAAATAGTGGCTAATTGGGGGGAAATAGCAATATCAATTACGCTATCATTAATTAGCTCTAAATAAGCTTGACGCTGAATGAGAACAATAACTTTTTTGGCGCCCATTCTTTTTGCTAACATTGATGACATGATATTAGACTCGTCATCACTAGTTACTGCGATGAATAGATCGGTTAGTTCAACTTGTTCTTGCGATAGGAGCTCTTGATCTGCCGATTCACCATGTAAAACCGTAGTATTCACCAGTTTGTCAGCAATAAGTTCGGCTTTTTGGGCATTGCGTTCAATGAGTTTGACTTGATAATCATTTTCTAACCGTTTGGCGAGCGCAATAGCGACACTACCGCCACCGCTTATCATAATACGTTTATAGGCTTTTTCTAAGCGTTGTAGTTCGCTAATTACTGCCTTGATATTGGATGGTTCGGTGATAAAATAAACCATATCACCCGCTTCGATGATAGTTGAATTAATGGGTCTAATAAATCGATTTTGGCGATAAATAGCAACAATTTTAACTTCAACATGAGGTAGGTGCTCGTTAAGCTCAGAGAGTTCGCTACCAACTAACGCTCCCCCGTAGTAGGCGGTTACTGCCACTAAATAGACTTTGTCATCACAAAATGAAGCAATTTGTAATGCTCCTGGATATTGAATTAACTGACTAATATGTTGCGTGATTAATTTTTCTGGTGAAATGATATGATTAATCGGGATACCGTTATCAATAGAAAAAAGTTGATATTTATCATCACTATATTCAACAGCTCTAATTCGTGCAACTTTTTGCGGAATATTAAAGAGTGAATGCGCAATTTGGCAGGCAAGCATATTTGCTTCATCTGAGTTTGTTACGGCAACCAGCATGTCTGCATTTTCAGCGCCAGCATTTTCTAAGACTTGAGGGTATGACACTTTTCCTTGAATGGCTCTTAAGTCAAAGCGTTCTTGCAAGGATTGTAACTGCTCGGATGCTTCATCAACTACGGTTACATCATTTTTTTCATGCTCAGTAACAAGATATTCAGCGAGTGCACTACCTGTTTGACCTGCACCAAGAATAATGATTTTCATAATTTAGTCACTCTTATTTATAACCGATATTTACCTAACAAATCCTATAGCGTCATAGACATTATTTAGCGTTTCTCTCGCTCTTATGTTGGCTTTTTTGGCGCCTTCTTGCATAATTTCATAGAGCTCTTTTTCATCATTGCGGTAGTGAGCATATCGCTCTTGCAATTCGCTAAGCATCATTGATACTTGAGTAGCAACCTCAGCCTTTAAGTGACCGTACATTTTTCCTGCAAACTCTTGCTCTAGCGTCTTAATTGGTTTTCCTGTAATGCCAGTTAAGATATCAAGTAAATTTGATACCCCAGCCTTATTCTTTAGATCATATTTAACGAGCGGTGGCTCATCGGAGTCAGTGACGGCCCGTTTAATTTTTTTCTCAACACTTTTTGGATCTTCAAGTAATCCAATCACGTTATTGCGATTATCATCTGATTTCGACATTTTTTTAGCTGGATCTTGTAACGACATGACCCTTGCTCCTGCTTTAGGAATAAAAGGTTCAGGTATTTTAAATATATTGCCATATAACGCATTAAATCGTGCAGCTATATCGCGGGAAAGTTCTAAATGTTGTTTTTGATCTTCCCCGACAGGGACTAAATTCGTTTGATAAATTAAAATATCTGCCGCCATAAGTACAGGGTAATCGAATAAACCAGCATTAATATTTTCTGCATGCCTGGCTGATTTATCTTTGAACTGCGTCATTCGGCTGAGTTCACCAAAGTAAGTGTAACAATTGAGCACCCATGCTAGCTCCGCATGAGCAGAAACGTGTGATTGAACAAAAATAGTACTTTTATTCGGATCTATGCCACATGATAAGTAAAGCGCTAAAGTGTCTAACGTTGCTTTTCTTAGCTTTTCGGCATCTTGACGCACGGTTATTGCATGTTGGTTAACAATACAATAGATACAATCATAATCATTTTGTAGGCTAGCCCAATTTTTTAACGCGCCAAGATAGTTACCTAACGATAATTCTCCTGAGGGTTGGGCACCACTGAATACAATTGGTTTACTCATAATGTTTTCCTATTTAATTTTAATTCAATTTATTATTTTTTGGGTTCAGCTTTTGGAAGAGGTAAAAGTGTTAATATGCTTTCAAAGTGATCAAATATATAATCAGGCTCACTTGTTGCAATTGGTTCACCATAATTATAACCGTAGGTTAGACCAACAGTTAGGCATTGTGCATTTTTTGCCGCGGAGATATCATTTTTCGAGTCGCCAATAAATAGCAATTGATCGTGGTATAGACCAAATGTTGCCATTACTTGATATAAAGGCGTTGGATGAGGTTTAAGCTTGACGACATCTCCGCCTCCTAATACTAATGAAAAATAGCTATCGAGTTTTAATGTTTGCAAGAGCGTAGGTAAAAATTGAGCTGGTTTGTTGGTCACGAGCGCCATGGGGTAGTTATTTTTTTGTAATGTATCTAATGTTGATATAACATTTGGGAATACTTTGGTTCCTTCATCAATAACTTGCTCATAATGGCGATTGAAGAGTAATTTTGCTTGTTCAAACAGTGAATCAGACGCACCTACACAATTAAATGTTCGTTTTATCATGACATCAATACCATTACCGATCCAATTTTTTACTTGTTCGTTGCTGACCGTTGGTAGTGATAGCTCGGCTAACATTCGTTGAATTGCAAGTGAAAGCCCAGGAAGACTGTCAACTAAAGTGCCATCAAGGTCAAAAGCAATAGCTTGAATATCGGTTGGTTTATTCATTACGGTTCATCCTACTGTTGCAAGTTGTTTGCGCATATCATCAATCACGCATCGATAATCAGGCTGGTTAAAAATTGCTGAGCCAGCGACAAACATATCGGCTCCCGCTTTAGCTATTTCAGCTATATTTTCCACTTTGATTCCGCCATCAACTTCGAGACGAATATCCCGTCCACTATGATTAATTAGCGTTCTAGTTTGTGTTATTTTTTTCAAAATATAAGGAATAAAAGATTGACCACCAAAACCAGGATTAACCCCCATGATTAGAATTAAATCTATTTTATCAATAATATAATCAAGACAATCAAGAGACACTGCTGGATTTAATACAACACCCGCTGTACAGCCGTGATCTTTGATCAGTTGTATAGAGCGATCAAGATGTGTTGTTGCATCAGGATGGATAGATATGTTCGTGGCGCCGGCCTCAGCAAAAGAGATAACTAATTCGTCAACAGGGGAGGCCATTAAATGTACATCAATCGGTGCGGTAATACCATAATCACGCAAGCCTTTACAGAACATTGGCCCCATGGTCAAATTAGGTACGTAGTGATTATCCATGACATCAAAATGGACGACATCTGCACCGCATTCTATTACTTTTTTAGTTTCTTCCCCCAACCTAGCAAAATCTGCCGATAGTATGGATGGCGCAATTAAAAATTTTTTCATTATTTTTAAACCTGTCTGAGATTCATGTTGAAGAAAGAATAATCGGTAAAACCAACATTTATTATATTATATCCAAGTTAAAGCAACTATTAAAGATGGTGGAAATATCATAAATAAAGCGCTAATAATTCATCAATTTTTTTTCGTCCTTGTTGATTACAACTAATAGAACGTCTTGTTTCAACTAAATAAATATCTGCTTTTTGATACCAATTTCGTGTGTGAGTTGTATCATTATTTGAAATTAATACGGGAATGTCTTTTTTAACTAATTTTTCAGCTAATGTAGCTAGGTTTTTTTGGTCTTTCATACTGAAACCTATCGAGTAATAAGCCGTAAAATTGGCACTTTCAGATAGGGGGATATAAGGAGGATCACAGTAAACAACCGCTCCTTTTTTCGCTTTTGCCATTACTTTGTTATAAGGAGCACAAATAAATTCTGCTTTTTGCGCTTTTTTAGAAAAAGCCATAATTTCTTTTTCTGGAAAATAGATAGTTTTGTATTGACCAAATGGTACATTAAATTGACCACTATTATTATAGCGACATAATCCATTGTAACCATGACGATTCAAATAGAGGAAAAGTAACGCTTTTTGATAACTATTTTTACTATTATTGAATAATTCACGTAGTTCATAATAAGCAGATGCTTGATTATTATGTTTGGTAAATAATAACTTTGCATCTTCTATAAATTGAGTAGGTTGTTTTTTGATGATGTTAAATAGTGAAATGAGATCTTGATTAATATCTGCTAAGATATAGCGTTCATAATTAGTATTAAGAAAAACAGTACCCGCACCGACAAAAGGTTCTATTAATAAGTCACCTTTAGGTAAATATTGTGTGATTTTCTCAATAAGCGTATATTTTCCGCCGGCCCATTTAAGAAAAGCGCGTTGCTTTTTCAAACAAGACCCCTAATTTTGGTATAAAATACAGATGACAAAATCATCATTTCGATGATTTCTCTTTATTAACCACTTCACCCGATTTTACCCATGGGGTATTTTTTTGTAATCCTTGAGGTAATAATTTGATCGCATTTTTTGCATCTTCAATGCTAGTGTAGTCGCCTTTTATCAGGACATACCATGGTTTTTGTGAGCGACGAGTTTCATAAATTTGATAATTCGTTAATTGATATTGTTTCACAAATGCCATTATGCCATCAAGGGATGAAGACGAGTTGATTTGGATTGTATAGTGATTATTCGCTAATGTTTTTTGCAATGGACGTTCATTGGCTTTTTTATTAATATTACTATTTTTTCCTTTTAGTAAAATTGAGTCAGCAATCTGATTTTTTTCATTTAGTTCTGCAATTTTATTTGCCAAGATATCAGTCACTTCACCAGGGACTTCTATTCGCTCTTTAGCCGTTGTATCATCTAGTTTAGTTTCTGTTTCCGTTGCCGATCGTGATATTGCTGGTGGCGTTAAGGTATGGTACTCTGCAGGTTGCGAGTCATGGCTAGTTACTAAATCAGTTACAGTCGATGATGATTGCTTTTCTGGTGTAGGTTTAAATATGGCAAAGCTTAATAGTAATAAAATAACGCATAAAGCTAGAACTAAAATAATCCATTTCTTTTTTGATAAAAAAATATCATTGAGCTTAGGTGATAAGGTTTTTTTTACGGAACTATCTGCTATATAGCGATCTTCCTTTTCAGGACGGATTGATTCGTTCACATTTTCTCCTTTCCACTCTAAGCACCTGTTTTCGCAAGTATAATCGTTTTCAATTATTTGATATATTATATTTGCTCTATTTTTTCAATTATGTAGCTTGCTACACCTTTAGCGCTTTGCTCATCAGTTTTTATTGTGATATCTGCAATCTCTTCGTATAAAGGAACGCGTTCTTCTGCTAACTCTAGATAAAGTGTTTTTGGTGTATCGCTACCTTGAAGTAATGGGCGACGTTTATCTTTTTGTGTTCGAGCCATCTGTTTTTCGATAGTTGTTTCTAAATAAACAACGATTCCGCGTGCAGAGAGTCGATTTCTTGTTTCTTTTGATAGGACAGAACCACCGCCAGTTGCAAGAACAACACCCTGTTTTTCGGTTAGCTCATTAATAACTTTCTCTTCTCTTGCACGGAAGCCATCTTCGCCTTCCAGATCAAAAATCCAGGCAATATCAGCACCAGTTCGTTTTTCAATTTCCTGATCTGAATCAAAAAAATCCATACCAAGTTGCTGTGCGATCTGCCGACCAATAGTACTTTTACCTGCACCCATTGGACCAATTAAAAAGATATTTCGCTTCTCTGCCATTATAATTTCATCATCTGTTTTTGGTTGAAAAATATACAATTCATTCTTTAATCTTGCTAATAAGATGAACTGTAATAGTTAGTCATAGTCTCCGTCTAACGACAAAAATTTAGGGCGACGATTATCGCAGGAGACAGTGCTATTTTGCAATAGGAATTTTCTGATTTTGCTTTTTATCAAAAAATGATAGCATTTTTTTTAAAATAGCCAATAAAAATTTTATTTTCAATTGTTTAAAACTATTAATAAATTCCTGCTTGGTGTAAGTCGTGGATGTTTAATGCCCCTACAAGTTTACCCTCATTATTAACAACAGGTGCTGCCGTAATGTTGTGGTCGTTAAATGATTTTAGTGCCTCAATAGCTTTCCATTCTTCAGGTAAACGATAGCCTGGCTTAGTTATCACTTGAATAATTGGATCTTGTAACGTCCCATTATTGAGCAATAATCTGCGTAAGTCACCATCAGTAAATACACCAATAATATTATTACTTATATCGCATACCGCAACAAGCCCTAAACCGGTACGACTTAACTCTAACATTGCATCAAAAACTGTTGCATCATCCTTAACTTGAGGCACAACTGAGCCGGTGCGCATTACATCTTTTACGTGATTAAGTAATTTTGCGCCAAGACTTCCGGCAGGATGTGAGCGAGCGAAGTCCTCTTCTTTAAATCCTTTTATACGCATTAGTGCAATGGTTAATGCATCACCTAGTAGCAGGGTATTTGTTGAACTCGATGTTGGCGCGAGTCCCATCGGGCAGGCTTCTTTTTCAACAGAAATATCCAATACTGATTCTGCTGATAATGCTAAAGGAGATGTTGATCCTCCAGTAATTGCAATAATAGGTACTTTCATTTCTTTCAGGATTGGCAAAATTAGATTGAATTCTTTGGCCCTGCCCGAGTAAGAAATTAGAATAACAAGATCACTGCTGCTTACCATTCCTAAATCACCGTGTAATGCTTCCGATGGATGCATAAAAAATGAAGGCGTCCCAGTGCTCGCTAATGACGCCGCAATCTTTTTGCCAATATGACCTGATTTACCGATGCCCGAGACTACAACTTTGCCCTTTATTGAGAGGATTAGTTCACAGGCTTTCACAAAATCATCGCCAAGACGAGCTGATAGTTTTTGTGCTTCATAAAGCTCTAACTCAAGCAATTCTCGCCCATACTGCAGTATTTTATTGCGATTTTTTATGTCCATTGTTTACCTTAGTAATGCTTTTGTTGTAGTGAAAATATTGTGCTAGTCTCTAATCACTCTTTACTATTAAGCAAGCATTTTTTATTGACTAAAACAGTTGCTAGTTTAGCAAGTAACGCTAATAAATTATAGAAAATATTCACATCATCATATATGATAATTTTTATTTGTGACGCCTATCAAGTTTATTGGTCATTGTATCCGCTAAACAGTGAATGACTAAATAATATTATCTAAATAAAGTGAGTTAAATAAAACGGTTATATATCCTTATGATTTTTATTTATAAGTTGATGTTAGTTGTGAGATAACTTAAAGTAGGCCTAAATCCATTTTTTGAGATAAAACGTGAAATATAACGATCTAAGAGATTTTATTGCACAATTAGAAAAGCAAGGGGAGTTAAAGCGAATTAGCTACCCAGTGGATCCCCATTTAGAAATAACAGAGATCGCCGATCGAGTATTGCGTCGAGAAGGGCCTGCATTATTATTTGAAAATCCAATTGGTTACGATATGCCCGTTTTGTGCAATTTATTTGGTACGCCCAAGCGAGTTGCGATGGCAATGGGGCAAGACAATGTATCCGCCCTACGAGACGTTGGGCATTTGCTAGCATTTTTGCGTGAGCCCGATCCACCAAAAGGTATTCGAGGTTTTTTTTCTGAACTACCAAAATATAAACAAGTATTAAATATGCCTGTTAAGTTGCGTTCTTCTGCGCCATGTCAAGATTTAGTGCTTAAGGGGGATGACGTTGATTTGATGCAAATTCCCATTATGCATTGTTGGCCAGATGATGTTGCACCACTTGTAACCTGGGGGTTGACAGTTACTAAGGGGCCTTACAAAGAAAGGCAGAACCTTGGCGTCTATCGCTTGCAACGACTCGCTAAAAATAAATTGATTATGCGCTGGCTATCCCACCGAGGAGGAGCCCTTGACTTTCAAGAATGGACAAAGGAAAACCCTGGCGAAAAATTTTCCGTTGTCGTGGTGCTAGGGGCCGATCCCTCAACAATTTTAGGTGCAGTCACGCCAGTACCTGATACATTATCTGAATATGCATTTGCGGGTCTATTGCGTGGTCATCGAACCGAAGTAGTCAAAGCACTTTCATGTGATCTTCAAATACCTGCTAGTGCCGAAATTGTGTTAGAAGGGTACATTGATCCTAATGAAACTGCGTTAGAAGGCCCATATGGTGATCACACCGGCTATTATAATGAAGTTGAACGTTTTCCTGTTTTTACCATTACACATATAACACGACGTAAAGATGCTATTTATCATTCTACTTATACTGGGCGTCCACCAGATGAGCCTTCGGTAATGGGGTTAGCACTTAATGAAGTCTTTATTCCAATTTTACAGAAACAGTTTCCTGAAATTATTGATTTTTATTTGCCACCAGAAGGGTGCTCGTATCGAATCGCAGTTGTTACGATTAAAAAGCAGTATGCTGGGCATGCAAAGCGTATCATGATGGGCGTATGGTCCTACTTGCGCCAATTTATGTATACTAAGTTTGTCATTATTTGTGATGATGATGTTAACGCTCGAGATTGGAAAGATGTTATGTGGGCGATTTCAACGAGAATGGATCCTAAGCGTGATATTACTTTTGTTGAGAATACACCGATTGACTATTTAGACTTTGCTTCGCCTATTTCAGGGCTTGGATCTAAAATAGGTTTAGACGCCACCAATAAATGGCCAGGGGAAACAACTCGAGAGTGGGGGACTATTATTAAAAAAGATGCTAAAGTTGTTGCCCATATTGATGAAATTTGGGATGAATTAGGTATTTAGTTTTATATCTCAATGATGTTATAAGCTAGTTTTAGATGAGTTTGTTAGTGATCGTTAAGTAGGTAAGAGTGAGTTATTTATCCATTGAATTTTCGGTTTTATTTTTGATTTTTTTCTGTTTGTATTGGTCTTGCCGGAAATTACCAGTATTACAAAATTATTTATTGTTAATTGCCAGCTATGGTATTGTTGCTTCATTTAATTATACCTTTGCATTAATTTTAGCAGGTTACTCGATTGTTATTTTTAGTCTATCTTTTTTGCTGGATAAGTCTAAATATCGGCGGTTTTGGTTTACTATTTCAATCATGGCTGCAATGGGTAACTTAGCTGTCTTCAAATATTTTGATTTTTTCACTAATGCATTACAAGTGATTATTAATAATCTCGGCTTAAGTTTTTTAATTCCAAGTACTGAAATTATCATGCCAATTGGTATCTCTTTTTATACCTTTCATTCGATTAGCTATATTGTTTCAATTAAACGAAAGGAAATTGAACGAGCTGATTTTATTTCGTTTATGCTCTTTTTATCATTTTTCCCAAGCATTGTTGCAGGCCCGATTAACCGGGCTCGTGATTTTTTACCACAAATTCAGATTAAAATTAGCCGTGAATTGTTGGAGCCTTATCGGGCATTTACATTAATTTTATTTGCTATTGTTAAAGTTTATTGGCTAAGCTCTGCAATAGCTGATACATGGGTTAACCCCGTTTTTGCCAATCCGGCGGAGTATAGTTCATTAGATCTCATTTTTGCTCTTTATGCTTATGCGATCCAATTGTATCTAAATTTTTCAGGTTATACTGATTTAGTAACTGCGATTGCCTTATTACTTGGTTTTAAGTTACCGATTAATTTTAATTTGCCATACTTGGCAAGTAATCTGCGAAATTTTTGGCAACGTTGGCATATTAGTTTATCAAGTTGGATACGTGATTATGTTTATATCCCTTTAGGGGGTAGCAGGAGCGGATTTTTTCGGACACAAATTAACTTGCTTATTGCCATGTTGTTATCGGGACTATGGCATGGTGCTAGCCTAAATTTCTTAATTTGGGGTGGGGTTCATGGTATTGGTATGGTATTGCTCAATATCGGTGACAAATATTTTGGGCGTAATTGTTTAGCAGATCGATTTTTATTTTTGGCGAAATTGATAACATTCCACTATGTCTGTTTCGCTTGGATTTTTTTTCGTAGTAGTAGTTTTTCTGAATCACTGGAATATCTATCTGCAATAATAAATAACTTTTCGCATATTCCATTACACTTTAATTCTCTATTTTATATGTTCTTGTTGCTGCTGGGTTATTATTTATATCCATTGGCCACTAATTTACAAGTTAATATAGTCAAATGCATGCATAAAGTTCATTGGTCATTGCTTCCAGTCATCTTTATTCTTACTTTATGGCTAGTTATTAGTTTTGCCCCATCAGGCATTCCTAATTTTATTTATGCAGGGTTTTAAGTAGTATGATGAGTATTCTTAGAGTTTGTTATATTTTTTTCGTAACATTAATAGGATTATTGTTGCTATATCAGCAATCAATCGCTATCTATTGGCAGCAAACTTATCACCGATCGATGCCGTTGTTTGGCTGGCAAGATAAGCCTTTTTTGTCATCAATTGCTAAATTAAATCAGCAGCTATTAGCTGACGAAGATATCTATTTTTCGGCGGTAGCTGATTTTAATGATCAACTAGTTCAAAAATATAATCATTTGATTCTTGAAACAAAATCATCACAAGATGAGCACGTTTTTGACCACGTTACATATGATAGCAAGACGAACCATGAAGATGAGCCAACATCGAAGTTAGCCAGTAAACAAACAGCACTAGAACCTGTCCATGCTAAAACTGAACGAGATGAGGCACCACCACTTTTAACTACACCAACGCTTAGCATTAAAAATGAAGCTAAAAATGATGAGGCAAAAGACGTAACGATAAAAGCTAAATCTAGCGTTGAAATGTCGACGAATCTGAAGGATCCCGTTCAACAAGTCGTTCCAATTACGGTTCACCCTGTAGATAAGATATTGTTTATTGGAGATTCTTTGATGCAAGGCGTTGCGCCAAGAGTTAAGCGTTCATTGTATCAAAAATACCATATTGAAAGTTTAGATTTAAGTAAGCAAAGTACTGGATTATCTTATCCTGGAGCATTTAATTGGCCGAAAACGGTTGAAGATACGCTTGCGCAAGAACCATCGATAAAAGTCGTGGTTGTCTTTCTTGGACCTAATGATCCTTGGAATTTTCCGGTCAAAGGACATGCAAAATATTTACAATTTAAATCAGCGCAATGGGAAGCGACTTATCGTTATAGAATTAACCGTATTCTAAAGGCAGCACAATTGAATAAGGCTGATGTCATTTGGTTAGGGGTACCTTGTATGCGCAAAGCAAAATTGCATCGTGATGTCGTGTACTTAAATACGCTGTACCATTCTGAAGTTGCAAAAATTGGCGGGCATTATATTCCGACCAGTGAATTATTGGGATGTAGTGATAAAGAGTATGCTAATTTTGTGACAACTAATAAAGGAAATGCTAAAGTTCGTATCGATGATGGTATCCATTTTTCTGTTCTTGGTCAGAAGATTCTCGCTAATAGAATTATCAACGAGATGACTATCGAATCCGCTGAACAGAAGGAGGCAATTCAATAATGACTGCGAGTAATATAAACAAAGCTATAATGTGCATTATTGTATTCGTTTTGTCTGTATTTACACCCACAATCAGCCTAGCCTATCTAGATAAAAGTGATTCTTTTCATGGAATTATTAATTTTGGCGATCCGAACAGCGATGCATTTAAAAAAGATTTTTATCAGTTAGAGAAACCGAATGTGGCTAATCGAGTGGTGACAATAACCCAATTTGGTGACTCACATTCTGCCGCGGATTTTTTTACTGGGGAACTACGAACATTATTGCAAGCAAAATATGGTAATGCTGGAATCGGTTGGGTCACACCGATGTCAGTGGCAGGTCAATACCATTCTTTGATAGCATGGAAAAGTAGTAACTGGCTACTTTTTAGTAGCAGAAACACCAATGATCGTGATTTTCCGATGGGGGGATATATTGCTGAGCCGAGTAGAAATAATGGCTATATTCAAGTTCTACCCAAAAATGTTGATATTAACGATATATGGTCAGTTAAATTGACAATTAAGCCCTTAAATAAATCAACGAAAGTCAAACTATTTGATGCAGAGAAAAACATGCGCCAAATCACATTTACTCAAAAAAGTAAAATAGGCAAATGGCAAATATCACCAATTAAAATTACAGCCCCGTTTACAATTAAAGTTAATAAAGGTGAGGCCGAGTTAGGGGGTATTTGGTTGCAGCGTTATCAACAATCAGGTGTAATTGTTTCAATGATTGGAACGAATGGCGCTAAGCAGTCTATTTGGCAAAAATGGTCACCAAACTGGTATACAGAACTCGCGATGACAAAAAGCAATATGGTGATTTTAGAATATGGGACGAATGAAGCATTCGATCCAAATTTAGATTTAACAGAGTATCGACATAACCTTATACAAAATATCAAAAAAATAAGAAAGGCTTTACCCCGTGCAGTTGTATTAGTAATGAGCTCGCCTGACACGATGTTAAAGGGAGAACAAAGCGATAACGTGAATAATCGCAAGCCAGTTAATTACTATCATATTAGGCAAATACAACAAGAGGTCGCAAAGCAAGAAAAAACGCTATATTGGGATTGGCAAATGGCAATGGGGGGAGATGGCATTATAGAAAAATGGCTATATTTAGATTTAGCGCGGCCAGATTTAATTCATTTAACAAAGCAAGGTTATATTGAAAGTGCTAAGATTTTCTATCAAGATTTGCTCGTTTTTACCCAGGCGTCGAAAAATAAAATAAGTAATATCAGATGAGCACAGTTCCCTGTAATGAGCTTATAACAATATCACTGTTTTAAGTAATTATTTTAAGCAATTCGCGAATACTGTTAAATAATCATTGCAATTTTTTTATATTTGTAGGAAAATGTCGCCCTCATTTAACTTAGGGGAGCTGTCTGTTATCGGGTTAACAGGGCGCTAGTACCCAAAGAAGGAAGCTAAAATGGCAAAGAAAGTACAAGCCTACATTAAGTTGCAAGTTGCAGCTGGTGCAGCAAATCCAAGCCCACCAGTTGGTCCAGCTCTTGGTCAACATGGTGTAAATATCATGGAATTCTGTAAAGCATTTAATGCCAAAACAGAAGGTTTAGAAAAAGGTTTACCAACACCAGTTGTTATTACCGTTTACTCTGACCGTTCATTTACCTTTATTACTAAAACACCTCCTGCTGCAGTTTTGCTAAAGAAAGCGGCTAAAATCAAGTCTGGTTCAGGTGAACCAAACAAGAAAAAAGTAGGTAAAATAACGAGCGCTCAGATTCGCGAAATTGCTGAACTGAAAGCTGAAGATATGAATGGTGCAACTATTGAGACTAAGATGCGTTCTATTGAAGGAACTGCGCGCTCAATGGGTCTGGAAGTGGAGGGATAACCAATGGCTAAACTATCTAAAAAAGCTAAACTTATCCGTGAAAAAGTTAATGCTACTAAACAATATGAAATCAATGAAGCTATCACTTTACTAAAAGAATTAGCAACTGCTAAATTCACTGAAAGTGTAGATGTTGCTGTGAATTTAGGTATTGATGCACGTAAGTCAGATCAGAATGTTCGTGGAGCGATTGTACTTCCTAATGGTACAGGGCGTAGTGTTCGCGTTGCTGTCTTTACTCAAGGTGCAAATGCAGAAGCCGCTAAAGCTGCGGGTGCAGAATTAGTTGGTATGGAAGATCTTGCCGAGCAAATTAAAAAAGGCGAAATGAACTTTGATGTTGTTATTGCCTCTCCAGATGCTATGCGTATTGTTGGTCAGTTAGGTCAAATTTTAGGTCCACGTGGTTTAATGCCAAATCCTAAAGTTGGTACTGTAACACCTAATGTAGCAGAAGCAGTTAAAAATGCTAAAGCAGGTCAGGTTCGTTATCGTAATGATAAGAATGGTATTATCCATACTACTGTCGGTAAAGTAGATTTTGATACTGATAAATTGAAAGAAAACTTGGAAGCATTACTTGTTGCTTTAAAGCGTGCAAAACCAGCATCTTCTAAAGGTATTTTTATTAAGAAAGTTAGCTTGTCTACCACTATGGGTGCAGGTGTTGCTATTGATCAAACTAGTTTGATTGCAACAGTTTAACTTTCTAGCTACTTTTATTAAGTAAGAAAGAATCGGTTGGTGTCTGGCCTAATCCAGACCCCGTCCAAGACCGTAGGTGTAATATCTGTCATTTTAAGATTATTACTTAATGTTCCTACGTAGACGGTGACAGAACCTAAACGTTATTTTAATTAGATAAATATAGTTGAATTAACAGGACTCTGCTCACCGTAAATAGGCTAATTATTGCTTGCAATAATTGGTACAGTGAGAGTCTAGGTGAAAACCTAGTTTAATTCAGGAGCAAAACTAATGGCATTAAATCTTCAAGATAAACAAGCAATTGTTGCTGAAGTTAACGAAGTTGCCAAAGGTGCGCTATCTGCAGTTGTTGCCGATTCTCGTGGCGTCACTGTAGATAAAATGACTGCATTACGTAAATCAGCTCGTGAAGCTGGCGTTTATATCCGTGTTGTTCGTAACACGTTATTACGTCGCGTAGTTGAAGGTACTCCTTATGAGTGCTTAAAAGATACGTTTGTTGGTCCAACTCTGATTGCATTTTCTCATGAGCATCCAGGTGCTGCAGCGCGAATTTTTAAAGCGTTTGCTAAAGAAAATGACAACTTTGAGATTAAAGCAGCAGCCTTTGAAGGTGAGTTAATTACTGCGGCTAATATTGATCGTTTAGCTACATTACCAACTTACGAAGAAGCATTAGCTCGTTTGATGTCGACCATGAAAGAAGCTGCGGCTGGCAAATTGGTTCGTACACTTGCGGCAGTTCGCGACCAAAAACAAGCTGCTTAATTTTGTTATTTACAAAAGAGCAGGTTATTTTAGTTGTTGAACAATTTACTAATTTTAAAAAATTCTATATTTAGGAAACTATATTATGTCTATCACTAAAGAACAAATTTTAGATGCAGTTGCTGAAATGTCTGTAATGGATGTTGTTGAACTTGTATCAATGATGGAAGAAAAATTTGGTGTTTCTGCAGCAGCAGCGGTTGCAGTAGCAGCAGCAGGCCCAGCTGAAGCAGCTGAAGAAAAAACTGAATTTGATGTCATATTAAAAGATATCGGTGCTAACAAAGTTGCAGTTATCAAAGCGGTTCGTGGTGCAACTGGTTTAGGCTTAAAAGAAGCTAAAGACCTTGTTGAATCAGCTCCTGCAACAGTTAAAGAAGCTGCTAGCAAAGATGACTCTGAAGCACTTAAGAAAGCGCTTGAAGAAGCTGGTGCGACTGTCGAACTTAAATAAGTTTGATGCAATTATATACAGCCTGAAAAGGCTGACGGCTGGTGGTTTATATCTCCAGCCTTTTTGCGTCTGTGTAGATGTGAAAAAAAGTTATTATTTAGTTACAAATGAAATAGTATATAATTAAAAACCTAATCAATTGATATTTATAAATATTTCGAGCAGGTGTCAGATTTAATTTAATAATTAAGATCTGATGAATATTTAATAAAGCCGATATGATATTAAATTATATATCGAGGCTGATCAGCAAGTTGAGGAACTAATGGTTTACTCTTATACCGAGAAAAAACGAATTCGTAAGAATTTTGGTAAGCGTCCACAAGTGTTGGATATACCCTATCTTCTTTCTATTCAACTTGATTCGTTCCAAAAGTTTATTGACCAAGATCCTGAAGGTCAATATGGTTTAGAAGCCGCTTTTCGTTCAATCTTTCCTATAAAGAGTTATAGTGGCAGTGCAGAACTTCAGTATGTATCATTTAAAATGGGTGAGCCTGTTTTTGATGTAAAAGAGTGTCAAATTAGAGGGATCACTTATTCTGCGCCATTACGTGTTAAATTACGTTTAGTTATTTATGACAGAGATGCTCCAGAAGGAACTGTAAAAGATATTAAAGAACAAGATGTCTATATGGGCGAAATCCCTCTTATGACTGATAATGGAACATTTGTTATTAATGGTACTGAACGTGTAATTGTTTCTCAATTGCACCGTAGCCCAGGTGTGTTCTTTGATAGTGATAAAGGTAAAACCCATTCATCTGGTAAAGTTTTATATAACGCTAGAATTATTCCTTATCGTGGTTCATGGTTAGACTTTGAGTTTGATCCGAAGGATAACTTATTTGCTCGTATCGACCGTCGTCGCAAATTACCTGCAACAATAATTTTAAGAGCACTAGGTTTTGAAACTGAGCAAATTTTAGATATTTTCTTTGAAAAAAGCATTTTTGAAGTAGCTAAATCTAAATTAAAATTAGAACTTATTCCTGAACGCCTACGTGGTGAAACAGCACAGTTTGATATTGAATCAAAAGATCAGATTTATGTAGAGAAAGGTCGACGTATAACGGCAAGACATATCCGACAACTAGAAAAAGATAACATCACAAAAATAGATGTGCCTGTTGAGTATATTATTGGCAAAGTACTAGCAAAAAATTATATTAATGCTAGCACGGGAGATATGATTGCACCAGCTAATACTCCAATTTCATTGGAGTTGCTTGCTGAATTAACTCAAGCAGGTTATAAAAAAATCGAGACATTATTTACTAATGATCTTGATCACGGTGCGTTTATTTCTGAAACAATCAACGTTGATCCTACTCATGACCAATTAGGTGCACTTGTTGAAATTTATCGTATGATGCGTCCTGGTGAGCCACCGACAAAAGAAGCGGCTGAATCTTTATTTGCTAACCTTTTCTTCTCAGAGGAACGCTATGATTTATCTGCGGTAGGTCGCATGAAGTTTAACCGTTCTTTAAATCGTGAAGATATCGAAGGTAGTGGTGTTTTAAATAACGATGACATTGTCGACGTTATGAAAAAGCTTATTGCCATTCGTAACGGTCATGGTGATGTGGATGATATTGATCATTTAGGTAACCGTCGAATTCGTAGTGTTGGTGAAATGGCAGAAAACCAATTTAGAATTGGTTTAGTTCGGGTTGAACGTGCTGTTAAAGAGCGTTTATCATTAGGTGATCTTGATGCGTTAATGCCGCAAGATATGATCAACGCTAAACCAATTTCAGCCGCGATTCGTGAATTCTTTGGTTCAAGCCAATTATCTCAGTTTATGGATCAAAATAACCCATTATCTGAAATCACACATAAACGTCGTATTTCTGCATTAGGTCCTGGTGGTTTAACACGTGAACGTGCTGGATTTGAAGTCCGTGACGTACATCCAACCCATTACGGTCGTGTTTGTCCAATTGAAACGCCTGAAGGTCCAAATATCGGTTTAATTAACTCATTAGCAGTTTATGCAAGAACCAATGAGTATGGTTTCTTAGAGACCCCTTATCGCCGAGTCATTGATGGTATTGTGACCGATGAAATCAACTATTTATCAGCTATTGACGAAAGTGCTTATGTTATTGCTCAAGCTAACTCAAATTTAGACGATGATGGTCGTTTTAAAGAAGATTTAGTCACTTGTCGTTTAAATGGTGAATCAGGTTTATATAATGCTGAGCAAGTTGATTATATGGACGTCTCAACTCAACAAATCGTTTCTGTTGGGGCATCATTGATTCCATTCCTTGAACATGATGATGCTAACCGTGCCTTGATGGGTGCGAACATGCAACGCCAAGCAGTACCTACATTGAAAGCAGAAAAACCATTTGTTGGTACAGGTATGGAGCGAGCCGTAGCAGTTGATTCGGGTGTAACGGCCGTTGCCAAACGCGGTGGTACCGTGCAGTATGTTGATGCATCGCGAATAGTCATTAATGTTAATTCTGATGAGATGTATTCTGGCGAAGCTGGGATTGATATCTACAATTTAACTAAATATACTCGTTCTAACCAAAATACTTGTATTAACCAAATTCCATGCGTTGAATTAGGTGAAAAAGTTGAGCGTGGCGATGTATTAGCCGATGGTCCTTCAACCGATTTAGGTGAGCTAGCATTAGGTCAGAACATGCGTGTGGCGTTTATGCCATGGAATGGTTACAACTTCGAAGATTCTATTTTAGTTTCTGAAAGAGTGGTGCAAGATGACCGATTTACTTCTATTCACATTCAAGAACTTTCCTGTGTTTCTCGCGATACAAAATTAGGTGCAGAAGAAATTAGTGCAGATATTCCAAATGTGGGCGAGTCAGCACTTTCTAAGCTTGATGAGTCAGGTATTGTTTATATTGGCGCAGAAGTTAAAGGTGGTGATATTTTAGTTGGTAAGGTAACGCCGAAAGGTGAAACACAACTAACGCCTGAAGAAAAACTACTTAGAGCTATCTTCGGTGAAAAAGCATCTGATGTTAAAGATACTTCACTACGAGTGCCAAATGGTGTTTCTGGTACTGTTATTGATGTTCAAGTCTTTACCCGTGATGGTGTCGTTAAAGATAAGCGAGCGCTTGAAATAGAAGATATGCAGCTAAAACAAGCGAAAAAAGATTTAACTGAAGAGTTAAAGATTTTGGAAGCAGCTCTCTTTGCTCAAATCAAAGATGTTTTAATTTCGGGTGGTATTGATGCGAATAAACTTGACGCACAACCGCGTGAAAAATGGCTGACTATAGGTTTATCAAAAGAAGATAAACAAGCTAAATTAGAAGAATTAGCTGCTCAACATGATGAGATTAAAGCTGATTTTAATAAACGGCTTGAAGCTAAACGTATGAAAATTACTCAAGGCGATGATCTACAGCCTGGTGTATTAAAAATCGTTAAGGTTTATTTAGCTGTTAAACGCCAGATTCAGCCAGGTGATAAAATGGCTGGTCGTCATGGTAATAAAGGGGTTATCTCAAAAATTAATCCAATCGAAGATATGCCATATGATGAAGATGGATGCCCAGTTGATTTAGTATTAAATCCACTCGGTGTTCCATCTCGTATGAATATCGGTCAAGTATTGGAAACGCATTTAGGGATGGCAGCTAAAGGTATCGGTAATAAAATTGATGCAATGCTTAAAGAGCAACAAGAGCTAGCTAAGCTTCGTGAATTTATTCAAAAAGCGTATGACCTAGGACTTGGCGCGGCTCAAGAAGTGAATGTTGCTGAATTTTCTGATCGAGAAGTGATGACGCTTGCTCAAAATCTTCGTAATGGTATGCCACTTGCGACACCGGTATTTGATGGTGCTAAAGAGTCTGAAATTAAAGCTTTACTTGAACTCGGTGACATTCCAACATCAGGGCAAATTATTTTACATGATGGTCGTACAGGTGAAAAATTTGAGCGACCAGTAACAGTTGGTTATATGTACATGTTAAAACTTAATCATCTTGTCGATGATAAGATGCATGCACGTTCAACTGGCTCGTATAGTTTGGTTACTCAACAACCTCTTGGTGGTAAAGCTCAGTTTGGTGGTCAACGCTTTGGTGAGATGGAAGTATGGGCGCTCGAAGCTTATGGCGCAGCATATACACTACAAGAAATGTTGACAGTAAAATCAGATGATGTAAACGGTCGTACGAAGATGTATAAAAATATCGTAGATGGCGATCATAGTATGGAACCTGCGATCCCTGAATCCTTTAATGTTTTATTAAAAGAGATTCGCTCGTTAGGTATCAATATTGAATTAGATGAAGAGTAATTTTATCTGATATAAGATTGCTATTTATACGGGTAATCGTTAGTTATTTAACGATTGCCCAGTTGGTTTAACTCCATAGGAGCCAATTAGTGAAAGACTTATTAAAGTTTCTAAAAGCGCAAACTAAAACTGAAGATTTTGACGCTATTAAAATTGGGTTAGCGTCACCTGACATGATCCGTTCATGGTCATTTGGTGAGGTTAAAAAACCAGAAACCATTAATTATCGTACATTTAAACCTGAGCGTGACGGTTTGTTTTGTGCCAGAATTTTTGGACCCGTTAAAGATTATGAATGTTTATGTGGTAAATATAAACGTTTAAAGCATCGCGGTGTGATCTGTGAAAAATGTGGTGTTGAAGTGACGCAAGCCAAAGTGCGTCGTGAGCGCATGGGACATATCGAACTTGCTTCACCAACAGCCCATATTTGGTTTTTAAAATCGTTACCATCTCGTATCGGTTTATTGCTTGATATGCCATTACGTGATATTGAACGAGTGCTTTATTTTGAATCATTTATGGTTCTTGATGGTGGAATGACTAACCTTGACAGAGGTCAAATTCTAACCGAAGAGCAATACTTAGACGCGCTGGAAGAATTTGGTGATGAGTTTGATGCGCGCATGGGTGCCGAAGCTATTCAAGAATTGTTACGTAATTTAGATTTAGCTGCGGAATGTGAACTATTACGCGATGAGTTGTCAACGACGAATTCTGAAACGAAACGTAAAAAATTAACTAAGCGTATTAAGATTCTAGAAGCATTTATTCTGTCAGAAAATAAACCTGAATGGATGATCTTAAATGTATTACCGGTTCTTCCACCTGATTTACGTCCTTTAGTGCCGTTAGATGGCGGTCGCTTTGCAACGTCTGATCTTAATGATTTATATCGTCGAGTTATTAATCGTAATAACCGTTTAAAACGTTTATTAGATTTAGCCGCTCCTGACATCATTGTGCGTAATGAAAAACGTATGCTGCAAGAGTCTGTTGATGCGTTATTAGATAATGGTCGTCGAGGTCGCGCAATTACCGGTTCAAACAAACGTCCATTAAAATCGCTTGCTGATATGATTAAAGGTAAGCAAGGTCGTTTCCGTCAGAACTTATTAGGTAAACGTGTTGACTATTCGGGACGTTCTGTAATTACCGTAGGCCCATACTTACGCCTACACCAGTGTGGTTTACCGAAAAAAATGGCGCTTGAACTTTTCAAACCATTCATTTACGGTAAATTAGAGCGCCGCGGTTATGCTACGACCATTAAAGCAGCGAAAAAAATGGTTGAACGTGAAGACGCAATTGTTTGGGATATTTTAGATGAAGTTATTCGTGAGCATCCGGTTTTATTAAACCGAGCGCCAACACTTCATAGATTAGGTATTCAAGCATTTGAACCAATTTTGATTGAAGGTAAAGCTATTCAGTTACATCCATTAGTGTGTGCGGCATTCAATGCTGACTTTGATGGTGACCAAATGGCGGTTCATGTCCCATTAACGATAGAAGCGCAAATTGAAGCTCGAGCGTTAATGATGTCGACGAATAATATCTTATCTCCAGCGAGTGGTGAACCAATTATTGTGCCATCACAAGACGTTGTATTAGGCCTTTATTATATGACTCGTGATCGAGTTAATGCAAAAGGCGAAGGTATGGTTTTAACTGGTCCAAAAGAAGCAGAAAAGCTTTATCGACTAGGCTTGGCAGATCTTCACGCACGAGTTAAAATTCGGATTACTGAATACACCCGTAATGATGCCGATGAATGGGAAACGTCTATTTCCTTAGTTGATACAACAATTGGTCGAGCTATTTTATGGTTGATCATGCCAAAAGGCTTACCATTTTCAGTGGTTAATCAACCATTAGGTAAAAAAGCGATTTCTAAAATCTTGAATATTTGCTATCGTCAGTTAGGTATGAAAGAGACAGTTATTCTAGCAGACCAAGTTATGTACACTGGTTTTGCATATGCAGCTCGTTCAGGGGTATCTGTTGGTATTGATGATATGGTGATTCCAGCGAAAAAAGCTGAGATTATTACCGAAGCAGAAGCTGAAGTTGCAGAGATTCAAGAACAGTTCCAATCTGGTTTAGTTACAGCTGGGGAGCGTTATAATAAAGTTATTGATATTTGGGCTGCAGCGAATGAGCGTGTAGCTAAAGCGATGATGGATAACTTATCGACAGAAAAAGTTATAAACAGAGAAGGTAAAGAAGAGTCTCAACCATCTTTTAATAGTATTTACATGATGGCCGATTCTGGTGCTCGTGGCTCTGCAGCACAGATCAGACAGCTCGCTGGTATGCGTGGTTTGATGGCAAAACCAGATGGCTCGATTATTGAAACACCAATTACTGCCAACTTCCGCGAAGGATTAAACGTACTGCAATACTTTATTTCTACCCATGGTGCACGTAAAGGGTTAGCTGATACCGCATTAAAAACAGCTAACTCGGGTTATTTAACTCGTCGTTTAGTTGATGTAGCACAAGATCTGGTTGTTATTCAAGACGATTGTGGTACTCATGAAGGTGTTGTGATGACGCCTGTTATTGAGGGCGGAGATGTTAAAGAGCCACTTCGTGAACGCGTACTAGGGCGGGTTACAGCGGAAGATGTATTAAAACCTGGCTCTGCTGATGTTTTGATCCCACGTAATACATTATTGGACGAAAGTTTTTGCGATTTATTAGAAGAAGAACTGATTGATAGTGTTAAAGTTCGCTCGGTGGTTTCCTGCGATACTGATTTTGGCGTTTGTGCTAATTGTTATGGTCGTGACTTAGCTCGTGGTCATTTAATTAATAAAGGTGAAGCAATTGGTGTAATTGCTGCCCAATCAATTGGTGAGCCGGGTACACAGCTGACAATGCGTACATTCCATATTGGTGGTGCTGCATCAAGAGCCGCAGCTGAATCAAGCGTACAAGTTAAGAATAACGGTATTATCAAACTATCTAATGCAAAATTTGTTATCAATCCAGAGAAGAAACTTATTATCACTTCACGTAATACGACGTTAACTGTCATTGATGAGTTAGGTCGAATGAAAGAAACTTATAAGGTTCCTTATGGTGCGATCTTGACTAAAGGGACAGGTACAGCAGTTAAAGCTGGTGAAACCATTGCAAACTGGGATCCTCATACCATGCCAGTGGTCTCTGAAGTACAAGGTTTTATTAAGTTTGTCGATATGGTTGATGGGCAATCAATAACCCGTCAAACTGACGATTTAACTGGCTTATCTTCAATCGTAGTACTTGATGTAGCAGAAAGAACCGCTGTTGGTAAAGATTTACGTCCAGCAATTAAAATTGTAAATGCTAAAGGTAAAGATGTGTTTGTTACGGGTTCTGAGATGCCTGCACAGTACTTTTTACCAGGAAAAGCGTTGGTTCAACTAGAAGATGGGGCGGCAATTAACACTGGTGATGTTTTGGCTCGTATTTCACAGGCTTCTGTTGGTACAAAAGATATTACGGGTGGTTTACCACGCGTAGCAGATCTGTTTGAAGCGCGTAGACCAAAAGAGCCAGCTATTCTTGCTGAAGTTGATGGTATCGTTTCATTTGGCAAAGAGACCAAAGGTAAGCGTCGTCTAGTTATTTCACCAGCAGATGGTAGTGAACCATATGAAGAGATGATTCCTAAATGGCGTCAACTTAACGTCTTCGAAGGCGAGCATGTCGAGCGTGGCGACGTGATTTCTGATGGTCCAGAGTCTCCACATGATATTTTACGCTTAAGAGGTGTCAATGCTGTAACGCGTTATATTGTGAATGAAGTTCAGGAAGTTTATCGTTTACAAGGTGTAAAAATTAATGATAAGCATATTGAGGTTATTGTTCGTCAAATGTTACGCAAAGCAACAATTGGTAATATCGGTAATTCCCGTTTATTAGAAGGTGAACAATTAGAAGTTTCTCGCATCAAGATCATTAATCGAGAACTAGAGGCGCAAGGTAAAGAGCCAGCATCTTATATGCATGATTTATTAGGTATTACGAAAGCATCACTGACAACAGAGTCATTTATTTCTGCAGCATCATTCCAAGAAACAACTCGTGTGTTAACGGAAGCAGCTGTTGCAGGTAAAAATGATGAACTTCGCGGCTTAAAAGAAAACGTTATTGTTGGGCGACTGATTCCAGCCGGGACTGGATATGCATACCACAAAGAGCGTTTGCGTAAACGCGCACTAATGGCAGAGCCTCATGTTGTCTCAGAATCTATTGTGACAGCCGAGGAAGCGACTGCTAATTTAGCCGAGTTACTTAATTCGACAGATGAAGCATAAACGTAAATTTGCTTTAAAAACCACTCTCTTGAGTGGTTTTTTTTTTTATTTTCTAGCTATAATACTTCAAATAGGCACAAAATTGTTATAGATTTGGTATTACTAATGATATTTCTCGTTAATGCTCGCAATATTATTAATGCGCTAGTTGCATTTCTTGAGTTTAGTGTTAATAATAACAAATAATTTTATTATCTCGGTTATAAGGTTGGTACAGTGATAATTCCTTGGCAAGAGTTGGAACAAGATACTTTACTCAACATTATTGAAAGTTTTATTTTGCGAGAAGGAACTGACTACGGTTTGATGGAAAAAACATTAGCCGAGAAAGTAGATGATATTGGCAAACTATTGCAGCAAGGAAAAATTGTCATAGTTTGGTCTGAACTGCATGAGACGATAGATTTAAAATGCACTGAAGATGTTTTGTAAAAAAGTAAGTTATAGGCTTCCCCCATGAGCAAAATTGATTTTGATATATTATTCAGTAGATAAGTTTGATATAGTGACATCATATAATAACTAGAAATTGTATAACTGGAGTAGGATTTAATGATTATTAGTAAACAGCAATCCGATACAACATTAGAGTGGTTTTTATCTCATTGTCATGTCCATAAATATCCAGCCAAAAGTACATTAATTCATCAAGGTGAAAAAGCTGAAACGTTATATTACATCGTAAAAGGTGCCGCAGCCGTTTTAATTAAAGACGATGAAGGCAAAGAGATGATTTTATCTTATGTAAGTCAAGGTGAGTTTATCGGAGAACTTGGTTTATTTGAAGAAGGAACAGAGCGCAGTGCTTGGGTTAAAGCACGAACGAGCTGTGAAGTTGCAGAAATATCATATAAAAAATTTAAACAACTGATTCAGGTTAATCCAGATATTTTAGTGAAACTTGCAGCACAAATGGCAAATCGCTTACAAGTAACATCAGAAAAAGTGAGTAACTTGGCATTTCTTGATGTTGCAGGTAGAATTGCCCAAACTTTACTAAATTTAGCTAAGCAATCTGATGCAATGACTCATCCTGATGGAATGCAAATAAAAATTACTCGACAGGAAATTGGTCAGATTGTTGGTTGTTCAAGAGAGACAGTTGGGCGAATTCTAAAAATGTTAGAAGGACAACATTTGATTTCTGCTCATGGTAAAACAATTGTTGTCTACGGTACTCGATAACCGTTTTATAGAAATGTAAATAGGAAAGGCATGTCGCAAAAAAAACATATTCCCAATCATGTAGCAATTATTATGGATGGAAATGGGCGGTGGGCTAAAAGTAGGAATCAATTAAGAGTGGTTGGGCATAAAGCTGGGCTAAAAGCAGTAAGAAAAGTGGTTCAGCATGCTAGCCTAATTGGCATAAAAGCTTTGACTTTATATGCTTTTAGTAGTGAAAACTGGAAAAGACCTGAGCAAGAAGTTTCTTCATTAATGTCTTTATTTGTTTATGCTTTAAATCGAGAAGCAAAAACATTGCACAAAAATAATATCCGTTTAAATATCATCGGCGATATTTCTCGATTTTCTAGTCAATTACAGGCAATGATTGCTGATGTCCAAAGCATGACTCTCAATAATACCGGTCTTGTACTGAATATTGCCGCAAATTATGGTGGGCGGTGGGATATTACTCATGCAATTAAAAAAATTATTGATAAAGTTAATAATAATGAGCTATTGATTGATGATCTTACAGAAGATGTTGTTGGTAAGGAGCTTTCATTGCATGAATTACCCGCAGTAGACCTTGTTATTAGAACTGGCGGTGAGCATAGGATTAGTAATTTTTTACTATGGCAAATTGCTTATTCTGAATTTTATTTTACTGATATACTATGGCCGGATTTTGATCTAAATTCATTTGATGAAGCAATTTCGATCTTTAATAAAAGAGAACGGCGATTTGGTCAGGTTGTTGATTGTTAAAAAATAGGACATGTAATGTTAATTCAGCGTATATTGGCAGCTATTGTATTAATCCCTTTGGTTATTTTATGTTTATTTTTTATACCCTTATCAGGATTTATTTCTTTGATGGTTATAATTTGTGCACTATCTGCATGGGAATGGGCACAGTTTCTGCAAATTAAATCTGTTAAAAGTAGAGGCATATTTGCGCTAATATTTACCCTTTTTATCGTTGCTATTTATTATGTATCTGCTTTACTTGCAGGCAAAATAGACGTGTTTAAATATATTTTGCTCGTTTCTCTAGTTTGGTGGTTAGTGGCTTTATTATTAGTTGTCACCTATCCAAGCTCAGTTCGTTTCTGGCAGAATAATTACATTAAAATTTTATTTGCGTGTTTCACATTAGCACCTTTTTTCGTTGGTATGATTGCTTTAAGACAGATTAATTATGATGGTGACTCATTCCAAGGAGCATTTTGGTTGCTTTACGTCTTGGTCCTTGTGTGGGCCACTGATTCTGGTGCTTATTTTGCAGGAAGGATATTTGGTAAGCACAAGTTAGCACCAAAAGTGTCGCCAGGAAAAACAATAGAAGGACTTATTGGTGGTGTTATTTTATCGCTATTAATTAGTGTTGTTGTTTATTTAAGCCATTATTTTACCATTTCGCTATATAATTTAATGATTAGTTCTATATTTGCAATACTAGTTTCAATATTAGGTGATTTAACTGAAAGTATGTTTAAGCGTGAAGCAAAAATTAAAGATAGCGGCCATTTAATTCCTGGTCATGGTGGAATTTTAGATCGTATTGATAGCTTAACTGCAGCAATTCCAATATTTGCGGCTATTTCTCTTCATGTTTTATAGGACATAATTTTGATTTGGTCAGCGGTAATATTTTTTATCACTATTAGTGTGCTTGTTACGGTGCATGAGTTTGGACATTTTATTATGGCCAGATTTTGCGGTGTTAACGTTGAGTGTTTTTCGGTTGGTTTTGGTAAAAAGCTTTGGTCTTATACTAGCAAAAAAGGAACTGAGTATACCCTTTCCGCTATTCCACTGGGTGGTTATGTTAAAATGCTTGATGGTCGCAATCAACCTCTGGTAGAAGAGCAAAAACAATTCGCGTTCGATCATAAACCAATTATTCAGCGAGCGGCGATTATTAGCGCGGGTCCGATTGCTAATTTTATTCTAGCAGTTATTGTTTACTGGGTAGTTTTTCAAATTGGCATTATAACTTATCCAGTTAAAATTGCGGGAACCATTACGAATACTCCTATAGCAAGTGTAAATATTGTGCAAGGTGCGGAACTAAAATCTATTGCAGGCATCAAAATAGAGAGTTGGGCAGATGTTGGTTCAGTACTGATTAGTGAAATGGGCAAGGATAGTATCGAACTCAGTTATACTGCAAATGCAGATGAGTTATATCAAACGACAATTAGTATTAAAAACTGGCAGTATGATGTAGAAAAAGAATCACCAATAACCGCGTTTGGTTTTATACCTGAGCAGGTAGGAACTCGCCCAGTCATTAGTGCCATTATCGATAATTCGGCAGCTAAAGCTGCTGGGCTTGAAATTGGCGATGAAATTATCAGTTATAATAAGCAAGATTATGATAATTGGGATAATTTTTCTCAATTAGTAAAAAAAGGTGATCCAATAGCATTAACAATAAAACGTAAAAATGAGATAATTTCGCTTGATTTACAGCCTAAAATTAGTGTTAATGAACAAGGAAAATTAGTTGGAGTTGCCGGAATTTATCCAAGCAGTAACACAATTGTAAAACAGTATGGTATAGTAGACGGATTTGTTAAAGGATTTGAGCAAACAAAATTAACAATAAAGCAGGTGATGCGCTCATTTTATCAGTTGTTAACAGGTGTTATTAGTATTAAAAATTTATCGGGACCCATTGGTATTGCTAAAGGGGCCGGGCAAACAGCGAGTTATGGGATGGTTCCTTACTTGTTTTTTTTAGCGTTTATTAGTATTAGTTTAGGTGTAATTAATTTAGTTCCTTTGCCGATGTTAGATGGGGGGCATCTTTTATTTTTGCTGATTGAAAAAATAAAAGGCTCCCCCGTTTCAAGTAAAGTGCAAGGAATTTTTTATCGGGTAGGTTTTGTTTTATTGATGATTATAATGGGTATTGCGTTATTTAACGATTTTTTACACTTATAATTGTGATTAAATGGATTAACATATAATGAAAGGTAAGCTTCACAAATGAGAATTAGTAAATTGCTCATAGCGTCTTTGGTTTTTAGCTCTTTTACTTACAGCCAAGCAGCATTTGCGGCTGATGATTTTCAGGTAAAAGATATAAAGTTTGAAGGATTGCAACGCGTAACGCTTGGAGCTGCGTTATTAAAAATGCCTGTCCAAATAGGGGATTACGTAAACGAGTCGGATCTTAGTAATATTGTAAAATCGCTATATGCTAGCGGAAATTTTGAAAATATTACCATTTCTCGTGACGGCGATATATTGATTATTAACGTACAAGAACGCCCAACTATAGCGAGCATTACTTTCTCTGGAAACAAGTCAGTAAAAGATGACATGCTAATATCAAATTTGGAAAGTTCAGGTGTTAGGAGCGGAGAATCATTAGATCGTACAACGCTATCGGCAATAGAAAAGGGCCTTGAAGATTTTTATTATAGTATTGGTAAATATAACGCTAAAGTTAAAGCTGTTGTGACGCCATTATCACGCAACCGTGTTGATCTAAAACTAGATATTGCTGAAGGGTTATCTGCTGAAATAGATCAAATAAATATTGTTGGTGCTAAAGCTTATTCATCAAATGAGTTGATTTCTCGTTTTTCATTAAGAGATGAAGTTCCTTGGTGGAACATGCTAGGTGACCGCAAGTATCAAAAACAGAAATTGGCAGCTGACTTGGATGAGCTTCAAGGATTTTACCTTGATAAAGGTTATGCCCGTTTTAGTATAGATTCGACACAGGTTAGTTTAACACCCGACAAAAAAGGTATTTATGTTACTATCAACATTCATGAGGGTGAGCAGTATAATTTTTCTGGTGTAGAAATTAAAGGTAGTTATACTGGCTACAGAGATAAAATAGACCAAATTGTGAATGAGCAAATTCATCAAGGCGAGCTTTATAACGGCCAAAAGATTACCCAAGTTGAAGATAAGATTAAAAAAATGCTAGCTGATTATGGTTATGCATATCCTCGAGTGATTACCCACCCTGAAATTAATGATGCAGACCATACGGTGAACTTAATTGTGTTTGTCGATTCAGGTCCTCGTTATTATGTTCGCAAGATCAATATTGTTGGAAATATGGTTACCAGCGAAAAAGTTATTCGCCGAGAGCTTCGCCAAATGGAGGCTGCTTGGTTAAGTAATAATTTAGTTGAGCTCGGTAAGACAAGACTCAATCGTTTAGGCTTTTTTGATACCGTTGAAACTGAAACGCAAAAGGTACCAGATGTAGACGATCAAGTCGATGTTACTTATAAGGTAGCTGAGCGTAATACTGGTAGCATAAAATTTGGTATCGGTATTGGTTCTGATAGTGGGGTTAGTTTTAATGCTGGTATTTCGCAGGACAACTGGTTGGGCACGGGCAATAGTGTTTCATTTGATGTAAATACTACTAACTCAGATAAAACTGCATCGCTTTCTGCTACTAACCCTTATTTTACCGTTGATGGTGTTAGCTTAGGTGGGAGTGTTTACTACAACACTTATCAAGCAGATAAAGAAAGTGGCGATGTATCTGAATACTCAAGTAAAACTTGGGGTGCTACCGCGAACTTAGGTTTTCCAATTAGCGAGACTAATTTCATTCGCTTTGGTTCTGAATTTGTAAGCCATCGACTAAGCGACATGAAACCTCAATATGGTATGTGGCGCTATTTGCAGTCAATGGGCGAAAATATGCGTGGGAAAACAACGGATGCAGATTACAACACTAGCGACTTTTTAGTCAATGCCTACTGGAGCTACAATACATTAGACCGCGGTTTTTTCCCAACCGAAGGGCTTAAAGTGAGCGCGAATGCTAAAGTTACGGTTCCTGTTTTTGATAACAGATATGCTAAATTCATCGCTGATAGCTCTTATTATTATCCATTGGACTCTGATCACCAATGGGTTGCATTAGCGCGGGGTCGTTTAGGTTATGGTACGGGCTTTGGTGGCAAAGAATTACCATTCTATGAAAATTTTTATGCTGGTGGTTCTTCGGTGTTAAGAGGCTTTAAATCAAATACTGTTGGTCCAAAAGCAGTCTATTTTAATGGTGGGGGTTGTGATTTGTCTAACTATAGCGGCTGCACAGTTTCATCAGATTCGGTTGGTGGTAATGCACTAGCCTTTATTAGTGGGGAGTTAATTGTTCCAACACCATTTGCCAGTGAAAAATACTCAAATAGCATCAGAACATCAGTATTTGTTGATGCGGGTACAGTATGGGATACGGAATGGGATATGAAAGGGGCAGCGAATATTCCTGATTATGGTTCTCCATCAGATATTCGTGTTTCAGCTGGTCTAGCTGTACAATGGATGTCGCCGCTAGGGCCGTTAGTGTTCTCGTACGCGCAGCCAATTAAGAAATTTGATGGTGACTCATCGCAACAGTTCCAGTTCAATATTGGTTCTACATGGTAATATGTTATTTTTAATATAAAGGGTGATTAAAGTGAAAAAGATTGTATCGGTTATAGGATTGAGCTTGGCGTTATTATTAAGCAGCACGGCTTTTGCAGAGACAAAAATCGCAGTTGTTGATGTTGTTTATATTTTACAACAAATGCCACAAAGAGAATCGGTTAGTAAGGCTCTTGATGCGGAGTTTGAATCCCGAGCCAAAGCATTAAAAGAAGAAGAGAAAAAAGCCATTGAAGCAAATCAAAAAATGCAAAAAGACGGCATGACATTATCTGCATCAGATAAGACAAAATTAACTAATGTTATGAAAGCATTTGAAGATAAAGCAAAAAGTTTCTCGATGGATTACCGTAAACGTGAAAACGAAGAAGCGGGTAAATTATTAGCAAAAATACAAGATGCAGTGAAAAAAATTGTAGCTGCTAATAAATATGATTTAGTTTTAAAGGCTGAAGCTGCCTTTTATGCAACGGATTCAATTGATATAACTAAAAAGGTTTTGGAACAGGTTAAAAAATAATGCAGGAGTATAAGTTAAAAGAACTAGCGGAAAAATTAGGTGCTGTTCTAGTCGGCGATGCAAATACTATTATCAGTAGCATTGCTTCTATGGCTAATGCGAGGCAAAGCCAGATTACTTTTTTATCAGATAAAAAATATCAGGAACAGCTCCAAAATTGTCAGGCTACTGCCGTTGTCTTGACCGAAGAAAGTTTGCCATACTGGCGTGGCGCGGCACTGATAGTTGACAATCCCTATTTAACTTATGCAAGACTTGCCCAGTTACTCGATAACACGCCATTACCGGCAAAAGGTATTGCATCATCGGCTGTAATTGCTGATGGTGTTTTATTGGGAAAAAATGTTGCTATTGGCGCTAATGCAGTTATCGAGGTTGGCGTCGAGATTGGTGACAATGCAGTTATTGGTGCAGGGTGTTTTATTGGCCAAAATAGTAAAATCGGTAAAAACACTAAATTATGGGCTAATGTCTCTGTTTATCACAAGATTCAAATTGGTGATAATTGTTTAATTCAGTCAGGAGCAGTAATCGGTTCTGACGGATTTGGTTATGCTAATGATCGCGGTAATTGGATTAAAATCCCACAATTAGGCTCTGTGATTATTGGTAATAATGTAGAAATTGGCGCATCGACGACAATCGATCGTGGTGCACTTGATGATACAATTATTCGTGATGGTGTTATTATTGATAACCAGTGTCAGATTGCGCACAATGACTATATTGGCGAGCATACTGCCGTCGCTGGTGGCGTGATTATGGCAGGCAGCCTAAAAATTGGTAAATACTGTTTAATTGGTGGTGCGAGTGTAATCAACGGCCATATGGAAATTTGCGATAAAGTTACCGTCACAGGAATGGGGATGGTTATGCGACCAATTACGACGCCAGGTGTTTATTCGTCAGGCATTCCTTTGCAGGAAAACAAAGTATGGCGTAAAACAGCTTCATTAGTATTGCATATTGATGAGATGAATAAACGACTAAAATCGTTAGAGAAGAAACTATTAAAATTCTCGACGTAAGCTATATCGGCCTGTATAATGCATGGCTATTTTATAAACTTTTTTGTGTTTGCTTTGTAGACTAAGTCACTTTTAATTGCAAAAACACAATTTAACTCATGATTCTGAGGTTCAAAGATGCAAGTTTCGGTGGAAACAACACAAGGATTAGGACGACGTTTAACGATAACTATTCCATCAGAAGATATCCAAAAAGCGATTAGTAAAGAACTAGTTAATACGGCTAAGAAAGTCCGTATTGATGGATTTCGTAAAGGTAAAGTGCCATTAAACATTGTTGAGCAACGTTATGGAGCATCAATTTTACAAGATGCATTAAGTGATTTAATGCAACGTAATTTTATTGAAGCGATTATTCAGGAAAAGATTAACCCAGCAGGATCTCCAACTTATATTCCAACCCAATATAAGCAAGGTGAAAATTACCCGTTTACAGTTGAGTTCGAAGTTTATCCGCAAGTAGAAATTAAAGACCTTGATAAAATCGAAGTGGAAAAACCAACTGTTGATATCGTTGATGCTGATATTGATGTCATGATTGATACATTACGCAAGCAACAAGGGATTTGGAAAGAAGTTACTAAAGAAGCACAAGATCAAATGCGTGTAGTTTTTGATTTTCTAGGAACTGTTGATGGTGAAGAGTTTGAAGGTGGAAAAGCAACTGATTTTGCTCTTGTTCTAGGTCAAGGTCGAATGATCCCTGGCTTTGAAGATGCCATTTTAGGTCATAAAGCCGGCGATAGCTTTGATATTAATGTAACGTTCCCTGAAGATTACCATGTAGACAATTTGAAAGGTAAAGCCGCAAAATTTGCATCTACCTTGAAAAAAGTCGAAGAATTAGAATTGCCTGAATTAACAATCGATGTAATTAAACGTTTTGGTATTGCAGATGGTTCGCTTGATAGCTTAAAAGCTGAAGTGCGAAAAAATATGCAAAGAGAGCTAAAAGCAACGATTCGTAATAAAATAAAAGCCCAAGTTATTGATGGATTAGTAAAACATAATGAAATTGATGTCCCATCATCATTGATAGAACGCGAAATTGATGTCTTACGCCAGCAAGCGATGGCTCGTTTTGGTAATAATGCAAAACAAGCAGCCGAATTACCGAAAGAGTTATTCGAGGCAGAAGCTAAACGCCGAGTATTAATTGGTTTGTTATTTAGTGATATCATTGAGAATAATAAACTAAAAGCTGATGACAATCGAGTCAAAGAGCTCATCGACGAAATTGCAACTGCATACGAAGATCCAAAAGAAGTTGTTGCTTATTATAGTAAAGATAAAAAAGCTTTAGAGAACTTAAGATCAGTCGCTTTAGAAGATCAAGTTATTGACTTATTAGTTGAAAAAGCTAAAGTTGCTGAAAAATCATATTCGTTTGCAGAGCTAATGAATCAACAACCAGCATAATCTGAGCTGATTTTTATAACACATTGTAGCCCAAAATAAGAGTACTCTTTTTTGGGCTGTTTTATTTAGTTAGGAGGAAGAATGTCTTATAGCAATAATTCATTTGAGGAAAGAATGAACGTTGTCCCTATGGTTGTAGAACAAAGCTCTAGAGGTGAAAGGGCGTACGACATTTATTCTAGATTACTAAAAGAGCGTATCATTTTTATGACTGGGCAAGTAGAAGACCATATGGCGAATTTAATTGTGGCTCAGATGCTATTTTTAGAAGCAGAAAACCCAGAAAAAGATATTTATCTTTACATAAATTCTCCTGGGGGGGTTATTACATCTGGTATGTCTATTTATGATACGATGCAGTTTATTAAACCTGATGTAAGCACTATCTGCCTTGGTCAAGCATGCTCAATGGGGGCTTTTTTACTCACGGCAGGAGCCAAAGGTAAACGCTATTGCTTACCTAATGCAAGAGTGATGATTCACCAACCGTTAGGTGGATTTCAGGGACAAGCTTCTGATATACAAATTCATGCTAAAGAAGTGCTAAAAGTAAAAAATAGAATGAATGAGCTAATGGCTTTACATACAGGACAAAAATTAGACATTATTGAGAAAGATACTGATCGTGATAACTTTATGTCTGCACAACAAGCCGTTGATTATGGATTAGTTGACGCTATTTTTGATAAAAGAGCATAAAACATCGATAATAGGGTTAGACAGACTTTTTTAGTTATTTTCAGTATATTCTAATGACAGGTGAGTAACATGAATAAAAAGAACTCAAGTAAATTACTTTACTGTACTTTTTGTGGCAGAAGCCAGCATGAAGCAAAGAGGCTAATTGAATGCTCTTCATCAATTTACATTTGTGATGAGTGCATCAGCTCTTTAAATGAGATGCTAAAAAGTGATGAGGTTGAATTTACTCATCAAGAACAGATTCCCGCTAAGCCGCTGCCAACCCCTCATGAAATTAGAGCACACTTAGATGAATATGTGATCGGACAAGAGAGAGCAAAAAAAGTTCTTTCTGTTGCCGTGTATAATCATTATAAACGTTTACGTGCGACTAAATCTCAAGATGGCGTTGAGCTAGGGAAAAGCAATATACTCCTTATTGGCCCAACGGGTAGTGGAAAAACATTATTGGCCGAAACACTGGCTCGTTTTCTTGATGTCCCTTTTGCGATGGCGGATGCTACAACATTAACCGAAGCCGGTTATGTTGGGGAAGATGTAGAAAACATTATCCAAAAACTTCTACAAAATTGTGATTATGATGTTGAGAAAGCCCAACGGGGCATTATCTATGTTGATGAGATTGATAAAATATCTCGTAAATCAGATAACCCATCAATTACTCGTGATGTCTCTGGTGAAGGAGTCCAACAAGCATTATTGAAAATTATTGAAGGGACGGTTGCGTCTGTTCCACCAAAAGGTGGAAGAAAACACCCGCAGCAAGAGTTTTTACAAGTTGATACTTCGAAAATATTATTTATTTGTGGAGGCGCGTTTGCTGGGCTTGATAAAGTAATCGCTAATCGAGTTTCGATTAATTCTGGCATTGGTTTTGGGGCGGAAGTTAAAGCTGAAAAGCAAAAAGCAACTGAATCAGAGCTACTAACTCAAATAGAACCAACAGATTTAATTAAATTTGGTTTAATTCCTGAGTTTATAGGTCGGCTTCCTGTTGTTGCTTCCCTTGCGGAACTAGACAAAGCGGCTTTAATTCAGATCTTAACAGAGCCTAAAAATGCATTAACGAAACAATACAAGGCATTGTTTGAGCTAGAAAATGCCACATTAGAGTTTACTAATGACGGGTTAAATGCCATTGCAGATAAAGCAATGAAACGAAAAACAGGTGCTAGGGGACTGCGTTCTATTGTAGAAAATATCTTGTTAGACATTATGTATGATTTGCCATCATTAAATGATGTCGATAAAGTTGTCGTAACTCAAGATACAATTGAAAAACAAATGCCTCCTGAAATTTTTTATAAAAAATAATCTACTCTACATTCTTCTTATATCATAAGAAGAATGTAGATTCTCAATCTTAACACGATTTATCACAGCATAACTATATGACTAAATTGCAAATAAAGCGATTAACTTTAATAGTAAGTTATTGGCTTTGAGTGTTGATCGTTATCATAAAAAGTAAGTATGACTATGAAATTTACTTTTCGCTATTTTTGCAGCGATATTTACTGCAAAAATAGTATAAATATAACTAGGGTTGAATATTAATAATTAGACCCTATATAGATTGAATAAGAAATTGATACTGCTAGAGAGCGTGATATGAGAACAAAACAAACCAAGAAGGTAATGCCCGTTCTACCACTACGGGATGTTGTGGTGTTTCCTCACATGGTTATTCCGTTGTTTGTCGGTCGAGATAAATCTATTCGTTGTTTAGAAAGAGCAATGGAAATGGATAAACAAGTTTTTTTGGTTACCCAAAAAGACGCATCTCAAGATGACCCACAAGAAAAAGACCTATTTTCTGTTGGCACAATTGCCAATATTTTACAGTTACTAAAATTACCTGATGGTACGATAAAAGTATTAGTCGAAGGTATTGAACGAGCCAAATTAGTTAATATTATAGAGCAAGACGCTGATGAATTTTTCATTGGTAATGTTTTGCAAGCAAAAGAACCGAGTACTGATTTAGTCAATGAAGCATTAGTCCGCGTTGTATTATCTAATTTTGAAGAATATTCGAAATTAAATAAGAAAATAACACAAGAAGTTACTGATTCAATTAGGCTTATTAAAAATCATGCACAGTTAGCTGATTCTATTGCTGCTACTTTATTTATTAAGGTAGAACAGAAACAAGAAATTTTAGCTAGTTTAGATTTAGAAAAACGATTTGAGCTTTTGGTCTCAATGATGGTATCTGAAATTGACTTACTGCAAGTCGAAAAAAATATTCGTCAGCGTGTAAAGCAACAAATGGAGAAAGCTCAAAAAGAGTACTACCTTAATGAGCAAATAAAAGCCATTCATAAAGAACTTGGTGATATTGAAAATAAACCAGATGAGTATGAAGATCTTAAAAATAAAATTGAACAAGCGAAAATGCCTAAAGAGGCGACAGATAAAGTTTTAGCCGAGCTTAATAAACTTAAAATGATGCCAGCCATGTCGGCAGAAGCAACCGTTGTACGGGGTTATATCGATTGGATGTTGCAGGTTCCATGGGCAAAGAAAACCAAAGTTAAAAAGAGTATTAAAGAAGCACAAAAAGTACTTGATAGAGACCATTATGGTTTAGAGCGGGTTAAAGATCGAATTTTAGAATACTTAGCAGTACAAGGTCGAGTGAATAAGCTGAAAGGGCCAATTCTTTGCTTAGTCGGGCCGCCAGGTGTTGGTAAAACATCACTTGGGCAATCAATTGCTAGAGCAACAGGGCGCGAGTATGTTCGAATGGCGTTGGGTGGCGTGCGTGATGAAGCTGAGATTAGAGGGCATCGGCGAACATATATTGGTTCTATGCCAGGTAAACTCATTCAACGTATGGCTAAAGTTGGCGTTAAAAATCCGCTATTCTTGCTTGATGAAATCGATAAGATGTCTTCTGATATGAGAGGCGATCCCGCTTCAGCATTATTAGAAGTGCTTGATCCTGAGCAAAATAATGCTTTCAATGATCACTATCTCGAAGTTGACTATGATTTATCTGATGTAATGTTTGTGGCAACGGCTAATTCAATGAGTATTCCTGCGCCATTACTTGACAGAATGGAAGTAATACGTTTGTCAGGTTATACCGAAGATGAAAAACTAAATATTGCTAAGCAGCATTTATTACAAAAGCAAATCGATAATAGTGGTCTTAAAGCAGGTGAAATCGTCGTTGACGATTCTGCCATTATGGCGATTATTCGTTATTATACTCGTGAAGCCGGCGTGCGTAGCTTAGAACGAGAAATAGCGAAAATTTGTCGTAAAGTTGTTAAGCGATTAGCGCTCGATAAAAAGATTAAGCGTATTGTAGTTAATGGCGATAACCTTAAAGATTTTCTTGGTGTGCAACGTTTTGATTATGGGAAAGTTGACGATGAAAATCGTATAGGCCAAGTCAATGGTCTAGCTTGGACTGAAGTTGGTGGAGACTTACTTACTATTGAGTCCGTTAGTGTGCCAGGAAAAGGTAAATTGACTTATACCGGTTCTTTAGGTGATGTTATGCAGGAATCAATTCAAACGGCATTAACAGTTGTTCGTTCAAGAGCGGAAAAACTAGGTATCAATAATGATTTCTATGAAAAACGCGACATCCACGTTCATGTGCCTGATGGTGCAACACCTAAAGATGGACCGAGTGCAGGTATTGCAATGTGTACATCATTAATTTCAGCACTAACAGGTAACCCTGTTAAAGCAGACGTGGCAATGACTGGTGAAATCACTTTACGGGGGCAAGTGTTGCCAATCGGAGGATTAAAGGAAAAACTATTAGCCGCACATCGTGGTGGGATAAAAACGGTAGTCATTCCTATAGATAATGTGAAAGATTTAGAGGAAATTCCTGACAATGTCAAAGCTGAATTAGATATTCATCCCGCTAAATGGATTGATGATGTTATTACCATTGCGTTGGCAAATAACCCTTTTGGGATGGAGCCGATTCAAGCAGTGCAAACCACTATCAAGCGCCCAGTAAAGAAAAATAAAGATATTGTCCCAGTTTCAGGCACAATTAATTAATTTTATTCTAACTCTAAGAGGCTAGCTGATGTTAGCCTTTTTATTAACATTTATACAATAGCCAATCTCAACAGATATGGTATACTTTTCGGCATTAATATTGGGCTATATGGTTACTTATTTCAGTGAATAGACGCTATAAAGATAGGTTATTCAATGGAGAACGAAAGATATGATGGAAAAAATTAGGGTTGCGGCTAATAGTATTATTGTGAAAATTATTTTTAGCATAATCATTTTAGCATTTATTTTTACCGGTGTTGGGGGCTTTCTTGGGTTAGGATCCAATGCCAATGATGAGCAATTATATATTGCTAAGATCGATGGTGAGGGAATAAGCCGCAATGCTTTTGAAAAGCAAGCGCAAGAGTTAATACAGCAAAATAGTCATCTGATTGGCAATAATGATGACGATTCATTTGTTAGAATGATCAGAGGTTCAATATTATCAAATCAAATTGATAACTATTTAACTTATCAATTTGCAGACTCTTTAAATGCTAATATCAGCGATGAGCAAGTGAAAATAGAGATTCGCAAGCAACCTGTTTTTTTGGTGAATGGTAATTTTAATAACCAGAGATATTTACAATTATTAGCCGCGAATGGTTATACACCAGACACTTATGCGAATAGTTTACGCTCAGCGATTAAGCAACAACAAGTAACGGATGCATTGTTTTTATCCGACTTTACTCTGCCTAGTGACTCTGATATTTCTTTACTAAATAACCAAACGAGATCGATCTATGTAGCTAATTATTCAATTGATAATATGAATAATGACGATGCTTCAACTGTTTCTGATGATGAAATAAAAGCGTATTATGACAATAATGCACAAGAGTTTTATCACGATAAGCGCGTAAAAATGAAGTTTGTTACTAACTTTCTACCTGCGATAAAGAAAGATACTAATGTGCTACCAGCCGAAGTTGAAAAATACTATGCTAATGGTAAAGAGGGTACTATGTTACCCGAAAAACGACTTTATAGTGTTCTGTCATTTGATGGTCTTGATGCTGCACAGAAAGAATATGATTTGATGGAAAAAATGCAAAGTAAGCAGCGGTTGTCAGCAAAAATGGATAGTCTAGGTTGGTTTGTTCTTGATGACCAATCCCCAGAATTATTGACTAAGGTGAAATTAGAGACGATAGGTAGTATATCTAAGCCTCTCGAACAAGATGGCGCTTATTATATTATTCGCTTAGATAAAATTGAAAAATCCAAAAAATTACCATTCGAATATGTTAAAAAATCGATTCACGATTTACTTTATCAGCAAAAAGTTGATGAGAAATACCGTGCGCAACAAGCTAAATTAGAAAGCGCAGCTAAGTTACCTACTTTGGATAAAATTGCGAAAGAATCAGGCTTACCGTTATATGATTCGGATTGGACCTATGAAAAAGAGAGTTTTTCTGTCGGTCGTTATCCTGAAATTAATGAGGTAGCCTTTAGTGATGAGATGATCAAAGATGGTAAACCTACAGGCAAAATATCTGATATTATCAATATTGCACAATATGATGGTTCATATATTATTCAAGTCACCGATTACCAAGATGCAGGCATTCCTAGTTTTGATGACGTAAAAGATACCATAAAAGCTAAATTGGTTGCAGAAAAGAAAAAGCAAGTATTCTCACAAAAGGTTGATACGTTATTAGCTCAGCTAAAAGAAACAGGTGCTGCTGACGGACTATCGTTTAAGCAACGAATACCCGTAACGCAAAATTTAGTTGATGACCGAATTAATGAAAAAACTGTTAAAGATGTATTCTCCATTGTTCCTGCAGTAGAAGGGAATAGTTATGGTGTTACTTTAATTGATGATGGTAACGCCCAGTTTTTTGTATTAACCGGTGTCACTTTCCCTGAAAAAGCAGATGATTTATCCGACAAAATAAAGCCAGAAATAGTAATTTGGAATCGAGATTCTTTGTCGAAAGATCTGCGCTCAAAAGCTAAAATTGAGATTATGCCAAACGCTAATCTGTGATAAACATATCAATAATTCTGGTTAATACTTCAAATATAAAAGCCACTTTCGTGGCTTTTAGCATAATTATATTCGTAAAATTTATACTACAAGTAACTATGGCATAGTAATAAGACTAATTTGTCATCATCTATGAGGAGTTACCAATGAAAAACTTACCACGCTATTTAGCGATTAGTACACTTTTTTTAAGTTCATTATTTTATGCTTTTTCTAGCTATGCAGAACCACTTGGCGAGCAAGTAGATTCGATAATTGAATCTAAAACAATCGATCAAGTAAATATTAACCAAGCCTCAGCAGAGGATTTGGCAAAAAATTTAAATGGTATTGGGTTAAATAAAGCAAAAAAAATAGTTGAATATCGGGAAAAATTTGGTCCGTTTGTTTCGATTGAACAATTAAAAGAGGTGTCAGGGATCGGTCAATCAATTTTGGACAATAATGCAGGTAAATTGATTTTATAATAACTATTATGGGATAGAGGCATTCAGTACTCTATTCCAATCTTCATTATCGAAGTAATTGCATATTGATTATTGTTGTACCTTAACTCTAATTATCAGTATAATCATGCCCAATTCTATTAATTTTACTGAGTTATTAAATATGTCATCGTGGAATATTGCCGTTATTGGTGCAAATGGGCAGGTTGGTAGATCGCTGATTGAACAGTTAGAAAAGAGTTCTATTACGATTGATCAGCTCGATTTAATTGGTAGTGATAACAGTGAAGGTGAAATAATACGCTTTGCTGGTAAAAATTTAACAATTAAACATATTGATGATATGGAGTGGTCTAACTACCATTTGGCTTTTTTTGTTGCAAATCAGGATGTGACTAATAAATATGCTCAATTAGTTGCTGATTCTGGTTGTATTGTACTTGACTCGACAGGTGCATTTGCACTGGATAACTCTATTCCATTGGTTTTACCTAAAGTTAATGATTTTTTATTAAATGATTATCGTGATAAAAATATTATTGCGGTTGCAAACCCTATCGTTAGCCAAGTATTGCGTTGTCTTACTAGTTTAACTGATCTTGAGCAACTCGATCAGTTGCATATTACTAATCTCATCTCAGCTTCTTGCTATGGTCAAAAAGGTATCAATGAGTTGGCAGGACAAAGTGCTAGGTTATTAAATGGTCTGCCTGCCGAGAATAGTTTTTTTACTAAGCAGCTGGCATTTAATGTTTTGCTTGATGGATTCGTCGATGACGAACTAATTGTTGAGCAAATCAGAAGGATTACGGGTAATTATCAACTATCTATTACTATTGATTCGATATCAGTACCTGTTTTTTATGGGCTAACTCAAACTGTTTCGTTTACCTCTGCCGAACCTTATGGCCTTGGGCAATATGACGTATCATTATTTGAAAAAAATGGCATTGAGCTATTAACTTCAGACTACCCTACGCCTGTTACTGTTATTAATAATGAGCAAAGTAGCCATCAACCAATCATGTTAGCAAATGTACACCATAGTTATGGCTTCCAACAGCAAATACAATTTATGAGTGTCAGTGATAATATTCGCTATTTAGGTGGAAAAATTTTATTAGAAACGGCTGAAAGTTTATTAACAAATTATGTAGATTAAGATGAGTTATTCTAATGAAAATAGCATTGGGTGTCGAATATGATGGGAGTCAATATTTTGGTTGGCAAAAACAACAAAATGTTCTGTCAATTCAACAAAAACTTGAGGAGGCGTTAAGTCGCATAGCAAACCAAACGATAACGATATTTTGCGCAGGTCGTACTGATGCTGGTGTTCATGCAACAGGGCAGGTTATTCATTTTGAAACTGACTGTGAACGCCCGTCCAGCGCTTGGACTATGGGTGTAAATGCTCACTTACCTGATAATATTGCAATTAAATGGGGGCAAATTGTTGATGATGCTTTTCATGCTAGATTTAGTGCTCAAGCTAGGCGGTATCGTTATATTATTTACAATCATCCCTATCGCCACGCCATATTAAATCATGGAATTAGCCATTACTATCAGGAACTTAATGAAAAAAAGATGCATTTAGCTGCGCAATATCTACTGGGCGAAAATGATTTTAGCGCGTTTAGAGCGGCACAATGCCAATCGTTATCACCCTGGAGAAACATTGAGCATATAATAGTCAGCCGCCAAGGGCGCTATATTATTGTTGATATTCAAGCTAATGCTTTTGTTCATCATATGGTACGCAATATTGTTGGTAGCTTATTAGAAGTTGGCAACGGTAACCAATCAGAGGATTGGATGTATGAATTATTGCAGTCAAAAGATAGAAAATGTGCAGGAGCAACGGCTAAACCAGAAGGATTGTATTTAGTCGATGTGATTTACCCAGAGGATTTTCAAATACCTCACACACCTATCGGTCCTCTGTTTATTGTTTGAGCAAAAAATGACTAAATTTGAATAAATGATTAGAGCGTGATAAAACGTCGATTTTTCGCTATACTTAGATATTACAGTCACATTTTAACGGTTAACTATTTTGTATTTATTAAAAATAGCTATTAAGTAACCGAATAAAATACTATACAATAGTGATTGTTTTTAAGTTTGATTGTTGGTAAGAAAAAATAGAAGGTTAATAATGAGTTGGATTGAAAAAATTCTGAATAAGAATAATATCTCATCGGATCACAAAAAAGCGAATATTCCTGGCGGAGTTTGGACCAAGTGTACCAGCTGTGAGCAAGTTATTTATCAAGCTGAGCTTGAACGTAATTTAGAAGTGTGCCCTAAATGTGATCATCATATGCGAATCTCGGCTCGTATTAGATTAAACCGCTTTTTAGATGAAGGGTCTAATGTTGAAATTGGTACTGATTTAGAACCCAAAGATATCTTAAAATTTAAAGATTCAAAAAAATATAAAGACCGTCTCTCTACCGCGCAGAAAGATACCAATGAAAAAGATGCAATGATCGCAATGCAAGGAACGCTATTTGGTATTCCAGTTGTAGCTGCATCGTTCGAATTTGGTTTTATTGGTGGATCAATGTCATCTGTCGTTGGAGCTATGTTTGTTCGTGCAGCGGAGCAAGCGATCGAAAATAAATGTCCACTCGTCTGTTTTTCAACTAGTGGTGGTGCCCGAATGCAAGAAGCACTATTTGCTTTAATGCAGATGGCAAAAACCAGTGCTATACTCGCTAAAATGCAAGATGCTGGCTTACCTTATATTTCTGTTATGACCGATCCAACTATGGGCGGAGTATCTGCAAGTCTTGCTATGCTTGGTGATGTCAATATTGCAGAACCAAAAGCTTTGATTGGTTTTGCTGGTCCAAGAGTAATAGAGCAAACTGTACGCGAAAAGTTACCTGAAGGCTTCCAGCGTAGCGAATTTCTATTAGAAAAAGGCGCTATTGATATGATTATTCATCGTAAAGATATGAGAGTTAAAATTGCGGGAATTCTTGCTAAAATGCTGAAGATGCCAGATCTATTTAGTGAAAATTCTATCGAATCGTTGATGAATCAGTAATTTATGACGTCTATATAATACTATTATGAATACAAACATTTCAGTAAAACCAAATGCCATGTCGACTCTAGATGCATGGCTTTTTTATCTAGAGCAACTTCACCCAAAAACAATCGAGTTGGGTTTGGAACGAGTAGCTAAAGTAGCCTCTCGTTTAAATGTACTCAAGCCAGCTCCTTACGTATTTACGGTTGCGGGTACAAATGGCAAAGGAACAACGTGCCGTGCATTAGAGATGATTTTACTGACAGCAGGCTTTAAAGTCGGTGTATATAGCTCACCTCATTTATTGCGTTATACCGAGCGAGTTCGAATTAATAACCAAGAAGTGGCTGATGATTTCCATGTAAAAGCATTTGATCAGATTGAACATTGTCGCCAAGATATTTCGTTAACATATTTTGAATATGCTACTTTATCTGCATTGTTACTATTCAAGCAGGCGGATTTAGATGTAGTAATTCTGGAGGTCGGTTTAGGTGGTCGACTTGATGCGACTAATATCGTTAACGCAGATGTTGCAGTTATCACGTCTATTGCTTTAGATCATATGGATTATCTTGGCAATACGAGAGACAGTATAGGGCGAGAAAAAGCGGGTATTTTTAAAGAGAATTGCATTGCAATTGTTGGTGAACCCGATATGCCACAATCTATTTATAATTTTGCTATCGAAAAAAACGCTCAGCTGCATTGCTGTCAACCAAACTATAATTATGATTGGCAATATCAGCAGATAAATCAGCAATTTTGGCAATTTGAGTCAAGTCAATCAAGTTACGAAGCGTTACCGATAGCGAAAATTCCTTTAGCTAATGCGGCAACAGCCTTAGCTGCTTTAAGTTATTCATCGTTAGAGATTAACGAAGATAGCATTCGGCGTGGTTTAATGAAAACGGAATTAACTGGACGATTTCAAACGATTGGTCATGACCCAATCATTATCGTTGATGTTGCACATAATCCTCACGCCGCAGCTTACCTACATAAGCAGTTACAGGCACTTATAGCCAATAAACCAGCTGCAAAAAAATTACGTATGGTTATCGGAATGTTAAAAGATAAAGACATCGCATCAACAATGCAGATTTTGCAAGCAGACGCTTGGTATTGCGCTTCGCTTTATGGCGAACGAGGAGCCAGTGCTGAATATATTGCTGCTAATATAGTGAAAAATACCCATTCTCCGATCTACACTTTCCCTTCAGTTTCAGAGGCGCTAGCCCAAGCTCAGTATGACGCTGATAAAAATGATATTATTATTGTTTGTGGTTCGTTTCATACCGTATCTGAAGCACTAAGCTTGGTTGAAAATGAATAAAAAGTACTATCAATTAGTTGGTTTTATTACTTTAATTCTATTGGCGCTATTGTTGGCGCCCTACGTTCTCACTAATAAATCTAAAGAGATAGAGTCAACAATTCCAATTTTATCTTCACCCGATGAACTAGAGTTAGGTGATAATATTCATGAGCTGGATATTTATGAACCAACCGCTAGCTCGCCTATTACGAGCCAGCAAATCGAAACTAATCCGCAATCGGTATTGATAGAGGAATCTGCTGACCCTAGCATTATTAATAATTTTGAAAACGATTATGTGATACAACTGGCTGCGCTTAAAAATAAGCAAAAAATTGAGGAGTTGGTTGCTCTGTTGAGATTAAATAATTATGATGTTTATACCATACCTAAAGTTGCACAAGAAGGACAGTTAACACGGTTATTTGTCGGTTATTACCCAACTAAAGCGCAAGCAGAAACAGTAATTATTGATTTAGAAAATTTGACTAAATTGAAGGGTTTTATTGCAACAAATTAGCTGAAGTATACTGTTAATTTTGCTATTTTATAAATAGCAGGGAAAAAGAGAGATAAAATTGTTATGAATTGGGTAGACTTTACTATTATCGGTATTATTGTCTTTTCTGCTGTTATTAGTGTGATGAGAGGGTTTGTTAAAGAAGCTCTATCATTACTAAGTTGGATCTGTGCATTTTTTATTGCAAGTCAGTTCTATTTTTATATTAGTGATTATTTTACTTATTTTCATGATGAATTTGTCCGCAATGCGATTGCCGTTGCAATCTTATTTATTGCGACTCTTATTGTGTGTGGCATTATTAACTATATTATTTCTCAGCTGGTACAAAAAACCGGCCTATCTGGTACGGACAGGGTATTGGGCATTTTTTTCGGTATACTTAGAGGTGTTTTATTAACTGCGGCAATCTTATTTTTTGCTGATACTTTTACCCCATTAGCAAAAAGTAATGCATGGCAAGAGTCAATCTTGATCCCTCATTTTGATTTTATTATTCGTTGGTTTTTTGGCGTATTACAAAGTTCATCTTCGTTTTTAGCAAATTAATGATTTAGTTTAGTTAATTATTAGGAGTGATAGTATGTGTGGAGTCGTAGGAATTGTTGGTTTTAGCGCCGTGAATCAATCCATCTATGATGCTTTGACGGTGTTACAACATCGAGGTCAAGATGCTGCAGGTATTGTCACTATTGATGAGAATAATTATTTTCGATTACGTAAAGCTAACGGTCTTGTACAAGATGTATTTCAATCTGAGCATATGCACCGTTTACGCGGTAATATCGGCATTGGTCATGTCCGTTACCCCACCGCAGGAAGCGCTAATGTATCTGAAGCTCAACCTTTTTATGTTAATTCGCCATATGGGATCACACTTGCTCATAACGGTAATTTAACCAACACTAATGACTTGCGAAACAATATTTTAAAAACTGCTCGGCGCCATGTTAATACTAGTTCTGATTCTGAAGTATTATTAAATATTTTAGCAAGTGAACTCGATAAGTTTACCGCGCACTCATTAACTCCAGGTGATATTTTTAGCGCAATTGAACAGTTACATAAAACGCTTCGTGGTGCTTATGCATGTGTTGCAATGATTATTAACCATGGTCTTATCGCGTTTCGTGATCCAAATGGTATTCGTCCTTTAGTAATAGGTAAACGAGCTATTAATGCTCATCAGACTGAGTATATGGTCGCATCTGAAAGTGTTGCACTTGATACCTTAGATTTTGAGTTTTTACGAGACGTTGAGCCAGGAGAGGCTATTTATATTTCTCAAGATGGGCAACTATATGCAAGGCAATGTGCTAATAATCCACAATATTGTCCATGTATTTTTGAGTATGTCTATTTTGCTCGCCCAGATTCATTAATGAATGGCATTTCAGTCTATCAGTCTCGAATTTTGATGGGGCAAAAATTAGGGCAAAAAATAGCGAGGGAATGGCAAGATCTTGATATTGATGTGGTGATCCCTATCCCTGAAACGTCTTGCGATGCTGCACTCGAAATTGCTCGTATATTAGATAAACCGTATAGACAAGGTTTTGTTAAAAACCGTTACGTCGGGCGAACCTTTATTATGCCAGGACAGACAATGCGACAGCGTTCAGTTAGGCGAAAATTGAATGCTAATCGAATTGAGTTCGAAGGAAAGAATGTTTTATTAGTTGACGACTCGATTGTTCGTGGTACGACATCGCAGGAAATTTTAGAAATGGTGCGTTCAGTGGGCGCTAAAAAGATTTATTTAGCGTCTGCTGCACCAGAAATACGGTACCCTAATGTATACGGTATTGATATGCCAGCCGCTAATGAGCTTATTGCTTATAATCGTAATGTTGATGAAATAGCAAAGAAAATTGGCGCAGACAAGTTAATTTTTCAAGACCTAGGCGACCTTATTGCTGCAGTTCGGGCGGGTAACACAGATTTGCAAAAATTTGAATGCTCTGTATTTGATGGAAAGTATGTCACTGGCGATATTGGTACAATTTATTTGGCTAATTTACAAAATAGTCGTAATGATAAAAATAAAAGCGCTCAAACGAGTAAAGAATCGGAAAATTTAGAAATTTATAATGTAGGGCAGTGATAGTTTACTATGAAAATAACTAACCAGTGTGTAGCTAAAAAACGTATTATTGTTGGTATTTCTGGAGCGAGTGGTGCTTTGTATGGTATTCGGCTATTAGAGCTTTTAGCTCAACAGGAGTATATTGAGACGCATGTAGTTATCTCAAGCTCAGCGCAACAAACTATCAAATTAGAAACCGACTATAGTTATGACAAAGTAATTGAGCTTGCCGATTATTTTTATAATGTTCAAGATATTGCAGCTAATATTTCATCGGGTTCTTTTAAGACTGACGGTATGATTGTTGTGCCATGTTCAATTAAAACCTTGTCTGGGATAGCAAATAGCTATAGCGACAATTTACTTATTAGAGCAGCAGATGTTACGCTAAAAGAGCGTCGGCGATTAGTATTATGTGTGCGAGAAACACCTCTACATTTAGGGCATATCCAATTAATGCTTGCAGCAAATCAAATCGGAGCAACTATTATGCCGCTGGTACCCGCCTTTTATCATATGCCTAATACTATTGATGAGCTGATTAATCAATCGCTAACTCGGGTTTTAGATCAATTCGACATAAAAACAACGTTTGATTACACTTGGCAGCAAAAATAAAAAATATAATGACTATAATTAGTCAGATTATTTTTAATCTCTTTTATTTCTTTACAAATTAAACGAGTTTATTTTTGTATACAAAATTTCCCGCATAAACTAGATGGCGCAAGGAAAATTCGTTGGCCACAAACCTTTCATGGTTAATAAATGACCAAAAATTAACAAAAAAAACATTGATTACTCGTTAATGAAATTGTAAATTTCATACCTTATTTGTAAGGAAGTGTTAATTTTTGTGATTTTATTAATGATATACAATTTTATATATTTTATTTAAAAAAATAGCGATTATGCCAAATTTATCGTCAAATTTTAATAAAATACAATACTTACCCTTAATAAATTGACGAATTTAAGCTTTTTTGTAAAGAAAATTTAATAATAAATATAAATAACAAATATAAATAATAATGATGAATAAATAAGGAATAATTAAGATGAAAAAGAATCTTAATTTATCAATAATTTCTACGTTTTTAATGGTCATATTAGGTTGCAATATTGTTCAAGCTAAGATCAGCCAACCATCATCAGTTATAGATGAAAATATCAATCCTACAAGCGTAAATGAATCGCGTATATTCATTAATAACCAGCAGCGCAGTTTATATCAAATTGCCTTATTAAGTGGTATTTCGGTGACTGAATTACGTGAGCTTAATAAAGGGGATTATGATCAGACTGATATCGTAAAAATAGGGGATAGCATAGTCTTACCGGCTAATTCTCCATTATTGCCTAAAGAAGCAGAACATAGCCCAGTAGAAGATAAATATAGTAACTTGCCTAGTTTAGGTTCGTCAGATAAAGTTGAGCTGAGCGCGAATAGTGATGGATTGGATCATCACGTTGCTTCAGTACTACAGACATTAGGGCAGCAAGATTGGGACAGTATGTCTTCCCAGAAAGTCAAAGAAGAGTTAAATTCAAAAACTCAAGATTATGCTGAAAACTATGTCCGTAATCAAGTTAATAGCCAAGTCATTGATCCTATTCGATCTGCCGCACAAGATTTTTTAGGGCACTTTGGTACTGCTCAATTACAGTTTGATGTGAGCGATCAAGCTAGGCTTAATAATGTCAATGTTAAGCTTTTTAGCCCTTGGTATGACAGTGAAAACATGTTGCTTTTTTCACAATTCACCTACCAAGAGTACGAACAAAACCGCCGAATTGGTAACTTGGGGATAGGCCAGCGTTGGGATGCGTCTGATAAGAGCTGGTTGTTTGGTTACAATCTATTTTTTGATCATGACTTTAGCCGCAATCATAATAGATTAGGATTGGGTCTTGAAGCCTGGTCTGATTATATGAAGCTTGCAGCAAACTACTATACTCCATTGTCTGATTGGAAAGATTCTAAAGACTTTGATGATTATCTAGAAAGAGCGGCAAGAGGTTTTGATGTTCGCTTTCAAGGCTACCTACCTTCTTATCCTCATTTAGGTGGCTCATTAATGTTTGAGCAATATTTTGGCGAGAAAGTTGCGTTATTTGGTAAGGATAATTTACAAAAGGATCCTTATGCTATAACGGTGGGTGTCGATTATACCCCAGTACCATTATTTACTATAAAAGGTGAACACAAACAAGGTCAGGATTCAAATAAAGCAGCTAAACTAGAGCTAACGATGAATTACCGTCTGGGGGTACCGCTAAAGGATCAATTGGATCCCGATATGGTACAAGTTGCCCGTTCACTCAAGGGGAGCAGGTATGATTTGGTTGATCGTAATAACTTTATCGTGCTTGAATATAAAGAGAAAAAATTTACTGTTGATTTAGCTTCATTAGGGGTATTTGAAGAAAATACAGTTGTTCCACTCGGAATTGTGGCACATAATGCCAAAAATGGTATAACTATTTCGCCTTCATCATGGAACACGGTAACAGGATTGCTTGATCTAGCGGCTTTATCTTCTGTTGGTGCGGATGGTGATCTTTGTTATAACCGGGCTGGCTCGGCTGTGTGTTCATCTAGTAATTTGTGGAACTCAATCACTACAGCCGATACTAACAACTGGTCAATATTAGTACCTAAGTATATTAATAGCATAACGGGTGAGCGTAATCCGATTGTAAGTAGCAATGTTGCGGTTGCTGGGCGCTATACTATTGATGTTTTGTTAACGGATGGTAAGGGGAGAACAGCAACATCAAATACCTCTTGGCTTGCAATTAAGCCATCTTCAAGCCGTCAGCTTTTGCTCAATAATGTAACGCCGGTGCCCGCAGGCGGTACTGGTGCATTAGGATCGGTAACGGATCCCGTAGCTGCTGATGGTATTTCTTCTGTTTTTTTACAGGCTAACTTAGTCTCAGCACCGGTTAACATTAGTTCAGCAGCGACATCACCCATTCCAAGCGGTTTGGTCACTGGATTTGCTGACTATGCCACATTTGCCGAATATCCATTAGATGTTAGTGCGGCTCCATTAGCGATAGGTCAATCATATTCTTCTTCATCATTAACTGCTGCTGATATAGAAAAGATTAACCAGCTTTATTCTGCGACGAGTGGTGGTAATAAAGTGACTTTCATTGCAGATAATCCGGTGCATAAATGCCCAAGTACGGTACCCAGTTGTTTATTAGTTAAAAGTATTAGTAAAGTGGTTGGAAGTAGCACAATTTCTGATGATTTCTTGCTTGAAGTCGCAACTAGCGCATCATTAGGAAGCGTTGATGTCAGCTTAAAGTTTTCGTCTTATGAGTCTTCCTCGCCTAACCATGGTACAGGAGCTGCACCGACTACAATCGTTTTTTCAGGCGGCACACCTAGTAAGATTACTATCTTGAATGGTGGAACAGTGATCGGTGTTGCTAACAATAGTAATATTTTGACGATTGTTAGTAATTTATTGGTAGGCGAAACATACACAATAAAAGTTGAAGATTCTGCAAATAATGATATTACAACGACGTCTAATGTTGCATGGTCATTAGTTGGAGATAACGTAGGGGCTTGTGCTGGCGCAAATACTATCCTACCAGGTGACACGAGTATAGCAGGAGATGATCCAAATAGCGCTTTGGTGGCAAGTGATCTATTTAATGTATCCAATAGTATTAGCTATCAAATGAGAGGTCTTACATTGCCAGTTGCTAGTTATGCGGGCCTACCAGGTGGCGCCACGAGCCTCAATGGCAAGAGCGTTGCAAGTATTAGTCTTGGTGGCGTTAATTCTGCCAATGCGTGCGCGGGGGATCAAGGATTTAAGCTTAGAATTGACATTGATTAATGATGTTTTAAAAGTTTAGTTTATAAATTATTTTATAAACTTAGGTAGAACACCAACAAGGTGTGTTGATATAAATACAAAGCAATATGTTGAAAAATAAAATAGGAAAATAAATTACTTATGAAAACGTTAACTATAAAAAAAATTGCATTAGGTTTATTGTTGGCCGGTTATGCTGCTGGTAGTGCTTTTGCATTAAACGCGACAACAAGCTTAGACGTTTTAGGTACCGCACCAGTTATAAATGGCAAATCGACAACCCCATCAACAAGTGATAACTCTATTGATGTTCAAATTTATCATGGTTCAACTAAATTATCTACTGGTAGTAAATGGTCCGTTGGAGATCGAATTAAATTAATATTCAAAGCTAATGATGCCGATGGTGATACGGATGTATTAAGAAGTGCTGATTCTGTTCGTTTTAGTTACTTAAAAAATGGTAGCTGGACTGCCAGTTATTTAACGGGCAGTTCTAGACAAGGTACTGCATCGGATGATGGTGTCGATCTAACTGGTTATCAAGTTGTAGAATGGGCTATCCCTGCTGGCGCTGTGAATGCGACTCAAATTGGTTTTATTATTCAGCCATTTACTGTATTCGGGTCACCGGATAGAAATAACTGGTTGTCCATTTCTGATATTACTAACTCAGGAACATCTGGGGATGGAGGGTCAGTTACTCCTCCAGTTATCCCTCCAGTAAATCCTCCTGATGGTGGTACTGGCGGAGGAGAGCACGGCGATGGTTCAACAGGTCCGGTTCAACCAGGTGATACTTTTGGGCTTAAAATTGTTGCGGTTACCTCTTCAGGTAGCGTAGTTGTTGGTCAGGATTACCAAGTCGCAAACGGTAGCGTCTCTGCTGGTGTAGGTACTGGAAATGTTACATTGACTGATGCGTATGAAGTTCAAGTCTGGGATGCAAATACCGATGTTACCGCTGACGCTGGTCTTACTAGCTACGATTGGTATGTAACAGGAGGCAATAGCGCAGCTAATGGTACTGTTCCATCTGGTGCTGATAATGTTTACTTTGTACAAAAAGGTTCATCAGCACAATTTACGTTACCTGCGACGAATGCCGCAGTCACTTTCACTGCTGCTTCTGCCACAGAAAATCAGGGAATTCAAAATAATACTAGCGCGGGTGCCGCAACCGCGCTTGGCGCAACTCAACCAGAAGCTGGCTTACAAGGCTTTAAACTTGGCGTATGGGCGCACTAATCAAGTATAGTTATAGCATTAACATAGTAAAAACCACTTTTCGGAGTGGTTTTTTATTTATGGCAATCAATTATTTTATAAAAACCGTTATTGGACATTCATCGCATATGAAAAATTATGTTATGCTTATTCTAAAATTATCAAAAGGATAATATGACATGATTAAAGATCCATTTTATGAGCGCGAAGCTGGAAAATATGAATCACCGATTGCTAGTCGTGAATTAATTCTTAACTATTTAGAAAAAATCGCCAAACCTGCTAATTTGGATAATATTGCGCAAGCTATGCAGCTTAGTGGTGAAGAGCAAAAAGAGGCCTTGCATCGTCGTTTACGAGCCATGGAACGTGATGGTCAGCTTATTTTTACTCGCCGAAAATGTTATGCGTTGCCTGAAAAGCTAGCGATGGTTAAAGGCTCTGTTATTGCTCACCGTGATGGGTTTGGTTTTTTACGTGTAGAAGGGCGGCCTGAGGATTATTTTTTATCACCAGAGCAAATGCGCAAAACATTGCAAGGTGATGTGGTATTAGCACAACCGATGAGTGAGCAATACAAGGGGAAAACCGAGGCTCGTATAGTGAGAGTACTTGAACCTCGTAGTAATCAAATTGTTGGTCGCTATTTTATCGAACAAGGCATTGGTTTTGTTGTTCCTGACGATAGCCGATTAAATTTTGATATTTTAATTACTGAAAAATTAACAGAAACGGTACGAATGGGTGCCGTTGTGGTTGTAGAATTGCTAAAAAGACCAGAACGTCGGCAAAAAGCAGTTGGGCGAATTACTGAGATTTTGGGTGAAAATATGGGGACGAATTTAGCAATAGAGATTGCTATTCGTAATCATGAAATTCCTTATATTTTACCGCCAGAAGTCGAAAAAGCTGTGAGTAAATTATCCGAAACCGTATCAAATCAAGCCAAAAAAGGTCGAAAAGATTTAACTGATTTACCTTTAGTTACTATTGATGGCGAAGATGCTAGAGATTTTGACGATGCGGTTTACTGCGAAAAGAATAAGGGAGGGGGCTATCGATTATGGGTTGCGATTGCCGATGTTAGCTATTATGTTCGCCCAAAGACCGCTTTAGATAAAGATGCATGCATCCGTGGGACATCGGTTTATTTTCCATCAAGGGTTATTCCAATGTTACCAGAAGTACTATCTAATGGTCTCTGCTCGTTAAACCCACAAATTGACCGCTTATGTTTAGTATGCGAAATGACAATTTCAACCCAAGGTCGACTAACGGGTTATCAATTTTACGAAGCCGTAATGAATTCTCATGCACGTTTAACTTATACTAAAGTACAAAAAATTCTCAATGGTGATGAAGAATTACGTGAACATTACCAATCACAGGTTAAAGATCTAGAAAATCTATATGCACTCTATAAGTTGCTGGATAAAACCCGAGCAGCACGAGGAGCGATTAGTTTTGAGTCTGCAGAGCCAAAGTTTATTTTTAATGCAGATAAACGTATTGAGCGCGTTGAAATTGCCCAGCGTAATGATGCTCATAAAATCATCGAAGAGTGCATGATTCTAGCTAATGTATCGGCAGCGAAGTTAGTTGAAAAATTAGGCACTCCATCTCTTTATCGTGTGCACGATAAACCTGATGAAGATAGGTTAAATAATTTGCGTAGCGTATTAAGCGAATTGGGTTTAATACTTGAAGGTAGAGATAAACCTCAACCTAAAGATATTGCCAAGCTTATGGATCAGATTGCGGAAAGACCTGATCGCGATATGCTACAAACAATGATTTTACGCTCAATGAAGCAAGCTATTTATGATCCTGAAAATCGAGGACATTTTGGGTTAGCACTTGATTCTTATGCTCATTTTACCTCGCCAATTCGCCGCTATCCGGATCTATTACTGCATCGAACTATTAAATGGATTTTAGCAAATCAAAATCATCAAGAAAGCAAAACAGGTGGTCACCTTTACAATCTTAATGATATGCTCTATTTTGGCGAGCATTGCTCGATGACTGAAAGACGTGCAGATGAGGCCGTGCGCGATGTTGTCGATTGGTTAAAATGTGATTTTATGCGAGATCATGTTGGGGAAGTGTTTGATGGGGTAATATCAAGTGTTACTAACTTTGGTTTTTTTGTTCGCCTAGATGATCTCTTTATTGACGGTTTAGTTCATGTATCAACCCTTGAAAATGATTACTATAATTTTGATGCAGGCAGAGGGCGTTTAATCGGCGAGAATAGCGGTTTCTCTTATCGTTTAGGTGATAAGGTTAAAATTAAGGTTGAAGCCGTTAATCCAGAAGAGAGAAAAATTGATTTTAGTTTAATTGGTAGTGATAATAAACCTCGCCGTCCAGGTAAAACCGCTAAAGATAGAACTAATAATAAACAAATGAAGGAAATAGCAAATAAAGATAAATTGAAAAATAAAAGCCGTAAAAATAAGTCAGAAAAAAAAGTGGTCAGTCAGAGAGTGGCGAAAAAATCATCAACAAAGAAGAAGTCAGTTAAATGAGTGAAATGATATATGGTATCCATGCGATACAAGGTATGCTAGCACGTTCCCCAGAGCGAATTTTAGATGTTTATTTACTGAAAAATCGTGATGATAAACGGTTAACTACGCTCGTACAAGAAATTGAGTCATTAAGGCTACCAGTTAAGCTAGTCGATAGAAAATGGCTCGATGAACAAAGTTCACAAGGTGTACATCAAGGGATCATGGCTAGAATAAAAGAAGGTCGTAATTACCATGAAAATGATTTACCCGATCTTTTGATGCAAAAAGCTGAACCATTAATTTTAATTCTTGATGGTGTAACCGACCCACATAATCTAGGGGCATGCATCCGCACCGCTGATGCGGCAGGTGTAGATCTCATTATTATCCCTAAGGATAAATCGGCCCCATTAAATGCGATTGCTAAAAAAGTAGCATGCGGTGCTGCTGAAAGTGTACCTGTTATCCGAGTGACTAATTTAGCAAGGACATTACGCATGTTAAAAGAAGATTATCAAATTTGGATCGTAGGTACTGCTGGTGAAGCCGATCATTCATTATACCAGAGTAATTTAACAGGAAAGCTTGCCATTATTATGGGCGCAGAAGGTGAAGGGATGAGGCGCTTGACTAAGGAACATTGCGATGAGTTGATTAGTATCCCTATGTCAGGATTTGTTTCTTCATTAAATGTGTCAGTAGCAACGGGTATCTGCCTTTTTGAATCTGTTAGACAAAAAGGTGATCAGAATAAATAGCGCTATTTTTAATAAAAGGACTTGTTATGTTTGCTAATCTCTTAAGTAGAATTCTCCCTAAAAAAAAGGAATCAGCTCCTCTTACCGGTAGAGAGCTATATGGGCGCAATAATGTCGGTTATCCAACTATGCAAATTTCAACAGAAATAGATCGCCTAGTTAATAAATATTATCGAGACATTACCCCATTAATAAAATTTTATAAAGAGACTTTTTTATTTAAATGGGGACCTGCTATTATTAATAATTCGTTAGATGACCAGCAGTTAAAAAATTTATCGGGGCGCAACGTACAAATGGTTTATCTGTTATTATTTAGGGATATGCTCCGCCATATTTCCGCTTATGTCACACCCAAAAATGCAGTTATTAATTGGCCTGATTTATTAGCTCAGAACTTACTTGATAATTGCCAAATGTTGAACGATAGTGATGATAACGATGCCGATACTAAACAGCAATTATTTGCGCAGAGCGAGCCGTATAGTATTGAAAATGAAGCCTCCCAGCCATGGGTAGAACCTATCGCAGGTTTGATTTATGTACCAGCAAAAGATCTTTATTATTGGCATAGAAGTTTGACTAATACTATTAGTCACAAAGTTAGCAAGAAAAAGAAAAAATAACAAATATAAAAATTATCCATTGTAATTTTTACGCCACAAAAAAATATTAAAAGGTGTTTAGTTATTTCATCATCGTTAAATTTGGTCACTCTACTAATTTAAGTATTATTATGGCTAAGTAGCGAACATTAGCAACTATTTAAATAGCCATTAGTGCTTGCTCTAGATCGGCAATTAAATCATCGCTATCTTCCAGCCCAACCGAAATTCTTAATAACTGATCGGAAATCCCAGCGGCTTTGCGTGCTTGTGCGCTGATACCTGAATGAGTCATCGTAGTTGGGTGTGAAATAAGACTTTCTGTGCCACCAAGCGATTGAGCAAGAGTGAAAATTTTTAGTTTTTCTATAAAAATTGCTGTTTTATCGATACTTGCTTTTAGTTCAAAGCTTAATAATGAGCCGAATCCTTTCTGTTGTTTCTTAGCAATTTCATGGCCAGGCGTAGAGACTAACGATGGATGATGTACTGCTGCAATTTTAGGGTGCCTAACCAGAAAATTGACAATTTTAAGTGCACTTTCTTGCTGAGCAAGCACTCGAACCGACAATGTACGTAATCCTCTTTGTAACAAATAAGCATCGAATGACGAATTCGCCGTACCGATATTATTTGACCACCATAAAACCTGTTCAGCAATACTTTGCTCGCGAAAAACTAATACTCCAGCAAGTAAATCCGAATGACCATTAAGAAATTTAGTACATGAATGAATAATAATATCTGCACCTAACAGGAAAGGGCTTTGTAAAATAGGAGTCATGAATGTATTATCTACTAAAACGAGCGCTCCAGACTGGTGAGCCAGTTTAGCGATTTTTTGTATATCGACAACACGTAAAAGAGGATTACTCGGTGTTTCAATCAAAACCAGTTTTGGCTTCAAGTTAAGTATTTGTTCAAGTGCAGCATCATCGGATTGATTAATGAATTTTGCTTTAAAATAACCTTTTTGACTCAGACTATCGAACAATCGATAACTTCCGCCATAACAATCATGAGGAGCGATGACTAAATCATTAGGTGATAATAAGGCGACAGACAGCAAATGAATTGCTGACATACCACTATTCGTTAAAATAGCATCAACGCCATTTTCTAATTCCGCAATCGTTTTTTCAACTGAATAACGGTTTGGTGTTGATTTTCGACCATAATCAAATGCCCTTGGTTTCGCAAACTCAGTAAAACGATAGCAAGTTGATAATGATATTTTAGGAATGACAGCACCATGTTGATCATCACTATTGAGCCCACCTCGGACGGTAATTGTTCGCTGTGATAGTGTTTTTGTTGGCGAGGAACTATTGGTTTTTTTAATCATAATATTTCACCTTTTTTAAGCGAAGGCTATTAGAATAGCATAAAGTAAAAAGACGTCAATACGTCCAGATGTCTAAATATCTTAATGTATAGATTGCTACTAATTAAAAAAAAAGATAAAATTATCCTTGCTATTTATGATACTAATGTGTGAAAGAGTGAGGCTATCAGATGATGGAGTGGAACGGTGACTATATTAGTCCTTATGCCGAACATGGAAAGAAAAATGAACAGGTTAAAAAAATTACAGTTTCGATTCCATTAAAAGTATTAAAGATACTGACAGATGAACGAACGCGTCGACAAGTTAATAATTTAAGGCATGCGACAAATAGTGAGCTTTTATGTGAGGCTTTTTTGCATGCATTTACAGGGCAACCACTACCGAGTGATAAAGATTTAAGCAAAGAGCTGTCGGATGGGATTCCACAGCAAGCAAAAGTATTAATGCTTGAATTAGGTATTGACCCCGATTCATTAGAATATTAATAATATTGATATAAAAAAAGCGCTGGTTTTAATTAGCGCTTTTATTTTGAAGGTAAGAAACTATTTCTTACTACTTGGCATAGAAAAACGTTGGTTAAACTTATCAACTCGTCCACCCGTTGCAACATCACGTTGTTTACCGGTATAAAATGGATGACACTCTCCACATACATCTAAGTGAATATCATGACCGATGGTTGAATGAGTTTTAATTACATTACCGCAAGAACATGTTGCCGTAATTTCTTTATATTCAGGATGGATACCTTTTTTCATTTTTAGCCTCTTTTGTTTATATCGCTATATAAATGGTTGCATTACAACAAAATTTATACACCATATAAATGTTAAATAACACGAATAAGGTTGCGAATTTTACCGCTATTTTTATATTTCGTCAAGCTTCAACTCCAAACAATTACTAATATTTAAATTGGCAATTGCTCTATCTTTACTTCCAGTGGCAACTTTTCTCCATTACGCAGTACGGTAACAGGAATTATTGTGCCTGGTTTTATTTCTGTAATTTGATCCATTGTTTCAATGATCGATTTTACTGGTTGATTATTAACGGAAATTAATATGTCGTTAGCTTTTAGGCCTGCTTTGCTTGCAGGCCCTTCTACATTGGTAACTAAAATACCAAGTACTACGGGATGGTCGCTTGGGTTTTGTGTCGGTGAAAACTCTAAACCATCAATACCAATATACCCACGAATAATTTTGCCATCTTTTATCAATTTTTTCATAATCTTTGTCGCGAGGGCAGTTGGGATCGCAAAACCAATTCCTTCTGGTATGTCATTAGCGCTATTTTTAACGAATGATAAGGTATTGATACCAATTAACTCACCTTTGCTATTAACTAATGCTCCCCCAGAATTACCATGGTTAATCGATGCATCTGTTTGAATAAAATTCTGCCGTCTAAATGGACTCAGCCCATCGCGACCAGTTGCGCTGATAATTCCTTGAGTTATTGTTTGACCTATATTATATGGGTTACCAATAGCAAGCACGATATCGCCAATTTGAGGCTCTCGGTTCGGATTGATAGGAATAACCGGAATATTTGATGCTTCGATTTTAAGTACGGCTATGTCAACAAGTTTATCAGAGCCGACGATTAACGCTTCAAAGATTCGACCATCTTGTAACGCAACAATAATTTGTTGGGCACCTTCAATTACATGAAAATTAGTAATAATATAGCCATCTTTACTGATAATAACACCCGATCCTAATGGTGTTATCTCACCTTTCTTTTTTGTGGAAGCAACACTCATTGTGCGACTATAAATATTAGCAACAGCTGGGGCGGCGGCTTTGACTGCTTGATGATAGCTTAAAGGTTCACTATTAAAGATAGTTTGAGGTAAAGAAAGATGGCTATCATTTTTTAGGGAAGGAAAAATGATTAATAATACGATTGCTAAAACCGTGCCGATTAACATCGGCCAAAGTATTTTTTTTAGCATAAAAGTAATCCAACAATATTAATTTATCTATAACATTTTTAGATAATATCATAGAAATAATCAAAGCTAAGAAATCAGATGTGTTTTTCTTTTAGTTAGTTATTTATCTTGATAATAATTAAATTTTCATTATCGAGATTTGAAATAAAATAAGGCGCCAAGTTGCGCCTTATTTTACTTTGCTAGTATTAGCGTAAGATAAGATAGATATTACTCTTATCCCGTACAATATTGAGCGCAATTACAGCAGGTTTATTTTCAATAATTTTACGCAAATCGGCAATGTTTTTGATCGGTGCTTTATTGATTCCTGTAATTAAGTCACCTTCTTTTAAGCCTAGCTTAGATGCAGCAGAGCCAGCTATGATCTTATCGATTAAGACACCATCCTTGCCGTCTTGATCGCTATTAGCTAAGCTTGCACCATCTAGGCTTGGATGAATTGTTTTAGCTTCAGTCGTTGACTCATCACTGGTTTTAAGTTTTACTTTGAGCATAACTTGCTTGCCATCACGAATTAGACCAAGACTTATTTCTCGCCCTACGCCAGCTGTTGCTACTTTAGCCCTTAGTTCAGCAAAACTTTCAATAGGTTTACCGTCCATTGATATAATTACATCACCAGCTTTGATTCCCGCCTCTTTAGCGGCCGAATCTTCGAGCACTTCGCTAATAAATGCACCTTTTTGAACATTCAAATCAAATGCTTTTGCAATATCGGATGTTAATTCATTACCTTTGATGCCTAAAACGCCTCGTTTCACTTGACCAAATTCAGAGAATTGTTCGGTTAGATTTTTTACCATATTACTAGGAATAGCGAAGGCAATACCGACATTACCACCACCGGGAGCAATAATGGCCGTATTAATACCGATTAATTCACCGTTTAAATTGATTAATGCACCGCCAGAATTTCCTCGGTTAATCGAAGCGTCAGTCTGGATAAAGTTTTCAAATCCATTCATATTCAATCCACTTCTTGCTAACGCTGAGATAATTCCTGATGTTACGGTCTGACCAATTCCAAACGGGTTACCGATAGCAACAGCAAAATCACCAACACGTAATTTATCTGAGTCAGCAAGTTTAATTGCCGTCAAATTTTTGCCATTTTCTATCTGTAATAATGCAATATCAGTAAGAGGATCTTTACCAATAAGTTTGGCAGTAAATTCCCGGCCATCATTGACTAGAATAGTTATTTTTTCAGCGTTATCAATGACATGATTATTGGTTACGACATAACCTTTATCTGCATCAATAATTACCCCTGAACCTTGTCCTACAAAAGCTCTAGATTGGTTTTCAGGATAACCAAAAAAACGTTTAAACTCTTCAGGTATATTATTTTGAACTTGTGCTGTTCCTTCAACTTTTATACTAACCACTGAAGGCAACACTTGCTCAAGCATTGGTGCCAAACTAGGTAATTCTTGCGTGTTGCCTGAAGGTGTTGAAATAAATGATGGTAATTTAATGCTAGCTTGAGCAAATGAACCTAAGCTCAAACCAATTGTTAATGCTAAAATAGTTAAGCATTTTTTCGGATAATTAAATTTTTGTTTCATTTTAATGATTCTCATTTCTTTTACTTTAAAAATAATATTAATCTAACGATTTTGTTTGCTATAGCCTATTGCTTTTTGAGCTCACATAACCATTATATTTTAATTAAATACGTTATATCTTTGTTTCTTCACCTTTTAATAATCCAGATGGATTATTTGAATAATCTTTCGGTGGGGTAGAGCCTTGAATTTTACTTTCTAAAACAGTTTTATCTGTATTTATATTCATAGTTGGCGTTAAATTTAATGTGTTTAAATCTTCTTGAGACACCAAGTTGTTTGAATTATCAGCCATGTGCTGGTAGAGACGGCGAAATTCTTTAGCCATGTTATCTAAAATTTCAGCGCTATGGGAAAAATGTTTAATTATCATCTGCTTTTGTGTGGCTAATTCTTGCTTTGTTACTTCGAGCTCTCGTTTCATTTGCTCATATTTTCTCGCTTTTGAGCTAAATACATTCGTAATGATAATACCGATGATAGCCCCTAAAACTAAACCCATGATAAGGTATGTTGTCATTTCCGAATCCATCTGTTCTCCTTAATATCGTAGAGATTACTTCGACTAATTAGTTGATATATTGTCTATTTTTGTTGCATGCTTGGCAAGCTTAATCAAATTACTTTTTAATTTTTGAGAACAATTTTGAGCAAGACTCATTAATAGCTCAGCACTTTGCTGCGTAATCTGCCTTTTGTTTAAATCGCTATCTTTACTATGCAATATACATTTATTACGGTTAAGATTAGGGTCCACTTTGAATTGAATCGAGGTTAATCCACTGAGTCCATTTTGGCGTAAAAAAGAACGCAGCTTTTCTTGTTCGTAACGCAAACGAGTTAGCCAGCCTGCTGATGATACAGTTACAATAAGGATCCCTTGTCGATAATTAGCGACGCGACACTCTTGGCTTAAGCTTTCAGGTAATAATTTCGAAATTAGGTTGTTAAGTGCGTATAAAGTCCTACTCTTTTCTTGAATAGTCAAAAAAGTATTAACATTAAGTAGGCTATTTACAGATTGAGGTTCACTATTACGCATCATCTAAATCAATATTGAGTTAGTTATAACTTAAGTATCGACTAATTTACTCTATTTTTGGCTAGAAGTCTTAGTTTAATAACTAGTTTTACAAATTATTGTAGATTTTTTTACGATCATTACAATTTTTTTCTGTCTTATTTAACTAATAATGGATAATAATCATGTTATTTTTGCTAGTTAGTTATTATTTATATATTATTACTCAATTCAATTTTAAACGATTAAAAATAAATTGTTTGAAATCAATAATAATCAATTAGCTAATAGCTATTTTGAGGTTTTAACATGATAAAAAAAAACTATCTTTTGGCGCTTATTATTACTTTTGTATTTCTTCGTCCCGCGTTTGCAAAGGATGATCGTATGCAAATTCAAGGTGTTTGGCAACTTGCCTCTTATATTATTGAAGTAAAAGAAACAGGTGAAACCATTTCCCCGATGGGTCAACATCCTACTGGATATACGATTTTTACACCAGAAGGCAGAACTTGGTTTATGCTCACGGGTAATGGGCGCATTGCTGCAAATACAGCAGAAGAAAAAGCACAATTACTTGATTCAATGGTCGCTTATGCGGGTGAGTATCGAATTGAAGGTGATAAATGGATCACCTCCGTGCAAGTAGCATGGAATCCCACATGGGTTGGTACAGAGCAAGCCCGGCAATTTAAAATAGAAGGTGATAGATTGCAAGTATTAACGCCTTGGCGGATTATGCCAAACTGGGCAGATAAGGGGCAAACACGTAGCATTATTACCTTTGTACGTTTAAAAGACTAGTGATTGTGGTTGGTCCAGAGTTTATGAGCGTAACTATTGAATTAATATAATTAAAAAAAGAGTGGCTAAATTTGCTGTACAATAGCCCAGTATAATACTATTTAAGTAACAAAAGAGGTTTTGTGGCTAAAAATCAATTATCAAAAGTTCAACAACGACGGGTTGCGGCTCAACATAATAAGCGGCTAAATCGAGCAGATGAGCAATATAATGAAGGGGAGTTTTTAGCACCGCAAGACGGCATTGTTATTAGTCGTTTTGGTAAAGTTGCGGACGTTGAAAGTTTACAGGGTGAAGTATTTCGCTGTAACATAAGACGAACACTAGCTTCAATCGTTACTGGAGACCGTGTTATTTGGCGGCAAAATAATGACTCACAGATAAACAGTGTAATCGAAGCGATACATCCCCGTTATTCCGAGCTAGTTCGGCCTGACTTTTATGATGGTATTAAACCTGTCGCCGCAAATATTGATCAAATTATGATTATTTCTTCCGTATTACCAGAGCTATCATTAAATATCATTGATCGCTACTTAGTTGCTTGTGCAGTAACTAATATTCAACCAATTATTGTATTAAATAAAATTGATTTGCTTAATGAATCTCAATATCAAGAAATGGTTGATATTTTTGACTACTATCGCCAGCGTGGTTACCGCGTTTTATTATTATCGTGTAGAAACATGCAAGGTTTAGATGAGTTTAAGCAACAATTACAAGGTAGGACATCTATTTTAGTCGGGCAATCTGGTGTTGGCAAATCCAGCATTATTCACCAATTATTACCCGAAATATCAATACAAGTTAATGTGGGAGAAATATCTGAAACCTCGGGATTAGGGCAACATACCACGACATCGACACGGTTATATCATTTACCTACGGGAGGCAATATTATTGACTCGCCAGGAATTCGAGAGTTTGGCTTATGGCATTTAGAGCCTGAGCAAGTTATACAAGGTTTCCCTGAGTTTTATGATTATTTATCTGATTGTCAATTTCGTGATTGCAATCACTTAACAGATATTAATTGCGGCCTAGTAAAAGCCGCAGAATCTGGAAATATAGCTACATGGCGTTTAGATAATTATCATCGCATTTTGCAAACCATGCGTGAGGTAAAAGCAAAAACCAATAGAGCATTTAAATAAGCAGAATAGATACTATGATATGTAATATTTTATTGATTGAGCGCGGTATTTTATTGCTTTGCTGATTTAATTGCTAATCCAACAGCGATATAAGCCCAACCTTGAAACATTAAATCGATACCAACAAACATGCCAAGTACCCATAAACTATTTGTTGGCCATCCCATTATTATCATAAACCCTAATATTAGGGTAATCACCCCTGAAAATAACCACCAACCCCATTTAGGGAACCCTCTGTTATGAAGAGCATTAATAATTTGTGTGATACCGCTAACAATTAGTAAAAATGAAATAATTAATGTAAATGCTGCTGATACGGCGACCGGCTGGGTGAATGAAAGAATCCCAGCGATGATGTATAGTACACCCATGACTGCCCATAATGCTGTTTGCCCAACCCCCTTGAGTTTAAAAGAGTGTAATGCTTGCACAATTCCAGCAATAAATAATAATGTACCAATAAAATATATGGAAAATACGGTGGCTAAAAATTGATATGATAGTGCTAAAAAGCCAAGTATAAGTAGAGTTATGCCAACCGCAAAAAACCAACTACAATTATTTCTAAGCTTAGGTAAAAGGGAGTTCATGTCTGGAGTGAAAGGTTTCATAAAATTCCTCTTTAGATATAATAAACAGATAGAACTATTTTACGCTTAAATTAACTATAATTTCATGTATTTTTTAGTTTTTAGTGCGTTCTTAATCAGTTGATAGGATGAACCTCTCAACTGATTATCTATAATTGACGCTAATCCGCTAACTTATTACGTAGATGTCTTGTGATCGGTTTATTATTGATGTAATTTCTATATCGACTCGGCCAAATATCTTCCGCTTTCATATTGAGTGCTTGTGCAATGAGCATTTCTCCTTTTGTCCAAGGCCTAACTAAGGCATTGCTTAATGTTGAAGAGCTTAGGCCTGATTGACGAGATAATCCTGAAAGTGTTAGCCCTCGCTTTTTTAGTGCTGCAATTATATCAGCAGGATGCCAGTCATTATATGAATTTGCCATTATTCTTTTCCTTATTTTCTATCTTATGATATGCTCTCTCTTTAATTAGCTAACTTAGTAAGTGTTTATATTAAGTTAAGTAAAATAAATATGTTATCTAATTTATTGTAACATATTTTCTTAAAGTTCATTATATTTTCTTTAAATGGGTATAAAATGGCAAAATTATGGTATTCATCAAAAGATCTGTCTTCAATAGAAGGCTTACCATCGACAATGCAAGGCATTAATCGCAAAGCAAGAGTTGAAGGATGGAAAAGCCGAAAACGAAGCGGCGTACAAGGTAAAGCAATCGAATATCATATTGACAGTTTACCTGATTTTGTTAAATCTTATCTAATCAACAGCCAAAAACAACCCGCTATTTATAGCATTTCTCCTGTTGAACCTCTACAAATATGGGTATCTGCTTTTTTGCGCTTAAAAACTAATGAACAAGAAGATGTGATGGCTTGGTTAATTCGAGATGGTATAACGGGATTGATCCATTTTATTGAAGCACAAAAACGTAAAGACGGAAATAATGAATAAATTATTTCTTTACTAATATCTATTTGCTAAAGGGCTAAGCTAGGATATACTTTATCCCTATGGTTTTTAATAACATAAAATATAGCTGTAATGGAATTATCAATGGATACGCAACCAGAATTAAAAAATAGTAAAGAAATCATTGCTTACCTATCTAATCACTTCCCTAAGTGTTTTACCATTGAGGGGGAAGCGAGACCATTAAAAATTGGTATTTTTCAAGATCTTGTTGAAAAATTCGCCCATGATGAACGGTTCAGTAAAACTAAATTGCGAGTAGCACTACGTTCATATACCGTAAGTTGGCGTTATTTATACTGCCTCAAAAACGGCGTTAATCGTGTTGACTTGGACGGAAACGTTTGTGATACCGTTACTAGTCAACAAGCTGAGCATGCTCAAGCAGAGTTAAAAGCAAGCAAGGAAAAAGCGAAAGCCAAAAGGGTAGCAGAAAATAGAGATAAACCCTCTCGTTCTGACAAAATAAAAAATAAAACGACTAATAATCGACGTAATAACAATTCATCTGTAGCTAAAAATAAAGATAACAGCCAAATCAAGCCTGTTTTACAAAATATTGATATGGGGCAGCTGAAAATAGGTTTAGCCATTAAAGTATTAATCGGCACTAAACCAATATCAGTAGTTGTGTCTAGTATTGAAAAAGGGCATATAAGAGTTAAAATTCCATCAGGCATGGAGCTAACGATCACACCAGATCGTATTTTATTATAGTTTTCAGATAAAATGAGATTGTAAATGAAGAAAATAATAGGTTGTTTGTCTGATAAGTGTTATTTCTTAGGTGCTATTTTTATCGTGGGGTTATTATTTGTTAACCCTACTCAGGCAAAAAACTATACGCTTGAACAGTTGCCTATTCTTCAGGCTGAGCCAATTCATAAGGTCGTTGCACGTCGGGTAACAAATTATTTTACTCAATCTCATTTTCGTGATTTTGATTTAGATGGTGTTTTTTCTTCTAAGATTTTTGATCGCTATTTTAAGCTGCTCGATAACAATAAATCGTATTTTGTTAAAAATGATCTTGACCAGTTCCGTGAAAAGCAGACTAACTTAGGTAAAGAGCTGAAAAATGGTGATGTAAAAACGGCTTTTGATATATACAACTTAGCAGCTAAAAAGCGATTTGAACGTTATCAATATGCCTTGCAATTATTATCTGAACCAATGGATTTTAGTACTAATGAATCTATTGATTTTAATCGAGAAGATATTGCTTGGTCTGCGACTGAAGATGAGCTCAACGATTTTTGGCGTAAGCGAGTTAAATATGATGAATTGAGTCTAGCATTGACAGGAAAAAACGAAGAACAGATTCGAGAAACATTGTCTAAACGCTATAATCAAATGTTAAGAACGCTCGTTCAGACTAAGCCCGAGGATGCGTTTCAAGTTTTTATGAATGCTTTTGCAAAAGAGATCGATCCTCATACTAGCTATTTAGCTCCGCGCATAAAACGTGACTTTGATTCAGAAATGAGTCTATCTTTTGAAGGAATAGGGGCAACCTTAAATCAAGAAGGTGATTATACTCAAGTAGTTTCGTTTGTTACGGGAGGCCCAGCAGATAGAAGTAAACAATTAGCTATAGGTGATCGCATTATAGGTGTAGGTCAAAAAGGTAAAGTATTTGAAGATGTGATTGGTTGGCGGCTCGATGACATTGTCGAGAAAATCAGAGGACCCAAAGGTACGATAGTTACTTTAGAAATTTTACCAGCAGGCAATAATAGCAAGCCTAAAACGATCGAAATAAAACGAGATAAAATTCATTTTGAAGATCGCGAAGCGAAATTGTCCTTTAAAGATACTTCGCGAGGCAATATAGGTATAATTGAAATTCCTAGCTTTTATATTGGTTTGACAGAAAAAGTCTCACAATTGCTGATTGAAGCAAACCAAAAGCAGTTAAAAGGTATTATTATTGATTTACGTAATAATGGTGGGGGTTCGCTCGCTGAAGTTATTGCACTAACGGGGTTATTTATTAATAAGGGTCCGGTGGTTCAAGTTAAAGATAATATGCAGCATTTAGTTGTGTATGATGATAAAGAGGATTATGCATATTATAACGCCCCTATTGCCGTAATGGTTAATCGTTATAGTGCTTCGGCATCTGAGATTTTTTCAGCCGCATTGCAAGATTATGGTCGAGCAGTTATTGTGGGTGAGAATACCTATGGTAAAGGGACTGTACAAACCTCCCGCAATATTGCGTATCCAATCGATGCTAAATTTCATCCAGACTGGCCTGAATTAGGTGGAGTACAATACACCATTCAAAAATTTTACCGTATCAACGGTGGTAGTACCCAGTTAAAAGGGGTAGAGCCCGACATTGAAATTAGTTCGCTGCAATATGTTGATGAAACTGGTGAGCGTTATCTAGATAATGCATTACCTTGGGATAAGGTTGCTATTGCTAATTATAAAACTTTTTTTAATATTAAATCGATTCTACCGGAATTAACTCGCTTGCATAAAATAAGAATTGCACAAGAGCCTGAGTTTAATTATTTAGAACAAGATATTGTCGATTATAATGCGAAAAGAGATCAGCAATATATTGTTTCTTTAAATAAAAATTATCGTGAAAAAGAACAAGAACAAAATGATCATAAATTCTTACTAAGAATGAATGAGCGTTTAAAACGAGAAAATTTATCGGAAATTAAAAACTTAGATGATTTACCTAAAGATTTTAAAATTCGAGATGCATATTTGGATGAAACGGTTGAGATCCTATTAGATTTTGAAAAATTTTATCCACAAACAATGACTTCTGCATTGCCCACGGGATTGCAGTTAATCAACTTAAGTAAGTAACAAAAGTAAGGAACCTATGCAATGAGTACTAATTTTAAATTAGCCCTAATGGCTGTTGTCGGTGTTTTAATTATACTTGCTATTTTTGGTGTTATTGTTGCAACTAACTAGTATTAATTAGCCAATTATAGCTGGCATGCATAATAATGGCTTGACCTAATTATGGCTGGCGATTATAGTATGCGCCTTAATAAACGTGGTGAGGTGTCCGAGTGGCTGAAGGAGCACGCCTGGAAAGTGTGTATACGGCAACGTATCAAGGGTTCGAATCCCTTCCTCACCGCCATTTAATAAAATCATTTAAACTCAACTTAAGTCATTTCATATCTTAAAGGCTAACAAATACAAAGGTTAGCCTTTTCTTTTTAGATTGCATCAAGATAATAAAATCATGATATAAGCGGCAAATACAATTAAATGTGCGGTGCCGTTTAATTGATTGGTTTTTCCAGTCAAAAATGAGACAACAGATAATAATAGCGCGGTGGATAAAATAACAATATTTGGTATTGATAAGCCAAATTCAAGATGTTGGTTAGTGGCATAAGCAATCAAACAGACTGTTGGTACGGTTAATGAAATGGTTGCGATAACTGAGCCAAAAAAGATATTCATTGCACGTTGTACGTGATTATTAATGACCGCATTTAATGCGCCCAGTCCCTCTGGTGATAAAATTAGTAATGCGACTAGAAATCCTGTAAATGCAGGAGGTGCATTTGTCGCGTCTAATAAGTGATCGAGTGGTATTGCATTCATTTTTGTTATCACTATTACCGCAATGAGATGAATAATAAGCCAAGCCGCATGCCACCAATTATTATGCGGTGACGGTTTACCATGGTGGCCGCTCTCGTCATTCTCTTCATCTTCATGCTCATAAATAAATAGCTCCTGATGTGTTCTGGTCTGGATAATTAAAAAAACTGCATACATCGCGGCAGACAGACCTGAAACTACCCCCATTTGTAAAGGTGAAAAAGAGTTATTGGGTAATGTTCTTGGCAAGACTAAAACAATAAAGGCTAATGGAATAATTGATATTAAATATTGTTTAATTCCTGCCAAATTTACATGCTGAGTTTCAAACTTTTGACCACCAATCAATAAGGCAACGCCGACGAGTCCGCCAATTACAATAATAATAACTGAGAATAACGTATCTCGCATTAAGGTCGGTTCGGCCTCGCCTGTTGCCATTAACGCTGATATTAAGCTAACTTCTAAGATGACGACTGATAAACTTAAAATTAAAGAACCAAAAGGTTCACCAAGACGATGAGCTAATACATCGGCATGGCGTACAACGCTGAAAGCACTATATAAAATACTGGTTAAAGATAAAATATTAACCATAACAATAATGAACAAATTATGATTATTTTGAAAGTAATATAAAACAGGTAATGTTATAAGTGTTAATATCAGCGCGTATTCTTTATGTTTGGATTTACATTTATGTGTCATTGGTCAATACTCTCTGGGCAAGTCAAATATTGGGCTTAATTATCTTAATTCATTTATTACCAGTATGGCTAAATTTTTATCACTATACTATGTATATGATAAACTTGGCTAGAGTAATTATATTGTAATTTTTACGTTTTAAACTAATATATAATTTATTAAAATGATTTTATAAATTTCTAGTTAATCGGAGTTAATTATGTATTTGGACGCTATCCGTTATGAATTGAATCAATCTGCTGAGGTGCTAGCAACTTTCATCAATAACGAAAAAAATATTCAATCTATTGAAAATGCTGCATTATTGATAGCTAATTCCTTTAAACAAGGCGGCAAAGTACTATCTTGTGGTAATGGCGGTTCGCACTGTGATGCGATGCATTTTGCTGAGGAGTTAACGGGGCGTTACCGTGACAATCGGCCATCATACCCTGCGATTGCTATATCTGATGTGAGCCATATTTCATGTGTTGGTAATGATTTTGGTTTTGATTCTATTTTTTCTCGCTATATTGAAGGTGTTGGGCAAAAAGGCGACGTGCTACTTGGAATTTCAACATCAGGTAATTCTGCTAATGTTATTAAAGCGATTAATACGGCTAAAGAAAAGGGTATGAAAGTGATTGCCTTAACGGGTAAAGATGGTGGAAAAATAGATGGCTTAGCAGATGTTGAGATTCGCGTTCCTCACTTTGGTTATGCCGACCGTGTACAGGAGATTCATATTAAAGTTATTCATATTCTTATTTTATTAATCGAACAAGAGATGGCTAAAACAGCTTAAGTCTTTACCACCCTAATATGTAGAGCTTACTATGTGTGAATTACTTGGAATGAGCGCTAACGTGCCGACTGATATTTGCTTTAGTTTTAAGGGCCTCGCAAAGCGCGGTGGTGATAAAGGGCCACATAAAGATGGGTGGGGGATCGCTTTTTATGAGGGAAAGGGGTGCCGAACGTTTAAAGATCCGAAGGCTTGTAGCTTTTCGCCGATAGCTAAAATGCTAGAAGATTACCCCATCAAGTCAAAATTGATTATTGCGCACATTCGTCAAGCAAATAGAGGTAAAATTGCCTTAGAAAACACACATCCTTTTAGTCGTGAGTTATGGGGTAAAAATTGGACATTTGCTCATAACGGTCAGCTTAGCAATTATAAAAAATTACCTATTGGCCGTTTTGAACCTATTGGTCAAACGGATAGTGAATATGCATTTTGCTATATATTAAACAAGCTTGAGCAGCGATATAACAATAGGCCTAATAATTGGCCGAATGTATTTCGATTTATCAAACGCTGCGCTGATGAACTAAGGCCGTTGGGGGTATTTAATTTGTTACTCTCTGATGGGCAATATTTATTTGCCTATTGTTCGACCAATATTTATTGGCTCACGCGTAAATCGCCTTTTGGTCGGGCTAAGTTAATTGATGAAGATGTTGAAATTGATTTTCAGCAGCATACAACGCCTAACGATGTTGTTACGGTGATTGCTACTAGTCCACTCACATCTAATGAAATTTGGCAAAAAATTGCATCCGGAGAATCGCGCCTATTTAAACAGGGTGAACAAATTTTTAATTAACCAATTTTTTGGTATTACTTTTTATCACAGGCGCTTCATCTTTAAATAGATACTGCAAATAGATCAATGTCACAATGCCGATAAGCGTTAGTATAAACCAAGGTAATTTTGGTAAATCAATTTCTAAAGCAACATCATACAACCAGCCTGCGCCAGTATAGCCAATAAACCCACCTAAAGCGAGACCTAAGCGACTAAACCCCATATAGCTTCCTTTTGCTTTAGGATTGGTTAAAATGGTGCTTAGAGTCTCTCTAGCCGGTTCTGCGATAATTGCACCAAAATAGAACAGGGCAATTAGTACAAATAACAATGCAACGTCCGATACAAAAGCGATTAGGATAAAACCTAATGACATTAAAAATAGACCAAATTTTAGCCTTTGGTCTAGACGAAAACGAGTCTCACTCCAGCGCGCGAGTGGGTAAAGAAAAGATAATGAAATAATGGCTTGAATTGCATACATCCATTTGACATAACTTGGACTACCCGATATTTTAGCGACAGTGAGTGGTAGCATTAACATGACCTGAACCCATAAAATATAGTAACCAGTGAGTGACCAGACATACGAGGTGAATTTTTTATCGGCCATAACCATTTTGATTCCGCTAAGAACAGGCGCTTTACCTAAAGCAATATGATAAGCAGGTAGATAGATGAGATTAAATATAGCGCACAATAAAAAGACTAATGCACCTAACCAGCAAACCAATTGGAAATCATAATCAATTAGTAAACCGCCAACTAATGCACCAATAACCGCACCAGCATTATCTTGTATCATTAACAACGAAATAAACCTACCACGTTCGTGAGGCCGGGTAAATTTTATAGCGAGTCCCATTCTCGGTGGGTCAAAAAGCAACCCGCCCAAAGCCGATAATAGACAAGATACAATCAAAATCCAAGGCTCAAAAGCCAATGCCATTGAAACAAAGCCAATACAGCGCAAAAACATACCGAAAATAATCATTGGTTTAGCCCCGAATCTATCAGCGATAGCACCACCAATCAGCCCGAAACCTTGTTGAATAAATTGTCTAAAACCTAGGGCAAAACCAACAAACAAAGCGCTCCAGCCGACTTGACCCACAAAGTGGGTCGACACTAATGGAAAAACGACATAAAATCCTAAGACAATAAATAAGTTATCTAGCAGCAATATGATCTTACCTGATTTACGAGCTTGGGAGGGAACTTGCATCTATTTTGTCCGTTCTGTAAGGTATTGCTGGTAATCTGGAATATCAATGGTTACTTGATTAGTAAATATTGGTGATTGAATTAAAGCATTTGCGGTAGCTTGATTGGTTGCAACGGGTATATTCCAAACGGTTGCCAGTCTAAGTAATGCTTTAACATCAGGATCGTGGGGTACCGCATTTAGTGGGTCCCAAAAAAAGATCAGTATATCTATTTTACCTTCTGCAATTAGCGCACCAATTTGTTGATCGCCTCCCATTGGGCCACTTAGCATAGTGGTAACATTAAGACCAGTTTCATTTTTGATTAGTGTGCCAGTCGTACCTGTGCCGCATAAATGATGGTGTGCAAGCTGCTTTTTATTGATTTTACACCAATTAAGCAGGGCTATTTTTAGGTGATCATGAGCGATGAGAGCGATATTTTTTTTAGCACTTAGTGTGCGAGTAGTAAATAACATCTTAAATGACCTTTATTATATATTGTCTTTAGCGTTTTAGCAGACTATATAAAAAAGTGCAATATGTTAGAAGATAAAAATAGGTAATATGTTGATAAAGTAAAAAAAAGGCACCGAAGTGCCTTTTATCATCATGATTAAATCGATTAAGATTTAATTAGAATTGGTAGATTAAACCTAAAGCAACAGTGTCTTTAGTATCAGCTTTACTGTATCCGAACCCTTTATCATCATCAAGAAGATTGATTTTATAGTCAACAAGCGCAGTTAAGTTTTTGTTAAAGTCATACTGTAGACCGACTTCAACATATTTAGCAACATAATCAGAAGCTAGGCTAGAGACTCCGCCATTTGTGACAATTGCATCATTCAATTTATGTTGAATGTATGCTAAAGATGGAGTTAAACGGCCAATTTCAAAGTCGATACCATATTGTGCAACTAATTCAACACCTTTGACTTTACTGACACCATATGATGTATGTGAATAAAGTGCAGCTAAATATAGATCGTATGCATCATACTTAACACCAGCCATCCAGCTTTTAGCTCTTTCATCGTCACCAGCTTTAGTTGATGTTGCATAACCTGCACCAACAGATAAACCTGTATCTAAGATAGCATATTGTGCAGTCATACCATAAGCTTCTTTTTTGCCAAGAGTTTGCGCTACGCTCGGGCTAGTTATTGATGGATCAATCTCTTTGCTGTCTGCGTACTGAACAGCAAAATCGAAACCATCAACTAAACCATAAAGACCAGAGTTACGGTAAGTCGCTACACCATCAGTACGAGCAGATAGTAGATAGAAATTATTGTTTGAAGCATTACCGCCCCATTCAGGTAATACGTCAGTGTAAGCCGTTAATGATTTTAACACACCGTCATTACGACCGTAATCGATTGAGCCGTATTCGCCAAAGTTTAATCCTGCAAATGCATAACGAGTTTCGTTTTCAGCATCTGTACCAGTATGAGTTTCCCACTCAAAACGGCCATAACCAGAAAGCATATCAGTTACTTGAGTTTCACCAGAAAAACCAATACGTGCAGTCGTTTTATCGCCTTCACCGTCAATAGTATTACCTTTGTCGCCAAGGTAGTTTAATGCATAAACACGGCCATATAGGTCTAGTTTGTTGCCATCTTTGTTCCAAATTTCGATAGATGCGTTTGCTGCACCAGCAACTAAAAGCGCTGGGATAGCGATAGCTAGTAGATTACGTTTCATTTTATACCCTCATTGGTGTTGTTATTTAAGACACCTGCCACTGCTCTAGGTTATCACCATTGAGAGTTTGGTGTCAGAATCAGGATGACCACTCACCATAAGTAATCATCTATTTGTAAATGCATGTACACGGTATCTCGATTTTTTTTTAAAATCAAGTGAACTTTTAATAAATCAAGCTGTCATAGTGTAAAACTTGACTTAATTGCTTAAAAAATAAGCATTTTTATATTTTTATTGATTCCAATACTATTTTTTTATTAAAAATTTGCATTTCTTGGCGATCTTGGAAATGGGATGACATCTCGTATATTTTGTACCCCAGTAATATAAACAATTAAGCGCTCAAAGCCTAACCCAAAACCTGAATGTGGAACGGTTCCATAACGGCGTAAATCACGGTACCACCAATAATCTTCTTTTTTCAGTCCCATCTCATCCATGCGGTTATCTAGCATCGCTAAGCGTTCTTCACGCTGTGAACCACCAATAATCTCACCGATACCAGGGGCTAAAACATCCATAGCTGCTACTGTTTTCCCATCTTCGTTCATACGCATATAAAATGCTTTAATATCTTTGGGGTAGTTTTTGACGACAACGGGTGCTTTGAAATGTTGTTCAGCTAAGTAACGTTCATGCTCTGATGATAAATCAATTCCCCAACTTACTGGGTTTTCAAATTTAGCGCCGCAGTTTTGTAAAATTGTGATTGCATCAGTATAATCAATTTGAGCAAACTCAGAATTAACAAAACTCTCTAAGCGTGATATCACGTCTTTATCTACATGTTCAGCAAAAAATTGCATATCATCCGCACGTTTTTCTAGCACCGTTTTGAATACGTATTTCAACATTTTTTCGGATAGTTTGGCGACATCGTTAAGATCGGCAAAAGCAACTTCCGGTTCCATCATCCAAAATTCAGCTAAATGGCGAGTTGTATTAGAGTTTTCAGCTCTAAATGTCGGTCCAAAAGTATACACTTTTGATAGCGCGCAAGCGTAAGTTTCTGCATTTAATTGCCCTGATACGGTTAAAAAAGCTTCTTTACCAAAAAAGTCTTTATCAAAATCAATTTTACCTGCTTCGGTTTTCGGTAAATTAACTAAATCTAGCGTCGATACTCGAAACATTTCACCTGCGCCTTCCGTGTCAGAAGCGGTTATGATTGGCGTTGAAATCCAAAAAAAGCCTTGTTCGTCAAAAAATTGATGAATGGCCTGGGCGAGAGTATGACGAATACGGGTAATAGCACCCACTATATTGGTTCTTGCTCTTAAATGCGCGACTTCGCGTAAATATTCGATCGAGTGACGCTTTGCCGCCATTGGATAAGTATCAGGATCTTCTACAAAGCCAAACACTTTTACTGCACTTGCTTGTAGTTCGAATTTTTGACCTTGCCCTGGGCTTTCGACCACTTTTCCCGTTACTTGAAGTGAACAGCCAGTTGTGAGTTTTAAAACATCATCTTGATAATTCGTTAATGTATTTTCCACCACGGCTTGAATTGGGTTGAAACATGATCCATCATAGATAGCGAGGAACGAAATCCCTGCTTTAGAATCACGACGAGTTCTAATCCAGCCTTGAACTGTAATCGTACTACCTACGGCAATTTTGCCTTGTAAAACATCGCTAATTGATGCAATAACGTTCATTTTCTCGTTCCTATTAATTATTGGTAACATTAAATGTTCTTTTTAACTCTTCAATAAATACAATATCTTGTGAGATAGTTTTGCCAGGACTATCCGATAATTTTGCAACAGATTGACCATTGCATTCAACTAGTTTTATTACTATGTTGAGAGATTTAGTATTTGATACGGCTGTTGTTGGTATATCACAAGCTAAGTGACCACCCATGCCAAATGATAATCTAACGCGGTTATAGAAATGGCAATAAATCTTAATCGCTCTATCAAAATTTAGACTATCAGAAAAAACCAATAATTTGGTTTTAGGATCGACACCTAGATTTTGATAATGCGCGAGCGCTTTTTCACCCCATTCAATAGGATCGCCAGAGTCGTGGCGAAGTCCTTGGTATTTAGATGCTAAAGCTAGGTCAAAATCATTTAAGAAAGCATCCATCGTAATACAATCAGTTAATGCAATATCGAGATCATTTGGGTATTCATCTAGCCAGACTTGCAGGGCCTTATTTTGGCAATCAGCAAGATTTTTAACTAGACGTTGATGAGCTTGAAACCATTCGTGAGCTTGAGTTCCGACTGGTTTTAGTCCAAACTGATAAGCGAGTAAATAGTTGCTGGTGCTATTAAAGTTGGGAAAATTATCTTTTAAATAGCTGACAACTGCTTTTTGTACTGCGAAGGAGTAACGCCTACGCGTACCAAAATCCATTAAATTGAACTGGGACATGTCATGTGATTTGCTATTTTCAGCAAAGCGTACTAATTTATTTTTTAAATGTAAAATGGCCTCATTAACCCCAATGTTAGGTGTACGAGCTCGATGAACAACTTCGCTAATAACTGCCAGTAATGGTACTTCCCACAAGATAACATCAACCCACTTCCCTTCGATGCGAATATATAATTGCCCCTCTTGATTGGTTATTGTGACTAAACGGCTATTATAATGCCAATTTTTTAACCAAATGAGGTAATCCGTCTTGAAATAGGGGAGTGATTGCAAATAGCTAAATTCATCGTCAGTCAACTGCAATGACTGCATTAAATTAATTTGATATTTGATTTCATCAATATATTGACCAAGCTGTTCTTGATTACGGCAACGAAATTCAGCTACAACCATTACATCGGGGTAATGATGAAAAACGGCTTGTTGCATATGTAGTTTATAAGCATCGGTATCTAAAAGCGATGTTAAGATTGGTGACAGCATGTAAATCGATTAATTGTATTTGCATAAAAAAGTCTATCGATTATAGCAGAATAAAAATTAAGGGGTATATTATTTAATGATGATTATTGTGATTTCGTATACTATTACTCTATTCTTTTTTAATCCGCTTAAATAACTCTTTTTAATAACAGGTACACTATGAACTCAAATCAACCTATTGCTAAGTATCGTTTAGATTATGTTAAACCTGATTTTACTATAACCGATATTGATCTTGATTTTGACTTATCACCTGAAATAACAACGGTTGTGGCCAGAAGCCATGTAATTAAAAAAAATGCCTTGGTAACTAAACTGGTGCTTGATGGCGAAGCACTTAAGCTTATAGCAATAAATATTGATGATATTCCTTGGCAAGATTATAAGTTAACTGCAACTGGGCTTGAAATTTATTCTGTACCAGATCAGTTTGTATTAACGATTATTAATGAAATTAAGCCCATTGATAATACTGCGTTGGAAGGTCTCTATGTGTCAGGTGATGCGCTATGTACTCAATGTGAAGCAGAAGGTTTTAGGCATATCACTTACTACTTAGATCGCCCAGATGTTCTTGCTAGGTTTAGCACCCGTATTACTGCTAATAAAAATCAATATCCTTATTTGCTTTCTAATGGAAATCGCATTGCTAAAGGGCAGCTCGATAACGAGCGTCATTGGGTGCAGTGGCAAGATCCATTCCCTAAGCCATGTTACTTGTTTGCTTTAGTCGCTGGTGATTTTGATGTACTAAAGGATAAATTTATCACCCGTTCAAATAGGCAAGTTGCATTAGAAATTTATGTTGATAAAGGAAATCTAGATCGAAGTGAATGGGCAATGACTTGCCTTAAAAATTCGATGCGCTGGGATGAGAGCCGTTTTAATTTAGAATATGATCTGGATATTTTTATGATTGTTGCCGTTGATTTCTTTAATATGGGCGCGATGGAAAATAAAGGTCTTAATATTTTTAACTCAAAATACGTCTTAGCTAAGCCAGAAACGGCAACTGATGATGATTATTTAGCGATTGAAGCGGTGATTGGTCATGAATATTTTCATAATTGGACGGGGAATCGAGTTACTTGCCAAGACTGGTTCCAACTTAGCCTTAAAGAAGGGTTGACGGTTTTTCGTGACCAAGAATTCAGTGCCGATCTTGGTTCTAGGGCGGTGAAACGAATTGATGATGTCAAAATTCTACGCGCTGTTCAATTTACCGAAGATGCAAGCCCAATGGCTCACCCTATTCGGCCAGAGCAAGTAATTGAAATGAATAATTTTTATACGGTGACCGTCTATGAGAAAGGCGCGGAAGTTATTCGTATGATACATACTTTGTTAGGCGAGGAAAAATTTCAAGCTGGCATGGCGCTATACTTTCAACGGCATGACGGTAGCGCAGCAACATGCGACGATTTTGTTAAAGCGATGCAAGATGCATCGGCAATAGACTTGTCACATTTTAAATTGTGGTATAGCCAGTCAGGTACGCCTGAATTGACAATTAACGACGATTATGATGCCGATAGACAGTTGTATCGCTTAACGATAAAACAATTAACACCAGCAACTCAAGATCAAAAAGATAAACAACCATTACATATTCCACTTAATATTGAACTATATAAACGCGATGGCAAGGTGATCCCACTGCAATACCAAGCAAATGCGATTCATCAGGTGCTTAATATCCACAACGATAAAGAGGTATTTTTATTCGATAACGTGAGCGAGAGACCAATTATTGCTTTGCTACGTGATTTTTCGGCTCCAGTTAAGCTGCATTACGACTATCAAGATAGTGAACTAATCTTTTTGATGCAATATGCGACTGACGCTTTTAATCGTTATGATTCAGCTCAAATATTATTAGCAAAATATATTGCGATAAATGTGAGCAATCACCAACAAGCTAAGCCGATGATGTTACCCGAATCGGTTATTGATGCTTTTCGCTCGGTATTATTATCACCTTCATTAGATCCTGCATTAATGGCGCAAATTCTTACATTGCCTTCTGAAAATGAAATAGCTAACCAATTTAAGGTGGTCGATCCTGATTCGATTCATGTTGTTCGTGAGTGGTTACTCACTACGTTTGCTAATGACATGTTTGATGAACTTTTAGCAGTGTATCGGCACAATACCACCGCATTGTATCAAATTGACCATGTCGATATTGCTAAACGCGCCTTAAAAAATACCTGTCTACAGATATTGGCATTTACAAGTCAAATACATGTTGTTGATAAACTTATTAATGAACAATATCAACAAGCCGATAATATGACTGATAGCTTAGCGGCTTTAAATGCTGCAGTTAAAGCGCAATTGCCGTGTAAAGATAGGCTATTAAGCGATTTTGATTGCCGTTGGAATCAAGATGGTTTAGTAATGGATAAATGGTTTACATTGCAAGCAACCAGTCCACAAAAAGATACCTTGGCGAGAGTAAAAGCACTATTAACTCACCGCTCTTTTTCCTTAAATAATCCCAATAGAATCCGTTCGTTAATTGGTGCTTTTGTTAATAACAATCCCGCGTTATTTCATGCGATTAATGGCAGTGGTTACTTTTTTTTAGTGGAAATTTTAACAGAGCTTAATCAGAAAAATCCACAAGTTGCATCAAGGCTGATTGATCCATTGATTCGCCTAAAACGCTACGATGAAAAACGCGCAGAATTAATGCGTCAAGCGCTTACACAATTATTACAACTTGATAATTTATCGCGTGATTTATATGAAAAAATTACTAAAGCGTTAGAGTTATAAATTTTATATTATCATCAATTAAAACAAACACTAGTGGTGGCGTTATATGAATAATGTCCTCCTAGCTTTTATTTAAAACACTCTGGTGAACGGTAATAATATTATGAATATTCAAGAGATTACGAGTAAAGAGTTAGCAGATAAGCTCAAAGCCGATACCAATGATATTTTTTTACTTGATGTACGTGAGGATAATGAAGTTGATATTTGTTCAATTGATGGGGCAAACCATATAGCAATGAGTCATATCCCGCTTTATCTTGATCGTATTCCTGATGATAAAATAATTGTTATTTATTGTCATCATGGGATACGCAGTGTAAATGTTGCGAGTTTTTTGATTTATAATGGTTTTGATGAACACTTGATTTATAGCCTCAAACAGGGAATTGATGGTTGGGCGTTAACAATTGATAACACTATGAATAGATATTAAAAATTTCTCTATTTTCATAATAGTTAAATATCGGGTAGAATATGGCTATCGCATATTAATGATGATTTTTTATTACGAGTTCAATCGATGACAATATCTACAATCAACTCATCACAAGCGGATAATCTGGTTGAAGTCCATGATATGTCGTTTTATCGTGGTACAAGGCCTATTTATAAAAATATGAGCTTATCGGTGCCGAAAGGAAAAATTACCGCGATTATGGGACCTTCTGGAATCGGTAAAACGACACTATTAAGGTTAATCGGCGGGCAATTAAAACCGCAATCTGGGCAAATTCTATTTGATGGTGAGAATATTCCCGAACTCTCTCGCTCTCGTTTGTATGAAGTGCGTAAACGCATAAGTATGCTATTTCAATCAGGTGCGCTTTTTACGGATTTATCGGTATTCGATAATGTAGCGTACCCATTGCGCGAGCATCTAAATTTACCCGAACCAATCTTGCATAATTTAGTCTTAATGAAGCTACAATCGGTTGGACTTCGAGGTGCCGCCAATATGATGCCCTCAGAACTTTCTGGTGGTATGGCAAGGCGCGCAGCTCTAGCGCGCGCAATCGCGCTTGATCCTGAACTGATTATGTTTGATGAGCCATTTGCAGGGCAAGATCCGATCTCTATGGGCGTAATTGTTAAGCTTATTTCCGAACTTAATCAATCATTAGGATTAACCTGCATTGTTGTATCACACGATGTTAATGAAGTGCTTAGTATTGCTGACTTTGCTTATATTGTCGCAGAGCAGCACATTATTGCTGGTGGAACGGCTGAAGAGCTACGCAGCAACGATGATATGCGGGTAAAACAATTTCTAGAAGGGCTCGCTGATGGTCCTGTGCCATTTCATTATCCAGCTGATGATTACAAAGTGGATCTAAGTCGAGGTAATAATTGATGTTAAATATACTTGCTAAAATGGGGCAATGGGGTTGCAATTTTATCTCCATGCTTGGCCGTTCAGGAATGATGTTATTTGGCGCATTAATTGGTAAACCTCAGTTTAAAAAACAGTTTCCTCTTTGGGTTAAGCAATTTTATTTTATTGGGGTACAATCACTCACTATCATTATGGTCTCAGGGCTATTTATTGGCATGGTGTTAGGCCTACAAGGTTATTTTATTTTAACCATGTTTAGTGCTGAGGCAAGCCTTGGTATGCTGGTATCGTTAGCTTTATTGCGGGAGTTAGGACCGGTTGTTGCTGGGCTTTTATTTGCTGGGCGCGCTGGATCAGCATTAACGGCTGAAATTGGTTTAATGAAAGCTACCGAGCAGCTATCGAGCATGGAGATGATGGCGGTCGATCCTTTAAGACGCATTATAGCGCCTCGTTTTTGGGCCGGCTTTTTTTGTATGCCATTTTTAACTGCGATCTTTATCGCCATAGGTATTTTAGGCGGTGAAATTGTGGGTGTTGATTGGAAGGGAATCGACTCAGGATTTTTCTGGTCATCAATTCAAAGTAATGTGGATTGGTGGCATGATGTGGTTAACTGTTTTATTAAAAGTTTCATTTTTGCCATTGCGGCAACGTGGATTGCACTTTTTAACGGTTATGATTGTACTCCAACATCAGAAGGCATTAGTAAAGCAACAACGAGTACTGTTGTTTATTCATCGCTCGCTATTTTAGGGTTGGATTTTATTCTAACCGCATTAATGTTTAGTAATTGAGGTCATGTAAACATGAATCGTAAAGTTGAAATTACCGTTGGATTATTTATGGTTATTGCTATTTGTTCGATACTCTTTCTCTGTTTTAGGGTCACGGATTCAACAACATTTACAAATAATTCAACTTATCGTATTTATGCTATATTTGATAATGTCGGCGGACTTAAAGCTCGCTCGCCAGTTAAAATTGGTGGTGTTGTAATCGGTCGAATTTCTAATATCACATTAGATAACTACAAACCTTATGTGACGATTGATATTAATTCGCAGTACAATGAAATTCCAAGCAGTAGTGGTTTATCGATTAAAACATCGGGTTTGCTTGGTGAGCAATTTATTGACGTTGCGATGGGTCTTGAGAATGATTTAATTGATGATATTGACGCAGAAGATGCGCGGCAAAGTGGTACAATACATCAAAATAACGCGGTTATTGAGTTACCTAAATACTTCGAGCAAGGTTTTATCGTTCATAATACTAAACCGGCGGTTGTGCTTGAAGATTTAATTGGTCAGTTTTTGTATAGTTCAGGATCATCTGAGCAAACAAATAAAACTGAAAAATAGCAGATTGAATAACAAGGAGTTCATTATGTTTAAAAAAGTGTTGCTGGTTTTCGTATTATTTTTTGCACCGTTCTCAATGGCAGCAGAAAGTGACAACCAAAGCCCATATCAGCAAATGCGGGTTGCTGCGGATGAAATTTTTAGTTCAATTAACAGCCAAGCAGCGCAGATTAAGGGGAATCCTGAAATATTACGCGATATTGTTAAACAAGATCTATTGCCTTATATTCAGGTTAAATATGCCGGTGCGTTAGTTTTAGGTAGTTATTATAAATCAGCAACTCCCGCTCAGCGTGATGCTTATTTCGCCGCGTTTGAAAATTACTTAGTGCAAGCTTTTGCACAAGCATTATCGATGTATAAAGGTCAACAGTACCAAATTGAAGGTGAAAAAGACCTAACTGGCAAAAATCTTATCTCTATTCGTGTATTGCTAATTAATCCAGACTCAGGACAACAACCTATTCGTCTTGATTTCCAATGGCGCAAAAATACTGTATCAGGGGAATGGAAAGCGTATGATCTAATCGCCGAAGGCATTAGCATGATCACCACAAAGCAGGGCGAATGGGCAACAACTCTTAGAGTCAATGGTATTGATGGTTTGACTAAACAACTACAGTCTTTAGCTAGCCAAAAAATTGATCCAGATGCAGTACAGCCAAATTAATTGATAGTAAAAAATAGTGATAAGGAATGATTATGTTGACTTCGATTAGTGTGCAAAAGCAAGCAAGTACATTGTATCTAGAGGGTGTTCTTGATTGTAATTCTCTTGCGCAAATCTGGTCGCAACATTCACAGCTATTAACGGACATTCATAATATTGATGTGGCACAACTCAATAGAGTCGACTCATCAGGTTTAGCGTTATTAACTTATTTATGTATTAAATATCAAACCAAGTTAACGGGTATTTCGTTACAGCTCAAAACATTGATTGAGCTTTATGATTTAGATCCAGTTATTTTGGTTTAGTTGCAGATGATGGTAATGGTATGGATAAAAAAGAAATTGAACAAAAATTAAAGTCATCATTGATGTTAGATGAAGTTTATGCGATAAGCGAGGATGGTAGTCATTTTCAAGTTATTGCCGTCGGTGATATATTTGCTGATTTAAGCAGAGTAAAAAAACAGCAAGCGGTATATGCTCCGTTAGCGGAATATATTGCTGATAATCGTATCCATGCACTATCCATTAAAACTTATACCTCAGCACAATGGAAACTAGAACGAAAATTACTTGGATTATAATCGAAGTATTACCAGTTTATCCTTTTGGTTAAAGCGGGTGGAGTAGCCCGCTTTATTTTTAGCTGTCAATCTAGATGCTAGTAATGAGCTTGTTATTTGCAGGCAACTGTAGCTAAAAAGGCTAGCTTGAGTTCATCAAAAGGTAGCTTACGGCTAATAATGACCATTCTTGATATTCGTTCGCTTTCGTCATCCCAAACCGAACCGTAATCAAATCCAACCACCTTATGTACACCTTGTACGATTAAACGTTGTGGTTGGTCTTGTATTGCTAAAACACCTTTGTAACGTAGCATATCATTACCATATTGCTCGATTAGCTGTTCAGTAAAGCGGCCGATTTTCTTTAAATCCAGTTCGCCCGCTTCAAAAACATAGGAACAAATATCATCATTCCATGATTGCTTTGCGTTATTATCGGTACTAATTGGCCTAAAATCTTCAGGTGTAAGTGGTTTTATGCTACTTATTACAAAGAATCCTTTACTTACTTCAAGCTCATCATTTAAATCAAAAGCGTGAATATCTAGCCACTGCTGTTTGGCTATTTGCCCTTTGATTGCCGCAAAGATAATCGCTTTATTATTAATTCGATGAATTCTCTCTACGACCGTTTGTTTTTGTTCCTCACTAATGCGATCGGTTTTAGTCAGAATAATCCGATCAGCAAACCCAAGCTGTAGATGGGCTACACGATGCTCATTTAACTGTTTTAAAATATGTTCACTATCGACTAGAGTAATGACAGCATCAAGTTGGATTGTCTCGCGAATAAGCTCGTCGATAAAAAAAGTCTGCACAATTGGTGCAGGATCAGCAAGACCCGTTGTTTCAATAATTAAGCGATCATACTCGATTGCGCCACTCATCCGTTTTTGGTGTAACTGATGTAATGCTTGGGTAAGTTCTCCCTGTACACTGCAACAAATACAACCGTTAGTCATTTCTATAATTTCTATGTTGGCATCTTTTTTGAGTAATCCACTATCAACATTAACAGCCCCAAACTCATTTTCAATGATAAGAATTTTTTCATTTTGATTATGGTTTAGTAGATAATTTATAAGCGTTGTTTTACCTGAACCTAAAAAGCCAGTTAAAATGGTGACGGGAAGTGGTGATGATTGTGTCATTGGCAGCCTTTGTTTACATCAATAGAAATTAGCAACATTTAAATCCACCTTTGCCGCTATATTTAGCTTCTTGTCGTTCTTTAAAAAACGCTTCATAGGTCATTGGTATCTGTTCTGGGTGGGTTAACTTAATATGCTGGACATAGGTATCATAATCAGGGATCCCGATCATCAATTTAGCCGCTTGGCCAAGATATTTACCTGCTTTAGCTAAATTATCAAACATAGTTTTTCCTTAAATTGCGCCGCTCATTGCTTAATAGTTTTTATCCTAGCATTTTTTTGTGAAATAATCACGGTCAGTAAAAATCTCTCATCTAAATTCAGCGCGTAATTTTAAACTGTAATTGACATAATAGATATTTTTATACTGGAAAATTAAATAATTAGTTAATTTTTACTAATAACTACTTACTTCTTAAATGATTATCTTTATAATGAGATTAAATTTTAGAGAGTGTATTGAGATCATTTTTTTATGGAAAAGTTTAAAATTGTAGGGCCGACTAAGCTTAGCGGTGAAGTCACTATTTCTGGGGCTAAAAATGCAGCATTGCCTATTTTATTCGCTGCGTTATTGGCTGAAAAACCAGTGGAAATTAAAAATGTCCCAAGATTGAAGGATATTGATACTACACTTGAATTGTTAGAGCGTTTAGGTGTTAACATCAAACGTAATGGCACTATTAACCTTGACGCGAGTCAAGTTAATAACTTCTGTGCCCCTTATGAGCTGGTCAAAACAATGCGGGCTTCAATTTGGGCGCTTGGGCCGTTAGTTGCGCGTTTCGGTCAAGGGCAAGTCTCATTGCCTGGTGGCTGTGCAATAGGAGCAAGACCGGTTGATTTACACATTTCAGGGCTACAAAAACTTGGCGCGACGATTACTCTTGATGAAGGCTATGTTAAAGCGACAGTAGACGGACGACTTAAAGGTGCTCATATTGTGATGGATAAAGTGAGTGTTGGAGCAACTGTCACAATCATGACCGCGGCAACATTAGCCGAAGGCACAACGATCATTGAAAATGCCGCCTGTGAACCTGAAATTATTGATACAGCTAAATTTTTAAATATACTCGGTGCTAAAATAACGGGAGCAGGTACAGATCACATAGTAATAGAAGGTGTTGATAAGCTTGGTGGTGGTGTCCATAAAATTTTGCCTGATCGCATAGAAACAGGTACTTACTTGGTTGCGGCGGCAATTTCAAAAGGTAAAATTTTGTGTCGTAATACCGATCCAAGCATGCTCGATGCAGTTATTGCAAAGCTACGCGATGCAGGTGCGGTAATAGAAACAGGAAAAGATTGGATCAGTATTGATATGCAGGGTAAACGGGCTAAAGCTGTCAATATTAATACCGCCCCTCACCCTGGGTTTCCTACCGATATGCAAGCACAGTTTTCATTGCTTAATATTGTTGCTGAAGGTACCGGCATTATTAAAGAGACCATATTTGAGAACCGCTTTATGCATATTCCTGAACTAATTAGAATGGGCGCAAAAGCTGAGATTGAAGGTCATACATTGATAACTACAGGCGTAGAGCAGCTTACAGGCACAGAAGTTATGGCTACTGATCTACGCGCATCGGCAAGTCTTGTTTTAGCGGGTTGTATTGCTAAAGGTACCACGTTTATCGATCGTATTTACCATATTGATCGTGGCTATGAGATGATTGAAGAAAAACTTCGAGGGCTTGGCGCTAGAATTGATAGAATAAAAAGTAACTAATTTTATCCCTCATAATCATGATAATTGTGAGGGATAACATGGTTTAGCTTAATTATTTATAATAAGCTATACACATAGTCATTAATGCGATTCGATAAAGGGGGTTTTTGTGTCAAAAGCTTTAATCTTGCTTTCAGAAGACTGTGAAGAAACCGAAGCAGTAACCACTATAGATTTACTAACCCGTGCAGGTATTGAGGTTACTTACGCAAGCATTACTCAAGAGCGAGAGGTTATGTGCTCTCGCGGTGTCGTTATTTTAGCACAGAAGTCTTTTGCTCAAGTTAGTGATCACCAGTTTGATGTGGTGATATTACCTGGTGGCGTAAAAGGGGCAGAAAATTTTCGAGATTCGAAGCAAGTTATTGAAAAATTGCGGCGAACATATGAACAAGGTCAGCTTATTGCAGCTATCTGTGCGACGCCAGCAATGGTTTTGCAATATCATAATTTATTTCCTCATGCGACTATGACCGGTTATCCAACAACAAAATCATCGTTTAAATATTGGAGTGATGAGCGTGTTTATTATGATGAAGCGCATCGATTAATTACCAGCCAAGGGCCTGCAACTTCGATCGATTTTGCGTTAAAAATTATTGCGGTTTTAGTCGGTAATTCAAAAGCGGCCGAAGTTGCTAGTCAGTTAATTCTACCTAACGGAATTACCAGCTACGCAAATTAGGTTATTGCTATTCTTTTAGATAAGGGGATCAATATAGGCATCCCCCTGCTTTATTTCATATTAAGTCCTAATTGCTAATGACTACTGGGCCTTTAGATATTTATATACCTTAATATTATTAAAGCCTTGCTCAATTAAGTATAATGCTTGTAGCTTACTCATTACACCTCTATCGCAATAGAGTAAATATTGCTTATTCTGATTCAAACTAGCAAATTCGCTACTTAATTTATAAAATGGTAGTGAGATTATTTCTATGCCCGCCATTATTAATGGATTATCTTCTTGCTCGTCGGGTGAGCGGATATCGATGATCGTATCCGTGCTATTAAATTCAGAAACAGTTTCTACTTCTTGAATTTTTGTACTAGTTTGTTTGGCGATTTCTCTGATATCAATATTTTTCGCTTCGTTAATTGCTTTGTCTAGGATAGTAAAATCAAAATTTATTTCTTCCGCTTCAATTTTTTCTTTTACGGCTTTTACCGTTGGACTTTTTGAGATTACACCACAAAATTCTGGCATTGTTTTGGCAATATCTTCAGTCCCAATTTGCCTTGCCAGTTTGATAATATGCTCTTTATCATGAGCGATTAATGGTCGTAAAATCAAAGTATCAGTAGCGTTATCGATTAACCGTAGATTAGTTAAAGTTTGGCTTGAAACTTGTCCTAAGGCTTCGCCTGTGACTAATGCTTGTACGCCATATTTTTCGGCTATATGTGAGGCGGCTCTTACCATCATTCGTTTCAGTACAACCCCCATCTGTCCATCATCAATTTTTTCTAAAATTTCACCCACAACATGTGAAAAATCAATGGCAACAAAACGTACTTTATGTGAACTACTGAAACGATCCCATAAATAATGCGCCATTTGTTTTACGCCGATTTCATGTGAGGCGCCTCCTAAATTAAAGAAGCAATAGTGCACTCGAGATCCTCGACGCATCAGCATGTAACTTGATACACCTGAGTCAAATCCGCCAGAAATAAGCGACAAAACATCTTCTTGTGTGCCAATAGGAAAGCCGCCAATACCTGCGTAGCGACCTTTGACTAGTAATAGTTTATCTTGATCAATTTCTAGATTAACGGTGATATCTGGTTTAGTGAGCTTAACTTTTGCACTCGGTACATACTGATTTAGTCCCCCTCCGACGTAGCGTTCTACTTCTATAGAGGTAAAGTTATGTTTTCCTCTACGCTTGACTCTGACACAAAATGTTTGGCCTTCAATAATTGACGCAAAATAATCACGAGATTTTTCATAAATATCATGAATATCAGTAAAAGTAAGCTCATCTACAGCTAAAATATGGTGAATGCCTGGAATGCGCGAAAGCAAATCGAGAATTTTAGCATCGCTATTTTTGACTCTAGGTCGTACTTCAATAAAATCCCAATGTCTAATAACGGCTACATCAGTATGGTATTTGAGGATATTACGAATATTACTGGTTAAAATTTTAATAAAACGTAAACGAACCGATTCACTTTTAATTGTGATCTCAGGGAATAACTTAATAATAAATTTCATATTTTGTATTTATCACTTAATAAAAATGGCGACATTATACTTATTTATGACCTTAATGCGTACTATTGTTTACTCTCATTTTAATAAAATGCTAAAATCTACTTGCTTGTTGGCTCAGGTTTCGATAATATTCGCCATCAATGTTTTTATTTTTCTTTTATATTAAAATATTTTATAATCAATGAAAGAACAATTGAATTAACTGTAGGTTAAAATGTACGAACTCCTTATTATTGTTTTTCTTATCGTTGCAATTGCCATCATCGGGTTAGTTTTAATCCAAAAAGGTAAAGGCGCAGACATGGGTGCATCATTTGGTGCGGGCGCTTCTGGAACTTTATTCGGATCAGCTGGCACAGGTAATTTTTTGACCCGCACAACAACAATCTTAGGTGTTGTATTTTTTATTATCAGCATTGCTTTATCCAATATTGGTAGCAAAAAAGCAAGCAATGATGGCTTTTGGAACTTGGAAGAACCGAGCACGTCAAGTTCCCCAACAGAAACGGCAGATTTAAACCAGACAAATAATAGTGAGTCAGCTACAACGACAATAACGCCAGTTGAGTCTGCTAATCCTACATCTGACATTCCTGAATAATTACTTCTTGCTGCCGTGGTGGTGAAATTGGTAGACACGCTATCTTGAGGGGGTAGTGCTCTAGGGCATGCGGGTTCAAGTCCCGCTCACGGCACCAATTCAATATCGATTGATCGTCATTGTATATTTAAAGCACTAGATAGCCAAATATCATTAGTGCACACATTATGCTCTACACTTGCTAAACGCTATATTTTAAACTCTTATATAAGCTAGTCTAATTAAAATTACGGTATAGGTTTTGTTATGGCATTTTCTCAATCAGAATATAATCAGCTAATTAACTTAAAATATGTTGGTGCTAAAATAATCGAGCGTTTAGAGCAGATGGAATTGGATTCTTTCGACAAACTTAAACAAACGACATTAGATGATATTTTATCCCAGGGAGCACTATTATCAGGCTCGACGTGTTGGAAAAATAGCCATCAGGCGAAAACTGCAATTTTAAATATTTTAAGTCTAGTAAATTCAAAATAATCTATTATAGAAATAAATTGTGTTAGCTCAAATTTATCAAAATTAATATTTGCATTTTTAATGGGAATGCGTATAATCCTTGTTCATCTAAAGCGGGGTGGAGCAGCTTGGTAGCTCGTCGGGCTCATAACCCGAAGGTCGTTGGTTCAAATCCAGCCCCCGCAACCACTTGAATTTTCTACTCACGATACTTCATAGTTAATTCAGCAAAGTGGCTTCATTACAGGATTTTAAATGTAGCCTCGCTCGTCGGGGTTTTTTTGCGCTTATTGAAGTGTATTTACGTTTAATTAATCAAACAATAAGCTGGGCTATATGCCCTTTTTTATTTTGTTTATGCTACGGAGGTTTATTTGGCTAGTTTAGAACAACGGTTAGACGATATCATTCGCGCTCCTATTATGGCGCTAGGATTTGAGCTTATCGGCGTTGAATATGTTAGAAGCCGTAATCCGGTATTACGAATTTATATTGATAGTGATAATGGTATAACAGTTGATGATTGTGCAGATGTCAGTCGTCAAGTTAGTGCGGTATTAGATGTCGAAGATCCGATTACAACAGCCTATAGCTTAGAGGTATCGTCTCCTGGAATGGATAGACCATTGTTTACGCTTGAGCACTATCGTCGTTTTATCGGTGAAGAGATCTCAATTTCATTACGTATTGCTATTGCGAATAGGCGAAATTGGAAAGGAATTATTAAAGCAATAGATGATAACGAAATGATCACACTTATTATTGAAGGTAAAGACGAAATATTTGCTTTAAGTAATATTCAAAAAGCCAATATTGTGCCTAAATTTTAGACTAAATTGAAAAGGTAGCATAGGATGAATAAAGAAATTTTAGCGGTTGTTGAAGCAGTATCTAATGAAAAAGCCTTATCACGAGATAAAATTTTTGAAGCTTTAGAGTCTGCGTTGGCAACGGCAACAAAAAAGAAAAGACATGGGCAAGATATTGACGTTGTTGTTAAAATTGATCATAAAACAGGTGATTATGATACATTTCGTCGCTGGTTGGTGGTCAATGAAGTGACACAGCCATACCGTGAAATAACATTAGATGCCGCGCAATATGACGACCCATCAAAGAACTTAGGCGATTATGTTGAAGAACAAATCGAATCAGTTACATTTGATCGAATCACCACCCAAACTGCGAAACAAGTAATCGTACAAAAAGTACGCGAAGCAGAACGTGCGATGGTTATTAACATGTTTCGTCATCGTATTGGCGAAATTGTTACAGGTATTGTTAAAAAGACCAATAGAGATAGCGTTATTTTAGATTTAGGAAATAACGCTGATGCAATGATGGCGCGTGAGGATATGCTACCTCGTGAAAACTTTCGTATAGGTGATCGCGTTCGTGGGATTTTGTATATTGTCGAGAGCGAAAATAAGCCTGCTCAGCTTTATATTAGCCGCTCAAATCCGCAAATGATGGAAGAATTATTCCGTATAGAAGTGCCAGAAATTGGCGAAGAGATGATCGATATTAAAGGTGTTGCTCGTGATCCGGGGTCGAGAGCAAAAATTGCTGTAAAAAGTAATGACCGCCGAATTGATCCAGTTGGTGCATGTGTTGGTATGCGAGGAGCACGGGTTCAAGCTGTTTCTAACGAATTTGGTGGCGAAAGAATCGATATTGTTTTATGGGATGATAATCCAGCTCAATATGTTATTAATGCCATGGCTCCGGCTGATGTTGTTTCAATCGTTGTTGATGAAGATAAACATACTATGGATATCGCGGTGCATGAAGATAACTTACCGCAGGCTATTGGTCGTAATGGACAAAATATTCGCTTAGCTTCACAGCTCACCGCGTGGACGCTAAATGTAATGACAACGGATGCGCTACAAGAAAAACACCATGCGGAATCGTTCTCAGCTATTAAAAGTTTGATGAAGCATCTTGATATAGAAGAAGACTTAGCTACATTATTGGTTGAAGAAGGATTTACTAATTTAGAGGAGCTTGCTTATGTTCCTGTAGATGAGTTGTTAGAAATCGAAGCATTAGATGAAGAGCTCGTTGATGCCTTAAGAAGCCGTGCAAAAGGGGCTTTAACAACCTTAGCTCTAGCCAATAGTAGCAATAAGCAACCCGCAGCTGATTTATTGGGATTAGCGGGAATGACACAGGAGCTAGCTTATCAACTCGCAGCTCATGATATTATTACGTTAGAAGATCTTGCCGAGCAAGGAACTGATGATTTGCTAAATATTGAAGGGCTGACAAATGAACAAGCTGGTGAGTTAATAATGAAAGCTCGAAATATTTGTTGGTTTGCAAATGAATAATTAAACGTAACAGGAAGGGATAGTAACACATGACTAAAGTATCAATAGAAACCCTAGCGCAAGAGATCAAGACTCCAGTTGACACCCTGTTGCAGCAGTTTGCCGATGCAGGTATAGAAAAAAATGCATCAGATTTTGTTAGCCAGAAAGAAAAAGAGGCGTTACTTGCGCATTTGAATCCACAAAAAGGGCCAACAAAGTTGACAGTGCAGCGTAAAACACACTCTACTTTGAATGTTCAAGGTTCAGGTGGTAAAAATAAAGAAGTCAAAATTGAGGTTCGTAAAAAACGAACCTTTGTTAAACGGGACCCTGTGGAAATAGCTGCCGAACAGGAAAAAGCGCGTTTAGAAGCAGAACAAAAAGCGGCAGAAGAAAAAGCGCAATTAGAGGCAAAAGCTAAGGCTAAAAAGCAAGAAGAAGAGGAAAAACGCCAAGTAAAAGAGCAAGAAGAGAAGCAAAAGCAAGCAGTTATTGCCAAAGCCAATGCCGAAAAAGAGCAAAAACAGATCGAAAAAGAAGCCGCCTTAGATCCAAAGGCGAAAAAAATAGCCGAAGAGAAAGCGCGTTTAGAAGCTGAGGCAAATGAGATTAAACGTAAAGCTGAAGCAGAGAACCACCGCAAGCTTGAGGAAGACGCGAAACGTATGGCTGAGGAAGCTCGAAAGTTAGCTGAGCAATATAATAAAGATGGCACAGAGCCAGAGCGTGGCCCTGAAGATGAAGATTATCATCTAACGACGTCGGTTTATGCTAGAGCAGCTGAAGATGATAATGATCGTGAAGTTGAAAGTGGTCGAGCTCATGGACGCGGTAGTAAAGTCGCTAAACAGAAAAAAGGTAGCAAGCTTTCTGAAGGTAAAGCGGAACGTGAAGAAGTAAGAGCGATTACTCGTACAGGCCATAAAAAGAAAGGCAAAAGTACTATTCAACAAGGCTTTAATAAACCTGCTCAAGCAGTTAACCGTGATGTTGTTATCGGTGAAACGGTGACAGTTGCTGAACTGGCTAACAAAATGGCGGTTAAAGGCTCTGAAGTAATTAAAGCTATGATGAAAATGGGCGCGATGGCAACGATTAATCAGGTGATTGATCAAGAAACTGCTCAGCTTGTTGCTGAAGAAATGGGGCATAAAGTTGTGTTACGCCGTGAAAATGAATTAGAAGAATCATTAATGAGTGACCGTGATACTGGCGCAGAAAAAGTATCAAGAGCACCTGTTGTTACGATTATGGGACATGTTGACCATGGTAAAACATCATTACTTGATTATATTCGTAAAGCAAAAGTCGCTTCAGGCGAAGCCGGCGGTATCACACAACACATTGGTGCTTATCATGTTAAAACCGAAAATGGTGATATCACATTCCTAGATACTCCTGGCCATGCGGCATTTACATCGATGCGTGCTCGCGGAGCTAAGGCGACAGACCTTGTCGTTTTAGTTGTTGCCGCGGATGATGGCGTAATGCCACAAACAATTGAAGCTATTCAGCATGCCAAAGCAGCTAATGTTCCGATCGTTGTGGCAGTAAATAAAATCGATAAAATGGATGCCGATCCAGAACGTATTAAGGGTGAATTAGCTCAATACGGCGTTATGTCAGATGATTGGGGTGGTGATGCGCAGTTTGTTCATGTATCAGCTAAAGCAGGAACAGGTATTGACCAATTACTGGAGGCTATCTTACTACAAGCTGAAGTATTAGAGCTAACGGCTATCGATACAGGTATGGCAAGTGGCGTAGTTATTGAATCATTCCTTGATAAAGGCCGCGGCCCTGTTGCAACGGTTCTAGTTCAGTCTGGTACTTTGCATAAAGGTGATATTGTGCTTTGTGGGTTTGAATATGGTCGTATTCGGGCGATGCGTAATGAGCTAGGTAAAGAGGTGATTGAGGCTGGTCCTTCTATGCCCGTTGAAATCTTAGGTCTATCGGGCGTTCCATCTGCGGGTGACGAAGCAACAGTTGTACGAGATGAGAAGAAAGCACGAGAAGTCGCACTTTATCGACAAGGTAAATTCCGTGATGTTAAACTTGCTCGTCAGCAAAAAGCAAAACTTGAAAATATGTTTACCAACATGGCTGATGGCGATGTTTCTGAATTAAATATTGTGCTTAAAGCCGACGTTCAAGGCTCAACTGAGGCAATTTCTGATGCATTGACGAATTTATCAACTGATGAAGTTAAAGTCAAAATTATAGGTTCTGGTGTCGGCGGGATCACCGAAACAGATGCTTCACTCGCGGCAGCATCGAATGCAATTATTCTTGGTTTTAACGTACGTGCTGATGCGTCTGCCCGTAAAGTTATTGAATCAGAAAATCTTGACCTACGCTACTATTCCGTTATTTATGATTTAATTGATGAAGTTAAACAAGCGATGAGTGGCATGCTTGCACCTGAGTATAAACAACAAATTATTGGCCTTGCTAACGTTCGAGATGTATTTAAATCACCTAAATTTGGCGCAATTGCTGGTTGTATGGTTACTGAAGGTGTCGTTAAGCGACATAATCCAATTCGCGTCTTACGTGATAATGTCGTTATTTACGAAGGTGAGTTGGAATCATTACGTCGCTTTAAAGATGATGTAAATGAAGTGCGTAATGGTATTGAATGTGGTATTGGCGTACGTAATTACAATGATGTCCGCGTAGGTGACTCCATTGAAGTATTTGAAACCATCGAAATTAAACGTACTATTTAATTTAGTAAAAATCAGTTATTAGTTTTTTAGCCCTTACATAGTGCATAGCATTGTAACAAGGGCTTTTTAAATCAAAAGGAGGATTTTTATATGGCAAAATCATTTAGTCGTCCGCAACGAGTTGGTCATGAGCTACAAAAAGAGATTGCGATAATATTGCAAAGAGAGATAAAAGATCCTCGTTTAGGCATGGTGACCGTATCGGGTGTTGAGCTATCTCGAGATTTATCCTATGCTAAAGTTTTTGTAACGTTCCTTTATGACAAGGATGCTGATGTTGTTACCCAAGGATTAAAAATTCTTGATGAAGCAACGGGGTATATCCGTTCATTAGTTGGAAAAGCAATGCAATTAAGAATTATTCCTGAATTAAAGTTCGTTTACGATGAATCTTTAGTTGAAGGAATGCGCATGTCAAATTTAGTTACAGAAGTCATTAACAAAGATCAAAATCGCCGTAAAGGTGACTAAGTAGCCAAAATATAATCTGGAATGCGGTTTATTCAGGTTATATTTTTCTTCTCATTTAGTTTTATTCTTCTTTTTATCCATTATCTTAATAATTTCGAGTATTAAATAATTTTGTAAATTTCAACCTATATCCCTACATATTATCTAGATAAAGATATTGTTTTATATTATATTGCGTAAAAAACTACCAATAATATTATAAAATAAGGAAGTAACATGATGAAAAAGAAATATAAATATAAATATAAAGTTCTATCGTTAGCTGTAGTCTCTGCTTTATACTCACATAATTTGCATGCAGCAATAATTACTTTAACCGATAGTAATTTTCCTACATCGACTGTTTTAGCAGATGCTAATCATGTTTTTATAAACACTACAACAAATGGTATCCTTTCCCCCCATATCGATTCTAGCTCTGCAGGTGAAGGCTTAGTTGCCAGCAATACTTATCAATTGACCATAAATAGCACGGATACTTTTGGCATCCGTTCTAATTTTGCAGGAAATTATAATAGTTTTAAGGCAATTCGTATCTCAAGTGACGGTGCATTTATTTCTAATAGTAATATTGATATCAGCCTTAATTCGGGTACTGGCGTATATGTCGCCAATGAAGGGAATGCGCTTTTTAATAAAAAGCTTGATATCACCTCTACTGGCCCTAGTTCAATGGGTATTCGTGCTTATAGCTCAGCGACTAACCCATCGAATATTCCATCTAATGGACGATTTAAAGATCAAGTTACAATTGTCTCTCATGGTGATAATAGCTACGGTATTTCTAGCCAGGTTGTGAGCCCTGATGGGGTTGCCTCGCTACAGTTTGATAAAAATGTAAGCATTACCATGAATGGTCTCGCTAGCTATGGTATAAAGGTTGAAGATGGGGGCACAGGAGGCCTTAATAGTTCGACTATATCGTTTAGCGATGGGCTAGATCTTCAAATAGCTAACGGTACAGGAATTGTATCTGAGAAGCAGAACCATACTATTCAAATTAATGGTATCAGCCATTTAATCGCGAGTAATAATACGATACTGGAATCTGCATCAGGATTGATTCAAGTTAACGGTCAAGCTGATATTGATGGCGATATTCAAGCTTATACAGGCGGAGTAGTTGATTTAGCTTTATCGAGTAACTCCAACATCATAGGTAAATTGAATAATTATAGTGACCCTGGATTAGGTAAAGCAGCGGGTCAAATCCATCTTAATTTTGGCGGTTCAGGTAGCCAATGGACAATTACTGATAGCTCAGCAATTAACTCTCTGGCTGGGCAAGGCTATCTTATATTTAATAATTATACTGTGGGGACATCACTGTCAATTACCGATAGTAATGCTGCCATAGGTAGTCATACGGTTGAGGTACTTGATTCTGGTACTAATGGTTCTAATGATGCTAACGGGGTGACGTTGATATCTACGCAAGGAGGGAATGCCATATTTAGCATGCCAACATTAGCTAATATTGGTGCATATCAATACGGTCTGCAAAAAGTAGGCAATAATTGGCAGTTAACAAGACCTGGCTCATTTTCTCTCACAACCAATAATGCGATAAATGGTTTACGAGCTGGTTACTTAATGAATTATAATGAAAATCAAAGCTTATTGCAGCGAATGGGTGAATTAAGAAGTACAAAATCTGGCGGCGATTTATGGGCAAAAATTCTAGCAGGGAAAAATAAAGTTGATGGCAATAGTCAATTGTCTGCGTTTGACCAAAAATTTTATGGTATTCAAGTTGGTACAGATACCAGAAAAATGCTAAATGATAATGCTGATTTTTATTTAGGGCTAGCATTTGGTTATACTCGTAGTGACCAAGACTATGCTAGAGGTGATGGAAATATTGATTCATATTATGTTAACGCGTATAGCTCATATACCAATGCTAATGGTCTTTATCTCGATGGTGTTGCTAAGATAGGTTGGCAAAAACAAGATTTTAACCTACAAGATAATCAAAATAACTCTGTAAATGGTGATACCGATAGTAGTCTTTTTGGTGTAAGTGCAGAACTCGGTTATAAATACTACTTTGCTGGCGAGCAAAAATCAGGTTGGTTTACTCAGCCGTCTGCACAAATAGCATATAGCCATGTTGATAGTGATACCTTTACGGCAAGTAATGGACAAAAAATTAATTTTGATAATTACTCATCAGTATTAGGTAAAGCAGGAGTGATTATTGGTTATGATTTTTCACAGTCATCTAGTAATCCATTTAACGTCTACTTAAAAACTAACTATTTCCATGAATTTTCAGGCGATTTAGAAGGAAAAATTAATGATGAGACGATTAAGACTGATTTAGGGAGTAATTGGTGGAACTACGGCATAGGCTTTAATGCACAAGTTAAACATTCACATAATATCTATTTTGATATTGACCAATCCCGTGGGGCTGATTTTAAACAACTTTGGAAATTAAATGTTGGATATCGTTACCAGTGGTAGGATGAAAGTGTATAATAGTAAAAAAGGGGCTATTTATTAGCCTCTTTGTTTTTATTAAGACAATTTCGTAGGGTATAAAATGGCAAGAAAGCGCAAAGGTCGGGATGTTCAAGGTGTTTTACTGTTAGATAAACCAGCGGGTATGACATCAAATGACGTATTACAAAAAGTAAAACGAGTATTTAATGCCCAAAAAGCGGGTCATACGGGAGCCTTAGATCCTCTTGCAACCGGAATGTTGCCGATTTGTTTTGGCGAATCAACTAAATTTTCACAATATCTGCTAGATTCGGATAAACGTTATCGTGTGATTGCACGTTTAGGCCAAAGAACGGATACTTCAGATTCAGACGGACAAATTATTGCGGAAAAGCTGGTTAAGGTCATTCAACCAGATATTGAACAGGGATTAATTCACTTTAGAGGTGATATTATGCAAATCCCTACCATGTTTTCCGCTTTAAAGTATCAAGGTCGCCCGCTTTACGAATATGCCAGACAAGGAATTACTATTGAACGGCAACCAAGGCCGATTACTGTATATGAAAATCGTTTTATTGCTTTTAATAATAATGAATTAGAACTTGAAATTCACTGCTCTAAGGGAACTTATATTCGTACTATTATTGATGATCTTGGCGAGTTATTGGGATGCGGTGCACATATTATCTATTTACGTCGGTTACAAGTATCAAATTACCCTAGTGATAAAATGGTCTCATTATCGTTTATTCAAGAACATGCTAGTAATATTGAGCTACTTGATTCACTGTTATTATCTGTTGATAGTCCTGTGCAAGATCATGCTAAAATAGCGCTAACCGATGAGCAGGGGCGCGATATTTTATTAGGTAGAACAATCGAAATTAGTCAGTCGACAGTGCAAACTCAGTTAGTTAGGTTATATCAGCAAACGCTCTTTATTGGTATCGGTCAATGGCTCAATAATTCGATATCACCAAAGCGATTAATTCAAACGGAACAATAAGCTATGTTAAGTCGTTTTGGACCAATCGTTATCATTTTGATTTCGATGGCATCAGTGCAAGGAAGTTCATCACTTGCTAAGTATTTATTCCCTATTTTAGGTCCTGCGGGTATGGCCGGATGGCGATTAGTTTTTTCGTCAATTATGTTACTGCTTATTTTTAAGCCATGGCGTAAGCCTATCTCCAAGCAAGCATGGAAGTATATTATATTATATGGCCTCGCTTTAGGTTTTATGAATTTATCTTATTATTCCGCAATTAAACGGATCCCTATTGGGATCGCAGTTGCAATCGAGCTTACAGGTCCGATTGTTGTCGCTATGTTTGCGGCAAGAAAAATGATTGATTTTATTTGGCTTGCTATAGCTATTATCGGCTTGGTTATGTTACTACCTATTCACAATGCCAGTACCGATTTAGATTTAATTGGCGTTATATTGGCGCTTTGCGCCGGTAGTTGTTGGGGAATGTACATCGTTTTTGGGCGTAAAGCAGGGCAACTGCAAGGAGCTTCGAGTGTTGCTTTGGGGTCCGTGATTGTTTCATTTGTGATATTTCCAATCGGGGTATGGCAAAGTGGCGAGGTAATGTTCTCATTAGATGTACTACCGTTAGCTTTACTGGTTGCTTTACTTGCTTCAGCTATCCCCTACGCCCTCGATATGATTGCCATGCCAAAGGTTCCAGCATTAACATTTAGTACCTTAATGAGCTTATCTCCGGTACTTGGTGCCTTATCAGGATTACTATTCTTAGATGAAACACTATCTGGCTATCAATGGTTATCTATTTTATTGATTATTATTTCTTCAGTTGGAACCGTATTATCAATTAGCTATAAACCCAAAATTATCGCGCTCAATGATAATTAAACAAAAAGGCGCAAGCGCGCCTTCTTTTTTAACTAAGCCCGTTAAGCTTCTTGTGCGAGAGCTTTTTTTACCGCAGGGATTTCATCAATTCGTTGCATAAATTGATCAATTGAAGGATAAGCAGGTAAATTAGGAATAATTTTACGCCAGCGCAGTACCACATAAAGATAGGCATCGGCAATAGTGAAACAATCGGTTGCAATAAATTTATGCTGTTTTAGTCTTGCGTCGAGGTAAGCGAATTTATCTTCCAATACTTTAATTGCTTCATCTTTTTCTGCTTGCACTTGCGACCTAAAAAGTGGTCCATATGCCTTATGCAGCTCGGTTGCTACATAGCTTAGCCACGATAGTGTTTGGTAGCGATCAATATGACCAATTGGTGCAAGAAGTTTCGCATTAGGTGCTTTATCGGCAATATACTGAGCGATAGCAATATTCTCAGTCAAAATTGCATGATCATCTAACTCAAGCGTTGGGACTTGACCTCTAGGATTGACATCTAAAAAATTACGATTATGTTCTGTCTTTTTAGTTTTAAGATCGACTCGCTCAATAGAAAACTCAAGACCTGACATACAAAGAAGAATATGCTGCGTCAATGAGCATGCGCCTGGGCTGTAGTAAAGTTTCATAATTGACTCCTAATTAGTTATTTGACGTTATTATCATACTGCTTTTAAACAATAAAAATAAATGCTTTATTGTAATTTTGGTTATTATTTTGTTATGGTATTTTATTGTGATATTTTGTACGTTATAAAAATGGCAATAGATTTAAACTTGAATTCATCGATGTAGTGTAAATTTTAGAATAATTTAAAAGCCAGCCTAAAAGAGGTAAGCAACCTATAATGATAGATCTGTTAATGGTCGAAGTTGGAGTACTATTACGTAGTATAAGTCACTAAGCCATAGAAAACGATATTTGGTCTTTTACTTAAGGTGTGAAATTTAAAAAAGGTGTTTCTATTTAGGTATTAATACAAATCAATTCATTAATAATCGCTAGGGGGTTTTATGTCATTATTACAATCTTCAGTAATCAAGTTAAACGATCAAGTTGAGTTACCACAACTAGGCTTTGGAACCTATAAAATTACTGATTTAGCCGAGATGGAAACCGCAATTAGCCAAGCATTGACGGTTGGCTATCGAGCTTTTGATACTGCGCAGTTATATAATAATGAACGAGAATTAGGGATAGCATTAAAAAATAGTGGCTACAAACGGCACGATTATCTTGTGACATCTAAAATTGATAATAAAAACCAAGGGTATGAACAAACACTCAAGGCATTTGATCAGGGATTACGGGATTTGCAGATGGATTATGTCGATCTATTTTTAGTTCATTGGCCATTAAGCAATCCCTTTTTTGAAACCTGGAAAGCGTTAGAGCGAATTTATGAAGAAAAGCGAGCTAAAGCAATCGGTGTATGTAATTTTAATATTTCCCACCTAGAGCTATTAGCAACCAAGGCGAATATAAAGCCAATGATCAATCAAATTGAGTTACATCCTTATATGACCCAAAGCGTTTTAGTCCAATATCTTAAACAGCAAAAAATTGCGATTGAAGCTTGGTCTCCTCTTTGCCGAGGCAAGATTAATGATGAAAAACTATTGATAGATTTAGCAAAAAAATACCAGAAGTCACCCGCACAAGTCACCTTACGTTGGCATATACAAAATGGTTATATTGCAATTCCTAAATCAAGTAACCCTAAGCGCATCGCTGATAACATTAATATTTTTGATTTTGCGTTAACAGAATCTGAAATGCAGGGGATTGACGGTCTTAATCAAAACCTCCGCATCGGTCAAAACCCTGATGATGTTTATAAAAACAATGGTTTCTAAATTAAGATGACATTCCAAAGTAAAATTGTCGCTGATATAGAGCGGCAATTTTATATTCGAGCTTTAAAATGGAGTGGGAACACCCGTTAGCCAAAGCACAATAGGTAATGTAACTAAACTTACAATCGTGCTAACGAATGTTGCACTTGATACCAGTTCGGGTTTGGTATTAAATTGTACTGACAGCAACGTGGTGTTTGCCGCTGAGGGCATTGCAGCTAGCACAATTAGAATTTGCTTATACATATGCTCAATTGGCATAAAATAGACTAAGGCTAAAGCGATGATCGGCGAAATAACCATTCTAACGAGTAGTGCGACGAATAATTTAGAGTATTCCAATTGCTTGACGGTTAGTTTTGCCAATTGCATACCTAAAATAATCATGATAACGACAATAGATGAGTCCCCAATCATTGCGATAGGTGTTAAGACAGCAGGGCTTAACGAAACTTTGCACAGTTGAAATATAATACCAAGCAATGCGCCATAAGCGACAGGCATCCGAACAACTTTCATTATGACCTCTTTTTGGCTAACGGTGTCTTGATAGTCACTTCCTTTTGCCGCATAGTAAATACCAACAGTACTCATAACAAATTGCTGCAATACCATCATAATAACCGCTAGTTCAAAGCCTACTGCACCAAAAAAAACTAGAATGACCGGGGTACCATAATTACCATTATTCATAAAACAAGAACACAGAATCATTGCGCAGCGTTCTTTGATATTATATTTAACAATTAAACACCATAATGAAATAATGCCAATTAAAATAAAGCAAAGTGCAACAATATATAAAATATAATACAAGTAATCGATCGTCAGTGTATGGGTATAAAAAGTTTTAAAGGCCAAAAATGGTGATAATACATAAAGTGACATTTTTGATAAATTAGCAACATCGAATCTAAGCGCTTTTTGTGCAATAAATCCAACAATAAAAATACAAAAGATGGGTAATAAGATAGTAAAAAATTGCATATTTATTTTTCAACTTTATTTTAGTGTCATGATATTAAGTACATTATAACAATAGATAATTGAGCACCTTGGCTATAATTGTACTGATTTTACTTGTTTTAAGCATCCATGCTTTCTATTGCCGCAACAATCTCTTGTCTCAGTGTATGACAAATTTGTGCATCGAGAGCGCGGTTATGTTTATCGGTTAATACAAATAGATCTTCTACATGTTCGCCAATCGTCACAATTTTAGCACTGCGTAAAGAAATATCTAGATTAGAGAATACTTCGCCAACGCGTGCAAGTAATCCAGGTCTATCTAGTGCAATTAATTCCATATAGGTTTTTCGGTCACTCAGCGTTGATAAAAAGTTAACTTGAGTTGGCACTGAAAAGTGGCGAATTTTAGATGATAGAGGTTTGATTTTTGCGCGTTTATAATCCGTTTGCTTGAGCGCTTTTTCAAGGCTTTCTTTAATATTGTGATGCCGGTCAAGGGCAATTAGCTGACCATTTGGTTCTAGCACAATAAACGTATCTAAGGCGAACTCTTTTTTATTCGTAATAATCAGCGCATCGTGAATAGTTAAATTACGTTTACTTAGCTCATTACTTACTGTTGCAAAAAGATAGGGACGATCGGGTGAGTAAATACAGATTTCAGTTCCACCGTGAAAAGGCTTTTCATTAATAAAAACTAATGGCTCAGATAAATTATGGGTTAATAAATTTTTGGCATGCCAAACAATCTGTTCAACGGTATAACGTAAGAAATAGTCGAATCGATAATCTTGCCAAAACTGTATAATGAGCTTTTCATGATAGCCTTGTTTGATGAGAAGATGTAACGCATCTTTTTTATGCAGCCTTACAATGCTACGTTGTGCGGGAATTTGATGATTTTCTAAATCAAACACATGTTTGGTTGACAGGTATAATTCTCGCATTAGACTTTGTTTCCAACTATTCCAAAGCGTTTCATTGGTCGCACAAACATCAGCAACAGTTAAACATAATAGATATTTTAGGCGTTTTTTACTGTTAACTTGGTTAACAAATTCACTAATTACGACGGGATCTTGTATATCACGGCTTTGCGCGGTAACCGACATCAATAGATGATTTTGAACCAACCAGCAGATCAGCTCGCTATCACTTTTTTCAATATCGTGTAATAAACAGAACTCTTTAACTAACTTTGCGCCAATTTCTGAATGGTCGCCGGCTCTTCCTTTAGCAATATCATGGTACAACGCTGTGATGGTGAGTAACTCAGGTTTATCGAGCGTAAAGTAAACTTTTGAGCTATTCGGGTGCTTCTTTTTCCCTTCTTCAGTCGAAAAGTCAGCAATCTCTAATAATAGACGAATAGTATGCTCATCGACGG